>JANMKK010000283.1:0-12122 GCA_031372005.1 Rubrivivax sp.
CGCGCAGGCGCACCCGCTGTGGCTGTGGCTCAAGGCTCAGGCACCGGGCCTGTTGGGCAGCGAAGGTGTGAAGTGGAACTTCACCAAATTTCTGGTGGGTCGCGACGGCACGGTACTCAAGCGTTATGCCCCCAACGACACGCCCGATAGCCTGCGCCGGGACATCGAAAAGGCGCTGGCATCATGAGCCCGCCGGGCCGCCCCAAGGGCGAATACCGGCGTGCGCAGCACGAAGGTACGCCAATCAGCTTCTTCAGCCACATCGAGCCCTACGCGGGCGACCCGATCCTGAGCCTGAACGACGCCTTCCAGAAAGACCCGCGGAAGGACAAGATCAACCTGTCGATCGGCATCTACTTCGACGACGCCGGCCGCATCCCGGTGCTGGGCTGCGTGCACCAGGCCGAAGCGCAGATGCTGGCCGAAGGCGGCGCCAAGCCCTACCTGCCGATCGAAGGCTCGGGCGCGATGCGCAGCGCGGTGCAGCAACTGCTGTTCGGCGCCGGGCACGAAGCCGTCACCAGCGGCCGCACCGCCACGCTGCAGACGGTGGGCTCCAGCGGCGGGCTGAAGGTGGGCGCGGACTTCATCAGCCGCTGGCTGCCCGGGAGCGCGCTGTGGCTCAGCGACCCCAGCTGGGACAACCACCGGGCGATGTTTGAAGGCGCCGGCATCACCGTCCAAACCTACCCGTACTTTGACAACCAGACGGGTGGCCTGAAGTTCAGCGACATGCTGGCCACGCTGCAGTCCCTGCCACCGCGCAGCGTGGTGCTGCTGCATGCCTGCTGCCACAACCCCACGGGCGTGGACCTGACGCGCGACCAGTGGGCGCAGCTGATTCCCGTGCTTCAGCAGCGTGAACTGCTGCCCTAACTGGACCTCGCCTATCAAGGCTATGGAGACGGCATCGAAGAAGACGCCTTTGCCGTGCGCGCGCTGGCTTCAGCGGGCTTGACCTTCTTCGTCGCCAACTCTTTTTCCAAGAGCATGAGCCTGTACGGCGAACGCGCCGGCGCGCTCAGCGTGGTCTGCACCGACGCGGCCGAGGCCGATCTGGTGCTGGGCCAGATGAAGGCCACCGTGCGCCGCAACTATTCCAGCCCCGGCATCCACGCCGCCGGTGTGGTCAGCCGGGTGCTCACGCAACCCGCGCTGCGCACGTCCTGGGAAGCGGACGTGGCCGGCATGCGAGACCGCATCCTGGCCATGCGCAAGAGCCTGCACGGCGTGCTCAGTGCCAAACGGCCAGAACGCGATTTCGGCTACTTCCTGAGCCAGCGTGGCATGTTCAGCTACACGGGCTTGAGCGCGACGCAGGTGGACCGCCTGCGCGAAGAGTTTGGCGTGTATCTGGTGCGGTCCGGGCGGTTGTGCCTGTCGGGGCTGAACACCGGGAATGTCGAACGCACTGCGGAAGCGATGGCCAGCGTGATCTGAGCGGCCTGATGCGCGGGTTGCGCCGCCGGCTCAGCGCTCAGGTGGCTGCTACCGCAGCCAAGGCAGCAGCGGCGGCAGAAGTTGCCGAAATTTGATCGCGCTGCCAGCGGTGGGCCGGGTGGGTGTCTTGGTGCAGGTGCCAGATCATCTCCCCATGCACCGGGTCCAGCGTCAGCGGCAGTTCGCGCGGCACCAGATCGGCGCCACCAGGCGACGCGGGTCACGCGTGGTCAGGGGCAACAGGCACAGGTTCATCGAAGCCTGCGCGTGTTCGATTCGCGCGACGAGCGCCCGGGCCCAGCAACGCGGCGGTGGCATCGGCCATGGTCAGGCGCATCTGCACGGCGTCGTGCCGGGGGTCAAAGCCGGCGGGTGCCAACGCCTGCCGCAGCGTGGCGAGGGCCGCACGAACCTGCGGCCACAGCGCTTCCGCAGGCGGGGTGGGCCGCACGCACTGAGATGAGTACCGTCACCGTTAACGCCCCGTCAAGACCACAGCCCCCGCGCGGCGCCACTGTGGCCGCAACCTGGTTGGTAGCCCTTCGGGCTTGGCTGGAAAAATTGTCCTACCGGCGCGAAGAAAGCCGGCACGTGGCGAGACGCCATGACGAGGCTGCGCGTGTCCGCACTTTCGCCAGCAGATCATGGCGCAGGACCCCCGTTTTGCGGCCGACCTGTTTGCGGCAGCGGACCGCCATGAGCGCAATTGAACCCCCCGGTCAGCGCGGTTCAGCGCAGCCGTTGAGCGCTGACGCGACCCGACCGTTTGCCTTGGGCCGCCGCCAGTCAGGCCGCGCGCAATTGCGGACCGGTAGCCGCTGGTTGCACCGGTTGCGCCAGATGCACCGGTTGCGCCAGATGCACCAGTTGCGCCGGTTGCGCAAGTTGCGCAAGTTGCGCAAGTTGCGCAAGTTGCGAGTACAGGTCCTTGGGGTCGGTCAGCGCCGGGATCAAGTCGATAGGCTGACCCAGGCCCAGGTCTGCTGCCAGGCCGGCCATCAAACGCAGCGCGGAGAAGTCCTCCAACGCGAAGCCGACCGAGTCAAACACCGTCACGTCGCTGGCATGCACACGGCCAGGCGCCCGGCCCAGCAACACGCGCCAGAGTTCGGTGACCGGGAAGTCGCCAGGCATCTGCTGCAGGTCACCTTCGATGCGTGTTTGCGGTTCGTATTCGACGAAGACGCGCGCGGCCTGCAACACGCCAGGGTGCAGCTCGGTCTTGCCCGGGCAGTCGCCACCGACGCCGTTGATGTGCATGCCGGGCTCCAGCATCGCCGGGCTCAGGACGGTGGCACTGCGCTTGTCGGCGGTGACGGTGGTGACGATGTCCGCGCCGCGCACGGCCTCTTCGGTGCTGCTGCAGACCTGCAACCGCAGGTTCGGCACACCGCGCAGGTTGCGCATGAGCTTGGCAGTGGCGGCAGGGTCCGTGTCGAAGAGCCGCAGCGTATCGATGCCCAGCAGATGGTGGAAGGCCAGCGCCTGGAATTCACTTTGCGCGCCGTTGCCGATGAGGGCCATCGTGCGCGCATCCGCGCGGGCCAGCGCCCGCGCCGCCATCACCGACGTGGCCGCAGTGCGCATGGCCGTGGTGATGGTCAGTTCGCTGACGTGCGTCGGCAGGCCACTGGCCACGTCGGCCAGCACGCCGAAGGCCATCACCGTGGGCAGGCCCCGCAAGGCGTTGCCGGGGTGGCCGTTGACGTACTTGAAGCTGTACTGCGCGGCATCGGCCACCGGCATCAACTCGATCACGCCGGTTGCTGAGTGACTGGCCACCCGCGCCACCTTGTCGAATTCGGGCCAGCGGCGGAAGTCGGCTTCAATGGCAGCCAACAGGCGCCGCAACACTTGCGGCAGGCCGTGTGCAGCCACGATGCGGGCAATGTCCAGTGTGCTGAGCAGGGTCGTCATGAGCATGTCCTCTTCAATGAGCCCAGATTGTTTCGGCCACGGCTGGCAAAGAGAAGCGGCAAAACTGCTTCGTATTCGTCAAGGTTCTAACGTTTTGGCATCAGTCGCTGCCAAAATGCCACATGGACTCTACCGATCTGCAACTGATCGCCCTCTTGCGGCAGGACGCGCGCGCCAGCGTGGCCACGCTGGCGCACAAGCTCGGCGTATCGCGAGGCACCGTCAGCAACCGCATCCGCAAGCTTGAAGATGAGGGCGTGCTGGTTGGCTACACCGTGCTGCTGCGGCCCGACGCGCAGACCCAGCGCATCACGGCGTGGATGAGCATCGCCGTCGAAGGCAACCAGACCCGCGCCGTCATTGGCACTCTGCTGGGCGAACCCGGCGTGGCGGCGCTGCACGACACCAACGGCCGCTGGGACCTGCTGGCCGAATTGCGCGCCGGCAACCTGGCTGAACTGGCCGAGGTGTTGGAGAGGGTGCGGCTGATCAAGGGCATCGGCGCCACCGAGACCAGCATTCATCTGCAGACTTACAAGATTTCATGAGGCGCACAACGACAAAACCCCGCCGCAGCGGGGTTTGAGGCAACCGCAATTGATGCGGCGCGTTCAGGCTTGCTGGCGGCGGCGGCGTGCCGCGAAGCCGATCACGCCCAGGCCCAGCGCCATCAGCGCGTACTGGCTGGGTTCCGGCACCATTGCAATTTCAGCGATATAGGTATTCCATATCGCGCGCTCGGTGGTGGTGACGCCGGGAATGATGGCCCATTGCGACGCGTATTCGCCGATGGCGTAGAACTTGTGGTGGTTGCTGGGGTCCATGGTGACCGCCGCGTAGTCACCCCAGCGCTGACGGCATGTCGTGTCCACCGGCGTGCGGGCGCCACAGCGGTAATCGTTGATGCCGCTGACGCGCAAAAGCATCTCACCACCATCCTGCACCAGCAGGCCGCCGCTGGCGTCGTACGCGCGGGCCATGAAGCTGATGTTGCCGTCAGCCAGACCGTCGCCGTTGCCGTCCGTCGTGGCCGTGCCCGACCTGTTGTAGCCGATGACGGCTTCCCCGAATTCGTTGATCGCAATGGAGCCTTCGTAGTAATCGAAGCCAACCTGCTGAATCTTGCCGCTGGACAATAAAGACCCGGTGTTGGCGTCTACCACGGTCCAACGCACGGCGGCGAAATCACCGACGGCTGCGTCCGCCATGACGGTGGCTGTGGAATAGAGCTTGCCGTTGTACTGCACTGCGTTGGCAGAAATGCGCGGGCTCAGGGTGTCCACGACGCGGGACCCATCGGGCTGGCGGCCGGCACCGGCTACGGTGTAGCCCGAACCCACAATCTGCGTTGATGCGGTTTGCACGGCACCAGCCGCGTTGACGCCAGTGACCTTGTAGAAAACCTGCGCGTTGAAATCGCGGCTGTCAGCAATCACCGACACCGTGTTGCTGGGGTTGCCCTGCCAGTTGACGGCAGGCTGGATGGCGAAGCCGTTGTCTGCACCCGCCAACGGCGTGGTGAAGGTAGTCATTCCAGTCGTTGTGGGCGCGACACCCCCGAAGAGGCTGGTCTTTGGAATCACCAGCAATGAAGTGCCCGTGAAGCTGGGCGTGAAGTTGTTGGTGCCGATGTACACACCCTTGTCGTCCAGCGCCAGCGTGGGGTAGTCCGCCGTGCCACTCGGCAGCACGGTGATCGCCACGGCCTTCCAGGTGCCCAGCGCATTGGCCGTGTCGGAAATGCCGACGTTGATGATGTTTCCGGCAGTGCCAAAGCCAGCCATGATCCAGCGGTTGGTGTAGTGGTCGAACAACACGCGCTGGTCGCCGCTGGCGCCGCCGGGCAGGCCAGCGTTGGCCCAGAACGTGGGCATGCTGACGCGGCTGGTAAGACCACCCGTGACCTTGTCGAAGACGGCGATGCTGCCGTTGTTCGCTTCCAGAAACTGGGTGGTCCCGATCGCGCCCATGGTGTCTGGCGGGCGAAAGCACTGGTTGAGCGCGCAGTTGTCCAGTTGCGAGGTGCCCTCGAAGCCGCGGACGAAAACCGCCTGTGCCGATGCTGCTGCCACTGCGGTCAGCGCGGACGCCGCGATGAGGGCAGAGCGCCCGATGGCAAAACCATTCAACTTCATCATGAATGCGACTCCCAGAACTTTTCAAAAACCAGGCAGAAACTTGCCACCCATAAAACTTTACGTTCCGTAGAGTAAGCGGCCTCTGGCGGCGCTTGATCGGAATTGACGCCGGCACCCCGGGACTGGGGGGTGGTGAGAACCCGAATTTGAAACTACCTCCCGTGGACTCACAGCCCTGCTGGGCCTTGGCTGCGGATCAACGCCGCCCACTGTCGCAGGCAACGACCAGCGGCACGGTGCGGCTCAGCGGGAGCACGACCGGATGCTCCGGGCAACGCACGATCTTGGGCGACATGACACGCAGGGTGTACGGGCCGGCGGGCGCGGCCAGGCTGAAGCGGCCCTTCGCATCGGTGCGCCCGCTGGCCACCATGGCGTCTTGCGCATTGACCAGCCGGACTTCCACGGCTTCGTAGTCGATGTCGCAGCTCTGACCCTCGCGCTGGGGCCCGCCGCATTGCGGCCCGACGGTGACAGTGCCGACGACCGCGTGGCTGGCTGCGTTCACGGCCGGCGCGCAGGCCCACCCGAAAGCTGCTGCCACTAAAGCGGCGCCAACTGCAAACCCCCGCAGCAGGGGCGTGTTTT
The DNA here is from genome assembly GCA_031372005.1 of Rubrivivax sp. Classification (GTDB taxonomy): domain Bacteria; phylum Pseudomonadota; class Gammaproteobacteria; order Burkholderiales; family Burkholderiaceae_C; genus Rubrivivax. The sequence continues at coordinate 6,084 of JANMKK010000283.1, forward strand.
GAAATTCAGATGCAACGCCCACCGTCCACCTCCATGCAGACACCCGTGATCATCGACGCTTCATCGCTGCACAAAAAACACGCCGCGTTGCCTAAGTCTTCGGGCGTCGAAAAGCGGCCCAGCGGAATGCTGGACAGGAACTTGGCGCGCATCTCCGGCGTGTCCTGCCCCATGAAGGACTTGAGCAGTGGCGTTTCACCCGCCACCGGGTTCAGCGCGACGACGCGAATGCCCGCCGGCGCCAGTTCCACCGCATTGGCACGCGTGGCGGTGATGACCCAGCCCTTGCTGGCGTTGTACCAGCCCAGGCGTGGCCGCGGGCTGACCCCGGCCGTGCTGGCCATGTTCAGCACTACCCCGCGGATACCCTGGCGGCCAGGCGCATTGCCCTTCATGCGTGGCACCACTTCGCGCATGGCCAGAAAGATGGCCTTCATGTTGACGGCGACGATGCGGTCGAAGTCGGTCTCGCTCACCTCTTCAAGCGCCTGTGGCAGGTGCGTGACCCCGGCGTTGTTGACGAGGATGTCGATGCGGCCGAAGTGCAATTCAGCCGCTTCCATCATCAGCCGCACGTCGGTGGCATTGGCCACGTCCACCCGAAGTGCACGCGCAGACGGGCCCAGCGCTGCGGCCACGTCCATCGCCGCCTGAAGCTGGATGTCGGCCACCACCACCTGCGCGCCCTCGGCAACAAACTTGGCGCAGATGCCAGCGCCGAAACCCGAGCCACCGCCAGTGACGATGGCCACCTTGCCGTCGAGCCGGCCCGCACGAATGGGGTTTGTCATGTCGTCTCCGCCAGCATGTTCTTGAAGGGTTTGCGGGTCTTCCAGCGGTAGGCGCCGAAGTCGCGTTCGTCAGTGCTGAGGATACGGCCATGACCCAGGTGTTCGGCCAGCAGCACAAGGCTGACATCGGCAAGGTCCATCGGCAGTGCGGCGTACTTGCGCATCAGTGCCGGGATGCGGGCGAGGTCTGCTGCAGGCGGGGTCCAGACGTCGATGCCGCCGTCGGCCACATCGGCCATCAGATCACACGCAAATTCGGCGCCCAGGCGTGCGGTCAGCAAGTGGCAGGCTTCTGTCAGCACAGGCCAGGTGGTGACCATGGGCTCAGCGCCCAGCCTTTCAGTGGCGGCCAGGGCCCGCGCGTGCCAGGCGTCCCGGCGGTCGGTCAAGGCGTAGAAGTAGCCCGTGTCAACCGCGATCATCGGGCCGCAGTGACCTTGCGGCGCGGTGCCGCAGATCTTGATTCAGCCGGCGGCGGCGCCAACCCGAGCTTGGATTCCAGTATCTGGCTCAGCTGAGCCTTGACCGTGGACGCCACATCGCTGCGCCCGCTGTCGCCCTTGCCGGCCATCGCCAACAAACGACTGGGGCCGCGTTGGCGGCGGACCTGCGCGTAATACTGCGCCACGCTTTCGCGCACGACGTGGCTCACGCTCTGGCCGGTGGCCTGGGTGATGTATTGCAGCTGCTGCTGCGTGGCTTCGTCAAGGCGGGCGTTGACGCGCATGGCACTGCTCCACATTTTTGCTGTCAGACAGTGTATGACAACTGGCGCCGGCCCTCAATCGTGCTTGATGGCCACCGTCTTCAGCGTCGAAAAGCCGTACAGCGCTTCAAAGCCCTTTTCGCGCCCATGGCCCGAGTGTTTGACGCCGCCAAAGGGCAGTTCGATACCGCCACCCGCGCCGTAGTTGTTGATGAAGACCTGCCCGCATTGCAGCTTGCGCGCCAGCCGCAACGCGCGGCTGCCGTCGCGTGTCCACACCCCCGCCACCAGACCGAATGCGGTGCCATTGGCGATCACGATGGCTTCGGCTTCGTCACCGAAAGCGATCGCCACCTGCAGCGGCCCGAAGACTTCTTCCTGCGCGATGCGGTGCGCGGCCTGCACGCCGGCCACCAGCGTCGGCGCGACATAACACCCACCCGTCGGCAGGTCAGCCGGCAGCGCAGCCTGCGCGGCAATCTGCAGCCCGCCGTCGCGCACCATTGACAGATAACCCTGCACCACCTCTTGTTGCCGCCGACTGATGAGCGGCCCCACGTCGGGGTCGCTCAACGCCGGCCCCACCCGCAGCGTGCGGTAGCGGTCGGCCATGCGCTGCACCACGGCGTCGAAGACACCACGCTGCACCAGGATGCGCGACGCCGCCGAACACGTCTGCCCCGCGTTCTGGATGCCGGCATTGACCAGGAAGGGCAACGCGGCGTCCAGGTCGGCGTCGTCGAAGACGATCTGCGGGCTCTTGCCGCCCAGCTCCAGCGTCACTGGCACGGCGTTCTTCGCCGCAGCGGCCTGGATCAACGCACCCACGGCCATCGACCCCGTGAACGACACATGCCGCACACCGGGGTGCGCGGACAGCGCGGCGCCGGCTTCTTCACCGAGCCCGGTGACGACGTTCAGCGCACCGGCGGGCAGGCCCGCCGCTTCAGCGATGCGCGCAAAGGCCAGCGCTGTCAGGCACGCCTCTTCGGCGGGCTTCAGCACGCAGGCATTGCCCATCGCCAGCGCCGCGCCGCAGCTCCGGCCGATGATCTGCATCGGGTAGTTCCAGGGCACGATGTGCGCAGTGACGCCGTGCGGTTCACGCAGCGTGAAGGCGGTGTAGCCGTTGACGAAAGGGATCGTCTCGCCCAGCACCTTGTCGGCCGCGCCGCCGTAGAACTCCAGGTAGCGCGCCAGCGCGACGGCGTCGGCCCGGCCTTGTTTGAGCGGCTTGCCCACGTCCAGCGCCTCCAGGCGCGCCAGCTCATCCACCTGCGCCAACACGGCGGCACTCATTGCCATCAGCACCCGGCCACGCTCGGTGGCGTTGAGCTGCCCCCACGGGCCGTCCAGCGCAGCCTGCGCGGCCTGCACGGCGGCATCGACATCGGCCGCATTGCCACGTGCAATGTGCGCCAGCAGCGTGCCGTCGGACGGGTTGTGCAGCGGCAGCGTCTGACCCGAATCGCTCGCGCGCCAAACGCCGCCGATGAAGACCTGAGAGGTGTTGAAGTCAATTCCGCTGTGCATGGCAGTGTCCTCAAAGGCCGACTGGGCTTAAGGCATCATATTTCTCTGATGAGTTCATTCGGCCCTTTCCTGCTCAAACGCCTGGCCACCTTCGTGGCGACGCTGGTCGTCGCGTCGCTGGTGGTGTTTGCGGTGCTGGAACTGCTGCCGGGCAACGCCGCCGAAGTGATCCTGGGCGACACTGCCACGCCGGAATCGCTGGGCGCGCTGAATGCCAAGCTGGGCCTGGACCAGCCGGCCACCACGCGCTACGTCCGTTGGGTCGCCGGCCTGCTGCAGGGCGACACCGCGCGCAGCATCAGCTACGACACCCCGACGTCAGAACTCATCGTCGAACGCCTGCGCGTCACGCTGCCCCTGGCCTTGATGGCAATGACGCTGGCCGTGGTGCTGGCGCTCAGCCTGGGTGTGTACGCCGCGTCGCGCCACAACCGGCTGGGTGATGTGGGCGTGATGGCGGCCAGCCAGATCGGCATTGCCATTCCCAACTTCTGGTTCGCGATCCTGCTGATCCTGCTCTTTGCCGTCAAGCTGCAGTGGGTCAGCGCGGGTGGCTTCCCGGGCTGGACCGAGGACGACGGCGGCGGCCTGTGGGAAGGGGTGCGCGCGCTCATCCTGCCGGCCGTGGCGCTGGCCCTGGTGCAGGCCGCAATCCTGGCGCGGGTGACGCGGTCGGCCGTCATCGACGTGATGCGCGAAGACTTCGTGCGCACCGCGCGCGCCAAGGGGCTGTCCAGGCGCCAGGCGTTGTGGCGCCACGTGCTGCGCAACGCGATGATTCCGGTGCTGACAGTGGCGGGTTTGCAATTCGCCAACCTCATTACCGGCACCATCGTCGTTGAAAACGTGTTCGTGCTGCCCGGCATCGGGCGGCTGGTGTTCCAGGCCATCAGCAACCGCGACCTCATCGTCGTGCGCGACGTGGTGATGTTGCTGGCGGCGGTGGTGGTGTTTGTCAACTTCATCGTCGACTTGCTGTATGCCGTGATCGACCCGCGCTTGCGCACGGCATGACGCACGGCATGAATTCGTTGACCTTGCTGGCTTCACGTTCGCTGCACCACAAGAGCTTTGTCGTCGGCACCGTGCTGACGCTGCTGCTGGCCTTTGCTGCGCTGCTGTCGCTGCTGTGGACCCCCTATCCGCCCGCCGACATCGACATCCCCGCCAAGCTCCAAGGCCCCAGCGCCGCGCACTGGCTGGGCACCGACAGCCTGGGCCGCGACATCACGAGCCAGCTGCTGGTTGGCGCGCAGAACAGCATCGTCGTCGGGGTGATCGCGGTCGGCATCGGCCTGGGTATTGGCGTGGCGCTGGGCTGCCTGGCGTCGGCGTCGCGTGCCAACGGCCGGGGTTGGGTGGAAGAGCTGATCATGCGCGCCAGCGACTTCACATTCGCCTTCCCGGCGCTTCTCAGCGCCATCATGCTGACGGCCATCTACGGCCCGGGCCTGGTAATGAGCATCGTCGCCATCGGCATCTTCAACAGTCCCGTCTTTGCGCGCATCACGCGCGGCGCGGCCAACGCGGTGTGGACACGTGACTACATCACCGCCGCGCGCGCGGCCGGCAAAGGGCCGCTGGCGATCACGCTGGACCACGTGCTGCCCAACATCGCCAGCGCGCTGATCGTGCAGGCCAGCATCAGCTTTGCCACCGCGATCCTCGCCGAAGCCGCGCTCAGCTATCTGGGTCTGGGCACGCAGCCGCCGCAGCCCAGCTGGGGCCGCATGCTGAATGAAGCGCAGTCGCAAATGTTCCAGGCGCCGCTGCTGGCGCTGTACCCGGGTGTGGCCATCGTGCTGAGCGTGCTGGGGCTGAACCTGATGGGCGACGGCCTGCGCGACTTGCTGGACCCGAAACTGGCGCGGCAGCGCTGAATGGCTGTATCAAGCGTGTTCCTTGAGCGTGTACCTTCAGCGGCCGCGCTTCGTACACTGCACCCACCTCGACTTCTCACCACCCCATGCGCATCGACTTTGTTTCCGACGTGGCCTGCCCCTGGTGCGCCGTGGGCCTGAACGCGCTGGAGCGGGCGCTGGAGAGAATCGGCCCCGACATCGCCGTCGATCTCCACTTCCAGCCCTTCGAGCTGAACCCGACCATGGCCGCCGAAGGTGCCGACGCCGGCGACTACCTGAAGGCCAAGTACGGCATGGACGACGCTCAACTGGCGCACAACCGCAGCGTCATTCGTGAACGGGGTGTGGCGGTGGGCTTTGTCTTTGGCGACCGGCTGCGCGTGTGGAACACCTTCGACGCGCACCGCCTGCTGCACTGGGCTGGCCTGCAAGGTGCCGACTTTCAACGCGCACTCAAACACGCGCTGCTCCAGGCCTACCACGGCGAGGGTCGCAACCCGGGCGCGCCCGAGGTGCTGGTGGAACTGGCCGCAGCCGTCGGCCTTGACGCCGCAGAAGCAGCAGCCGTGCTGATCGACGGCCGCTACACCGACGAGGTGCGCGCGGCCGAACAGGCCTGGCAGCGCGCCGGCATCCAGTCGGTGCCGGCCATCGTCATCAATGAAAAGCACCTGATTTCCGGCGGCCAGCCGCCCGAGGTGTTTGAACAAGCGTTGAGAAGGATCGCTGCAGAGTCTGCACCTGCGGCTGCTTGAACCATGCCACGCAACATCGAAGTCAAGGCCCGCATCGACAGCGTGGCCGCGCTGCTGCCACGCGCGCAAGCTGTAGCCCGTGGCGAACCCCAAACCATCCACCAGGACGACACCTTCTTCTGCGTGCCGCACGGCCGCCTGAAGCTGCGCGAATTTGCCGACGGCAGCGCCGAACTCATCCATTACCAGCGCCCCGACAGCGGCGACGCCAAAGCCAGCGACTACGTGCGCGTCGCCGTGCCCGACGCATCAGCGCTTCGCGAAGCGCTGATGCCTCAGGCACGGCCACGCGCACGTAGTCGCTGGCCTGGGCGTCGCCGCTGTCGGGGCGCTGGTAATGGATGAGTTCGGCGCTGCCGTCGGCAAATTCGCGCAGCTTCAGGCGGCCGTGC
>JANMKK010000296.1:0-1859 GCA_031372005.1 Rubrivivax sp.
GTGCGAGCGACGAACGTGAGCGACCCGGATTACTTCCACAAGGTCGTCGACTGCCAATGGGCCTGCCCGGCCCACACCCCCGTGCCGGAATACATCCGGCTCATTGCCCAGGGTCGTTACGACGACGCCTACATGGTCAACTGGGTCAGCAACGTGTTTCCCGGCGTGCTGGGCCGCAACTGCGATCGGCCTTGCGAACCGGCCTGCAGACGCGGCCGCGCCGAAGAAGAAAACACCGCCAAGCCAGAGCCCGTCGCCATCTGCCGCTTGAAGCGTGTCGCGGCCGATTTCAAGAGCGGCGAAGTGCGCGCCATGATCCCCCAGCCGCTGCCCAAGAACGGCAAGAAGGTGGCCTGCGTCGGCGCCGGGCCGGCGTCGCTAACGGTGGCGCGAGACCTGGCGTCGCAAGGTTATGCCGTGACGGTGTTTGACGGCGAAGCCAAGGCGGGCGGCTTCATCCGCACGCAGATTCCGCGCTTCAGGCTGCCTGAAAGCGTGATCGACGAAGAGACCGGCTACATCCTGAACCTGGGTGTCGATTTCAAGTCGGGCCAGCGCATCGATTCGATGAAGGCGCTGCTGGCGCTGGACTACGACGCCGTATTCGTCGGCTGCGGCGCGCCGCGCGGGCGCGACCTGCAATTGCCCGGCCGTGCGGAGGCGGCGGGCAGCATCCACATCGGCATCGACTGGCTGGCCTCGGTGTCCTTCGGCCACGTCACGGCGGTGAAGAAGCGCGTCATCGTGCTGGGTGGCGGCAACACGGCGATGGACTGCTGCCGATCCGCACGCCGGCTGGGCGCGGACAGCGTGAAGGTGGTGGTGCGGTCGGGCTTCGAGGAAATGAAAGCCTCGCCGTGGGAGAAGGAAGACGCGCAGCACGAAGGCATCCCCATCATCAATTTCCACGTGCCCACGGCATTCGTGGTGGAAGGCGGCGTGCTCGTCGGCATGCGCTTTGATGTCGTCAAGGCGGTCTATGACGACAAGGGCAAACGCAGCCTCGTCAGCACGGGCGAGCCGCCGGTGTTGATTGACTGCGACGAGGTGCTGGTGGCAGTCGGCCAGGAGAACGCCTTCCCGTGGATTGAACGCGACTGCGGCCTGGCCTTTGACAGCCACGGCATGCCGCAGGTGGACCCGAAAAGCTTTCAATCGTCCCTGCCGCGCGTCTACTTCGGCGGCGACGCGGCATTCGGCCCCAAGAACATCATCACCGCCGTCGCACATGGCCACGAAGCGGCGGTGTCGATGGACCGCTTTCTGCACGGTGAACCGGTGACGCAGCGGCCGCCGCCGCACGTCAACCTGGTGTCGCAGAAGATGGGCATCCACGAGTGGAGCTACGCCAATTCACCCAGCAACGACCCGCGCTTCAAGGTGCCCTGGGCCAATGCGGAGAAAGCGCTGTCCAGCATCAAGGTCGAAGTCGAGTTGGGCTTCGACCTGCCGACGGCCTTCAAGGAAGCAGAGCGCTGCCTGAATTGCGACGTGCAGACGGTGTTTGCCGACAAGCTGTGCATCGAATGCGACGCCTGCGTGGACATCTGCCCCACCGACTGCATCACCTTCACCGACAACGGCGAAGAAGATGAGCTGCGCATGCGGCTGAAGGCACCAGCGCAGAACACCGAGCAAACGCTGTACGTGAGTGGCACACTGAAGACGCAGCGTGTGATGGTGAAGGACGAAGACGTGTGCCTGCACTGCGGCCTGTGCGCCGAGCGCTGCCCGACCGGGGCGTGGGACATGCAGAAGTTTCTGCTGACGACGACGCAGGCCGGGCATCAATGCCGCGACAGCACGCCGCCGGACAAACGTGTGGGACGCATGGGAAGCATCGGAGTCTAGGCATGAAG
>JANMKK010000303.1:0-9690 GCA_031372005.1 Rubrivivax sp.
GATCCTGCAGGTGGCACAGGCGGTGGCGCATGCGCATGCTCGGCTGGTGGTGCACCGTGACCTGAAACCGTCGAACATCCTTGTCGACGCGCAAGGCCAGGCGCACCTGCTGGACTTTGGCATCGCCACGCTGCTGGACCCCACACCCGATCAAGCGGGGTCCGGGCCCGGTTCAGCGCTCACACAAGCGGTCGGCCGCGTGTTGACACCCGACTATGCGTCGCCAGAGCAGATCCGCGGCGAGGCCATCGGCACCGCCAGCGACACCTACAGCCTGGGCGTGGTGGCCTATGAACTGCTGGCAGGCGTCAAGCCCTACCACCTGAACCGCCAGGGTCCAGGCGGGCTGGAAGCAGCGCTTGCCGCGCTGCAGCTGCTGCCCTTGCCATTGGCCAGCAGCGTCGCCCGCGAGCCGGGCGCGGCCAGGGCGCTCAGAGGCGACCTTGACGCGATCCTCAACCGGGCGCTCAAGCAAGACATCGCCGAGCGCTACCCGAGCGTCGAGACTTTGGCCCAAGACCTGCACCGCCATCTGACGCGGCAACCGGTGCAGGCCCGGCCCGACACGCTGGCCTACCGGCTGCGCAAGCTGTGGCAGCGCCAGCGGCTGTTGCTGTCGGGCGCCGGCCTGCTGGTGGGGGTGCTGGCCGCAGGGCTCTTCAGCACCTTGTGGCAGGCCCGGCTGGCGCGAAGCGAAGGCGAACGCGCGGTGGCCACCAAGCGTTTCCTGGTCGGCCTTTTCGACAACAGCGCACGCCAGGGTTCGGGCGGCACGCCGGCCTGGCAGGTGACGGGCAAGGAACTGCTGGAAGTGGGCACCCAGCGGCTGCTGACCGACTACAAGGAACCGACCGAATTGCGCCTGGAACTGCTGTCACTGCTGGGCGGCCTGAGTGAAGAACTGGACCTGCTGCCCGCAGCGCAGCAACTGCTTGAAGAAGCCGCCCGGCTGGCCGAGGCGCTGCACGGCCAGAACGACCTGCGCCATGCCACCGCGCGTCTGGCCCTGGCGGAAACGATCACGCGCGGCGGCAACTTTGAGGCCGCGCTGCCCGCAGCCACCGAGGCGCTGCGGCTGCTGCAAGGCCAGCGCAGCACGCCCACCCAAATGCTGGCTCAGGCGCAGGTGCTGATGGGCAACGTGCTGTACCAGGTGCAGCGCTACGAAGAAGCTAAAGCCCAGTTGGAACCGGCCCTGGCGCAGCTGACGGCGAGCGGCACCCTGGGTCCGCAGCCCGCGCGCGCGGCCTTCTATCTGGCACGCACGCATGAAGCCCTGGGGCGCGAGGACGACGCCGAAAAGCTCTATCTGCAAGGCATTGCTGCGGCTGAAAAAGACACGGGTGCGAAGAGCTACCAGGCCGCTTTCGGCTACCAGAACTACGGAGACCTGCTGCGCCAGCAGGGCCGGTTTGTGGAAGCCGAGCAGTACCTGCGCCGCGCATTGACCGTCTATGAAGCCGTGCTGGGCCCGAAGAACTTGTCGCTTGGCGCGGTGCGCTTCGAACTGGGCCGCGTGCTGGCCGCAGCCGGCCGGCGGGCCGAGGCCGACCCGATGATCGAGCAGGCGATTGCACTGTCCGACCAGATCGTGGGGCCCTTTGCCGGCAACGCCCCGTACCAGATTGCCGTCCGCGCCGAACTGGCCCTGAACCGCGGTGCGCTGGACAGCGCCAACACCCTGTACCGCAGCCTGCTGCAGCGGTGGCCGGCGGGTGAACCGGCGCGCCAGCGCGTCATCCACCGTGTGGGGCTGGGCCTGAGCCGGCTGCTGATCCTGCAGGCGCAATTTGCCCAAGCCCGCGCCTTGCTCGACGAAGTGCAGCCCGTGCTGGACGCACGGGCGGCGGACGACCCGGTGGCCGGCGCGGCACGCGCGTTGATGATCGCGCGGCGGGCTGATCTGGCCCATGCAGCGAGTGATTCCGCGGGCGCCCGCGCCACGCTGCTGGCTGCGCTGAAGGCACCGCCAAAAGCGACCCCTGGCGACCTGACAGGGCCGCTGCAACTGCTGGCGGCATTGGCCCGCACTGCGCCCACAGCCGCCGAGGCGCAGGCAGCGATCCAAGTCTTTGCAAGCCTGGGCGATGCCGAAACCTTTGCCCGCCGCGATGTCGAAAACCGTGCTTTGCTGGACCACACGCTGGGCCGCCTGCTGCTGCAGTCGGGGCAGCCTGCGCAGGCCAGGACACGCCTGCAGCGGGCCTTGGACCTGCGCGAGAAGATCGACCTGCCCACCAGCCCCTGGCTGGCAGAAACCCAGCTGGTGCTGGCCGAATGCCTGCTGGCCCTGCACGAGCGCCAGGGCGCCCATGCGTTGCTGCAGCAGGCGCGTCGCATCCTGGCGTCGCACCCGCGTGCCGCCAGCCTGCGCGTGCAAGCTGCGGCGTTGCAACACGCCCAATAAAAAAACCCCGCGACGGCAAGTCGCGGGGCTCGTGCAAGAAATCGTCTTCAGCGCGGTGCGTCTTCGATGTTGATGCACTGCCCGCTCCACACCCGCTGCGTCTTGCTGCGTGACGCTTCCGGCGCATTGACGCGCACATCCACCGTGCACAGGTACGCCGTGTCGCGGGCGCCGAAGATGAACGGCGCCATGTTGTAGCTGGGCGTGGTGGTGCGTGCCGTCAGCGTGCGCGGGGCGAAGACCGGGTTCGGGTAGTACGCGGTGTAGGTCCAGTCGTAGGTCAGGGCTTCAGCGCTTGGGTTTTCGATGCCCAGTTGCGAAAAATAACGCGTGATGTCCGTGCCACCGACGGACACCGGTCTGCAGCCGACCTGGCGCAGGTCGATGCGGGCGTTGTTGGCCACGACGTTGCTCGTACAGCCCACGTTGACGTTGCCCACCCGCAGCGCGTCGCGTGAATAGGCCGCGAAGCTGGCGATGCGCGGGTACGGGTTGACGGGCGGCGGCGTCACGGCGTAGGTCTCGATGGCGCTGGCCTGACGGCCTTCGCGGTCCTGCGTGGTGACGCGCACTTCGCGGTTGCCGCTGGCACCAAAACGCACGGTGCGGTTGCAGCCGCTGCCGGACACCAGCGTGTCGGGCGCGGTGACGGACCAGCTCATCGCGTTGCACAGCGCGCTCGGGTCGGCTTCGTTGCGGTCGGTGGGGACCGCGTCGATGACGAAGTTCTCGTTCTGCGCCGGCACGCCGTTGCTGACCAGTTGCACGCTGGGTGGCGAGTTGTAGACGAGGATCTGCTTGGTGACGCTGGCCACCTGCGTGCCATAGCGCGCGGTGATGGTGAGCGTGCTGGTGCCTTCGGTGTTGAAGGTGAAGGGCAGCGTGTTGCCAAAGAGGGCTGCACCTTGCGACGCGTTGACCAGCCACTGGCCGTCAAACAGCAGGCCGTCGCGGTTGGACGTCACCGTCAGCCGCACATAGTTGGCCACCGGGTGCGACACCACGAAGCTGGTGGCCAGGTTGTCCTGCACCCGCAGATCGACGAGCTTGGTGCCCAGCGGGTTGATGGCCAGGCCCGCGCTGCCACCCGGCGTGACCTGGTCGGCATTCCAGGCAGCGCTGCGGCGGGCGTCGAAGTCCAGCACTTCCAGGTTGCTGAAGAGGCTGCTGACGTAGTCGGCCGGGACGTAGAAATAGCCGCCGTCACCTGCACAGCCCCAGGAGTTGCGGATGATGAAGTAGCCCCCACCGCCCACCGCGCTGGGCGCAGCGCCGGGCCAGGTCAGTGCTTCGTTGCTGATGAAGCCGACGATCTGCACCAGGTGCCCGCCATAAGCGCCGTCCACCAGCATGCCGGCGGCGTTGCGCATCTGCTTGCGGTAGTCGGACACGATGCCCGTGGCCGGCGCGGCCATGATGCCTTCATAGACCGGGAACGACGCGATCAGCGACACGCCGCTGGACAGCAGCGCGCGGTACTGGTTGAGATTGAAGCTTTCGCCGTTGGCCCAGATCTGGCGGACGCGGCTGGCGGCGACGCCCGTGCCGCTGAAGACCTGTTTGTTGAAGCCGCAGAACTGCACGCCCAGCACCGTGGTGCAAGAACGCTGGCTCTGGTGCGCGGTCTCTGAACACCAGCCGTTGTAGCCATTGCAGGCGCCGGCATAGGACGCGGCAGTGCCTGCCACGCCGGCGTCAAAGGCGTTGTCGGGGCGGCCGGCGGCGGCGTTGTAGGTCCAGCCTGCCTCAAGCATCAGCGACTGGTTGCGGTCCACCGCCGCATTCAGCGCGCTGGCTGACGAACCGCCGTCGACGAAGTCGCTCTCGAACCATTCGCGCTTGACCTTGTTGACGAGGAACTGCTCCGACACGTTGGCCGGGTTGTTGTTCTGCACGCGTTCACGACTCTCAACTGCGCCCACAGCCGCAAAGGCCCAGCAGGTGCCGCGTTCGCCCTGCGACTTGATGGGCGAGACAAAGTAGCGCAGCGGAAACCAGAACTGCTTGGCGTAGCCCGTGGCCGCGCAGGCGCCACCGGTGTCCACGCCATTGCCGGCCGTGAGCGCGCGCTTGGCGCTGGAGCGCGTCGCGACCGTGTCGGGGTCCAGGCGCGTCTGGTCGATCTCGGGCACCGCGGCCAGCGCCGCGTCCAGCTGCCGTGCGGCGTCTTGCACCTGCGCCAGCGTCGCACTCGCCAGGCTGGCGGGCGCGGGCAGCTGGGCTCTCATCGCGTCGCTCAAAAGCGAAGACGACAGCGAATGCGACAGCGCATAGGCCGCGCGCGCATTGGCCGGGTCACGCGCCGCGCGGTAGGAAGCCGCTGCGGCTTCGATGCGGGCCGACAGTTCGTTGAGCACCACCTTGCGGCCGTCGGGCAGCGCGGCCACGGCCTGCGCTTCCAGGCTGTTGGTGAGGTTGATGGCAGCAGCGGCCTGCGCCAGCACCGCTTGGGCGTCGGGGCTCAAGTCGGACTTGCCGCTGAGGAACTGGCGTTCGGCTTCGACCAGGGCGCGGTTGGCGCTGCCCTTGGCCTGTTGCGCGGTGACGGTGGAGACCAGCAGATCGCCAGCGACCTGGCGGCGACGGAATTCGTCGGCGCTCAGCACCTCCGCGTCGGCGGGCCGGGCACCGGCCCAGGCGTTGGTGGTGACGAACAGGGTTTCAGGGGGGGGTGCGACGATGGGCGGCGCTGCGTCACCGCCACCGCCGCCGCAAGCGACGAGGGTCAGTGAGGCCAGCAATGCGACCAGCGCAGTCCGTGCGGTCAGGCGTTTCATGTTTTAGCTCCTTCGATGCGTGTGGGGCTGCCGGCGCGGCTGCCTTGATCACTGAAACGCGATCGACATCAGGAACAAGACACCCGCTTTGCGGCTTCAGGCCGGAACGCGGGTGTTAGGGGGAGAGGGCTCCTTCCGATGGGGGAGGCGCTGACGTGTGCACCCGGTCCACCGACGGTCCTGTCCTTCGGTGTGGTCTTGTTCATGGCGCGCTGTAAGACCCGAGGACGCTGACCGACCCACAGCCATGCAAAAGCTCTTGTGCCGAGTGTTGTGCAGGGCCTGGTGGACCACCGCACTGCTGTGCCAGGCGGCCGCAGCGCAAACGCCTGTGTTCAGCGGCAGGACGCTCGACGACCGCGCCTTCGCACTGGCTGCGCAGCGCGGCCGGGTCGTGATGGTGGTGCTGTGGCGCACCGACTGCGCGGTGTGCCTGAGCAAGATGCCCGAACTGCGCGCCAACGCCCAGGGTTGGAAGGGCAAGCCCTTTGACCTGGTGACGGTGAGCCTGGACGCCAAGAGCGCGGACACCCAAAGCCACGACCGCACGCGCCGCCAGGTGGCCGCTGCAGAAGGCCCCGTGTGGAGCTTCTGGCAGGGCCATGCGCAAATGCCCGAAGACTGGCGCAGGGCCGTCCGCGTGCCGGTGACGATCATCATCGACCGCGAAGGCCGCATCGCGGCGCGGCACGAAGGCCGCGTGCCGGCCGAGGTGTGGGACAGCGTGGCCGACCTGCTGCCCTGAACCGCAGGCTGCCTACAACCGCTCGAACACCGTCGCGATGCCCTGCCCGCCGCCAATGCACATCGTCACCAGCGCATAGCGCCCGCCGGTGCGGTGCAGCTCGTACACCGCCTTGGTGGCCAGGAAGGCGCCGCTGCAGCCAATGGGGTGGCCGAGCGCGATGGCGCCGCCGTTGGGGTTGACCTTCTTCATGTCCAGTTCCAGCCCGCGCGCGACCGCAATGGCCTGCGCCGCAAAGGCTTCGTTGCTTTCGATGACGTCGATCTGATCCAGCGTGAGGCCGGCCTTCTTCAGCGCCAGCTTGGACGCAGGAATCGGCCCTTCGCCCATGATCTCGTTGGGCACACCGGCCACCGCATAGCTCACCAGCCGCGCCATCGGCTTGTGGCCGTGCGCAGCGGCCACGGCAGCATCGGCCAGCACGAAAAAGGCCGCACCGTCGTTGATGCCCGATGCATTGCCCGCCGTCACCGAACCGCCTTCCTTCTTGAACGCGGGCTTGAGCTTGGCCAGGCTTTCCATCGTGGTGTCGGCCTTGACGTGTTCGTCGGTGTCGAAGGTGACGTCGCCCTTGCGCGTCTTCTTGACGATGGCCACGATCTGGCTCTTGAAGCGGCCTTCGGCTATTGCCACGGCCGCCTTGCGGTGCGAGTCCACGGCCAGCTGGTCCTGCTCTTCGCGCGTGATGCCCCACTTGGAGACCAGGTTCTCGGCCGTGATGCCCATGTGGCCCACGCCGAAGGGGTCGGTCAGCGTGGCAACCATCGTGTCCACCAGCGTCGTGTCGCCCATGCGCGCGCCGGTGCGCATGGCGGTGGACAGATAGCCGCCGCGGCTCATCACTTCCACGCCGCCGCCAACGCCATAGTCGCAGTCGCCCAGCAGGATGTTCTGCGCCGTCGTCACGATGCCCTGCAAGCCGCTGCTGCACAGGCGGTTGACCGACATCGCCACGCTGTCCATCGGCAGCCCGGCCTGGATGCTGGCCACGCGCGCGACGTAGGCAAAGCGCTTTTCGGTGGGGATGGTGTTGCCGACGGTGACGTAGTTGATGGCCTTCGGGTCCACGCCCGAGCGCAGCACCGCTTCCTTCATCACCAGGCCGGCCAGTTCGGCCGGTTCCATGTCGGCCAGGGCACCACCAAAGGTGCCGATGGCGGAGCGGGCTGCGCCCAGTACGACGACATCACGTGGGTTCATGGTGCGAGTCTCCTGAAAATAGGTTGAAGAACGCCATAGTAGGCGCCTGGCGGCTGGCGCTGGCCTGACAAGCCGCGCCGCTGTGCAACACGGCCGCCCGCAGCAGGCACACGCAGCACGTATACGCAGCATGTATACGCAGCATGTATACGCAGCTTGCGCGCTGCCCAACCATACGCCGCCGCGCCCGTGTTGGCGAGCGCAGCGCTGGCGTCAGGTCAGCAACAACAACTGCGCCACCACCGCCACTGCGATCACTTCAGGTTCCTTGCCTTCGATGCCCGCCACGCCAATGGGGCACACCATGCGGTCGATGTGCTCGGCAGCGCAGCCGCGTTCGCGCAAGCGGTGCTCGAAACGCGCGCGCTTGGTCCTTGAGCCGATGAGGCCGAAATAGGCAAAGTCAGCACGCTGCAGGATGGCCAGACTGATGGCCAGGTCAAGCGCGTGGCTGTGCGTCAGCACCAGAAAGCACGCGCCCGGCGGCGCTGCCGCCACTTCGGCCTGCACCGGCTCGACGCACAGGCGCTGGATGTGCGGCGGCAGCGGTGCGGCCGGGAATTCACGCTCCCGTTCATCGATCCATTGCACCTGGCACGGGATGCCCGCCAACAGCCGCACGATGGCGCGGCCGACGTGCCCCGCGCCGTAGAGCTGGAGCGTGAAACGCGGTGTGGCCAACGCCCATTTGTCAGGCTCTGCTGCGGCCAGCGGCGTAAAGCGCAGGTCGAGCGCACCACCGCAGCATTGGCCCAGGCTGGGGCCGAGTGCGATGTGTTGCTGCTGTTGCAACTGCTGCCGCGCGCCACCCCCCTGCATCAGCAGCGCGCGGGCGTCTTCGATGGCTCTCAGTTCCAGCTGCCCGCCGCCGACGGTGCCAAGCACCTCGTCCGCCGCCACCAGCATGCGCGTGCCGGCTTCGCGCGGCACTGAGCCTTTGTGCGCCACCACCTGCACCACCACCGCAGGCCGCGCTGCCGCCAGCCACTGCAACGCGGCGGCGCGCAGGTCGATGCTCACGCGGCGGCCTGCACCGCCGTGATGGCCCGCAGGATCGCCTCTGGCGTGGCCGGCGCCTGCAGCGGCGGATCCACGCGGTGGCCGCCGACGGCCGAGATGGCGTCGCGGATGGCGAAAAAAACGCTGAAGGGCAGCAGCAGCGGCGGCTCACCGACGGCCTTGCTGCGGTGGATGCTGTCGTGCACGTTCGGGCCGTCGAAGAGCTTTGTGTTGAAGACCGCCGGGCAGTCGTTGGCGGTGGGGATCTTGTAGGTGCTGGGCGCGTGCGTGGTCAGCAGGCCGGCACGCGGCGAACCGTCGGCCGGGTGCCACACCAGTTCTTCGGTGGTGAGCCAGCCCATGCCCTGGATGAAGGCGCCTTCGACCTGGCCGATGTCCACTGCAGGATTCAGCGAACGGCCGGCGTCGTGCAGCAAGTCCGCGCGTTGCAGCTTCCATTCGCCGGTGAGCGTGTCGACGATGACTTCGCTGACTGCTGCACCGTAGGCGTAGTAGTGGAAGGGCCGGCCCTGCATCGTCGTGCGGTCCCAGTGCAGGCCGGGCGTGGCATAGAAGCCGTCGCTCCACAGTTGCACACGCGCAAAGTAGGCGGTATGCACGACCTCGGCAAAAGGCAAGGTGCGGCCGGCGACATGCACTTGGCCGTCGGCAAAACGCACCTCGGTCTCGGCGCCGCCCCAGGTCTTCGCGGCAAAAGCCGCGATGCGGTCGCGCAGTTGGCGCGCAGCGTCTTGCGCCGCCTTGCCGTTCAAGTCGGTGCCGGTGCTGGCGGCCGTGGCAGACGTGTTGGCGACCTTCTGCGTGTCGGTGGCGGTGCAGCGCACTGCCTTCAAGGGCACACCAAGTTCATGCGCCACCACTTGCGCCACCTTGGTGTTCAGGCCCTGGCCCATCTCTGTGCCGCCGTGGTTCACGAGCACGCTGCCGTCGGTGTAGATGTGCACCAGGGCGCCGGCCTGGTTCAAATGCGTGACGTTGAAGCTGATGCCGAACTTCAGCGGCGTCAGCGCCAGGCCTTTTTTCAGCACCGGGCTCTTGTCATTGAAGGCCGCGACTTGGGCACGGCGCGCGGTGTAGTCGGCCTCGTGTTCCAGCTGCGCCACCAGCGCGTGGATGATGTTGTCGTCCACCACTTGCCCATAGGGCGTGACGTTGTGGTCGCCGAGGCCATAGAAGTTGGCGCGCCGCACCGCCAGCGGGTCCAGCTTCAGCGCGCGCGCCACCGAGTCCAGCAGGTACTCGATCGCGATCGCACCCTGCGGCCCGCCGAAGCCGCGGAAGGCGGTGTTGCTCTGCGTGTTGGTCTTGCCTGAATAGCCGTGGACGGCGACGTGCGGCAGCCAGTAGGCGTTGTCGAAGTGGCACAGCGCCCGTGTCATCACCGGGCCCGACAGGTCAGCCGAGTGGCCGGCGCGCGAGACCATCGTGACATCAGCACCCAGGATGCGGCCGGTCTCATCGAAGCCGATCTGTGCGTCGTAGTGGAAGCAGTGGCGGCGGCCGGTGATGAGGAAGTCGTCGTCGCGGTCGACGCGCAGCTT
>JANMKK010000331.1:0-2727 GCA_031372005.1 Rubrivivax sp.
CTGTTGATGGTCGACCAGTCCAGCCCCAGCGCGCCGTTGTAGCTCTGGTTGTTGTACTTGCTGTTCTGCGCAAAGCGGTTGTCGCGCAACGTCAAGTTGCCAAATACGCGTTGGCGTCCGATGTTCTGGTTCAGCCCGCCGACGAGGGCGGTGCTCAGCACCGTGTCGGACCGGCTCTCGCCCGGTCCCGGGTCCTGCCCATCGGCCAGGCGCAGCAGGTTGGCGTCATGCGACCACAGCAGAGATCCGCCGACCGACCAGGGGCTCTGCTGGGCGCTGGCAGCGCCGGCCCACAGCGCCAGCAGCGCAGCGGCCACACGCAGCATGGCGATGCAGGGGCGGGCCTCAGTACGCATGGCGGTCGAAAAACACGAGCTTGATCGTGCGCGCAATGATCTGCAGGTCCAGCCCCAGCGACCAGTTGCGCAGGTATTCCAGGTCGTATTCCACCCGCGCCTGCATTTTGTCGATGGTGTCGGTCTCGCCGCGGTGGCCGTGAATCTGCGCCCAGCCGGTGATGCCGGGTTTGACCTTGTGGCGCACCATGTAGGCCTTGATGAGCTGGCGGTACTGTTCGTTGTGGGCGACGGCATGCGGGCGTGGGCCGACGATGCTCATGCGCCCCTGCAGCACGTTGATGAACTGCGGCAACTCGTCCAGCGACGTGCGGCGGATAAAGGCGCCGAAGGGTGTGATGCGCGGGTCGCCCTTGACGGCCTGCGGCACCACGTTGCCGTCGTCCTGCACCCGCATCGAGCGGAATTTGTAGATCGAGATCTCTTCGCCGTCCAGGCCGTTGCGGCGCTGTTTGAAGACCGCCGGCCCGGGTGAACTGAGCTTGACGCCGATGGCAATGGCCAGCAGCAGCGGCGAAATCAACACCAGGATGACGGAACCCAGCAACAGGTCCGACAATGTTTTCACCAGCCGGTTGGTGCCTGTAAAGGGCGTCTCGCACAGGCCCACCACCGGCACGCCGTTCATGTCCTGCAGCCGACCCTGGATGATGCTGATGCCGAACACGTCGGGCACGAAGAAGACGCTCGCCGTCGTGCCTTGCACCTGTTCCATCAGCTCCAGGATGCGCGGCTGCGAGCCCAGCGGCAGCGTGATGTAGACCTCGTGCACGCCATGTTCACGGATGAAGGGCGCCACCTGTTTCAGGTTACCGAGGCGGGCGCCGATGGCGTCGGCGTCGACGCGCTCGTCGGCGCGGTCGTCAAAGTAGCCCAGGAAGGACAGGCCGGCGTGGCCGCGGGCCTGGAAGGCGCTGGACACCTTCACGCCCAATGCGCCCGCGCCCACCACCACCGCGCTGCGGCGGTTCTCGGGTAGGGACGCCAAGTGCAGCAACAGCTTGCGGCCCCCGAAGTAGGTCAGCCACAGCAGCACCGGCGTGATCAGCATCCACCACAGCAGGATGTCGGGCTGAAAGAGCAGCAGGCTGCGCGTGGCATAGCCGCAAAGCGCCAGGATGAACAGCAGGCTGAGCCACGACGTGCTGATGTCCACGGCGGCGTTGAGCGGTCGGTCCCAGAAGCGGTTTCGGCCGGGGAAGGTCAAGGCAAAGACCAGCAGGCACAGCGTCAGATCAGAGCGGCCGATGGGCTCATTGAACGCCGCCGACACCGCCAGGAACACCAGCACGGTTAGCGCCGGCTCCATGAACGCCGCCACCAGCGACGTCACCGACTGCGGTGCGCTGTAGAAGGTGCGTTTGTAGCCTCGGTCTTCGAACATCGGTGTGGGGGTGCCGCAAGCGGCCGGGCGGCTGGGAAACGGGGATCAAGCCGCAGCGGGGCAGGCACGGATGACCGATGGAAATATTGCAAAAGCCGGGCAACCCCCGTGACCGATGGAAATTGGCCTCGCCGCCCGCTGCAAAGCGCCAGATTCTCGCCCAATTTCCGTGGCAACCTTGGGCCCTGCCGTGGCCCTGCACAGCGCGCCGCAGGCCTTGGCTGCCTACAATCGCACAATGCTTCACAGTCTCAATGCTCTCCTGGCGCCGGCCCTGGCCGAACGCCTGACCTTGCTGCTCAACCATGTGCTGGCCAGCGAGACGGTGGCCACCGACAAGCTGCGGCCGCACAGCGGTGCCAGCCTGGCGCTGACCCTTGCCGGCTGGCCAAGCCTGCTGCCCGCCCCCCCGGTGCTGGCATGGCGCGTGACGCCGGCCGGGCTGCTGGAGTGGTGCGGTGCGTCGGCACCCGCCAGCCCTGATCTGGCCGTCACGCTGGACGCCAGCAACCCGGCCCTGACGCTGACGCGCGCCCTGGCAGGCGTTGCGCCCGCCGTGCAGATTGACGGCAACGCGCAGCTGGCGGCCGACGTGAACTGGCTGCTGCAGAACTTGCGCTGGGATGTGGCGGCTGATCTGGACCGCCTTTTCGGCCCCAAGGTTGCGCAGCCGCTGCACCAGATGGGCCGGATGATGGCTTCTGCGGTGCAGGCCGCAATGAAGGGCGCGGCGACGCTGGGTGAGCAATGGCGCGCGCGTCGCGCGTGACCCGTGTGCAGCGAGTGCTCAGCACACGCCGCCGGGATCGCCGCCAGGATCGCTGCCAGGATCGCTGCCAGGACTTGACTTGAGGCAGTTCGGCCGCCTCATCTTCATCGTCATCACGGTCCTGCGGTTTGGCCTGGACGAGGTGGCGTTGAGCGTCTTCCGCCAGCGTTGGGTGCGCGCGCTGGTGCGGCTGGTGACCCTTGGCCGCAAGCTTGACG
>JANMKK010000338.1:0-3554 GCA_031372005.1 Rubrivivax sp.
CGGGCAGCGGCGTCATCGCGTCCAGGCTGGGCTTGCAGCGGTCCGCCGAGACCTTCGGTGCGGACACGGTGTTCGACGGCGACTGGCTGGGCGAAGGCATCGCCTGCGTGCTGATCGACGAAGCCCAGTTCCTCACCCCCGCGCAGGTGAGCCAGCTGCACCGCCTGGCGCACCAGCGGCCGGTGCCGGTGCTGTGCTACGGCCTGCGCAGCGACTTTCGCGGCAATGCCTTCCCCGGCGCGGCCGCGCTGCTGACGTTGGCCGACGACCTGGAAGAGATGAAGACCATTTGCGCCTGCGCGCGCAAGGCGTCGATGAACCTGCGCGTTGACGCCCTGGGGCGGCGCGTAAAGGAAGGCGAGCAGGTCATGATCGGTGGCAACGAAAGCTACCGCGCGGTGTGCCCCGACTGCTTTTACAGTGAAGACGGAGACCCGCAGCGCGCGCCGGGGCTATTTGGCTGAAGACACCGATGAAGCTTGCGCCGGCCGCCTTGTAGCGAGCCAGATGCTGGGCAGGATCATCGCCGCGCCCGCCGCGTGGTACCAGTGCGGCACTTCGCCCAGCACCAGCCAGGCCAGCAGTGCGCCATAAACCGGCGCCAGATACAGCATCATCGCCGTGCGGGAAGCGCCCAGTTCACGCTGCAGCAGTGAATAGGCGCCGTACGACAGCACGCCAGGCACCACCGCCGCCAGCAACACCAAACCGGCAGCACCCGGCCCGAAGACCGGCGTGGCGGTCAGCGCGGCTTCCAGCAGCGTTGTGGGCAGCAGCACCACGAGCCCGCCGCCGATGATGGCCACCAGCCGCTCGGCCGGCCCCAGCGCCGACGGCCAGCGCTTGAGCAGCACCGAATACGCCGTCCAGCTGGCCGCAGCGGCCGTGATCCAGGCGTCCCCGGCTACCAGCTGCACGGCCAGCAGGCGCGACAAATCGCCCTTGGCAACGATGAACAGCAGTCCAAGCAAAGCCATCACCACACCGGCCCATTGCTGCCTGCTCATGCGCTCATGCAGCACCCGCGAACTGACGGCCACGATGGCCATCGGCGTGGCCGCGTAGATGAGCGCGATGTTGGTGGTGCTGGTGCTGCGCCCGGCCACGTAGACCCAGGCGCCGCAGATGTACATGCCCAGGAAGCCCAGCACCAGCAGGTGCAGCCATTCGCGGCGCAACACGGCGCGCTGCGCCCACAGTCCGCGCCCCACCCATGGCAGCAACAGCGTGGCCGCCAGCGCCCAGCGCCCCAGCGCCAGCGCATGCGGGGCAATCAGGCCGTCGGCCAGCCTGGCGATGATGTAGTTGGTGGACCACAAGAGCGGCACCACCCACAACAGCACACGCGCCCAACCCGAAGCGGGCGGGTTGACCGAAAAGCTCACGCGGCAGGCGACGAAAAACTGGCCATGCACTGGCCCATGCGGACCGCGCCGCCGGGCTGCCAGGCCGGGTTGAAGACCAAGGGCCCGGCGGGGAACAGCAGCACCACCGTGCTGCCCAGCAGGAAGCGGCCCATTTCGGCGCCGGCCGCGAGTTGAATGCGCTGATCCTGGTACGCCCATTCGCGCACCGTGCCCGGCCGCGGCGGGTTGACCACGCCATGCCACACGGTGGCCATGCTGCCAACGATGGTGGCGCCCACCAGCACCAGCACCCAGGGCCTGCCATCAACCCCTTCGAAGACACACACCACCCGCTCGTTGCGCGCAAAGAGCCCCGGCACACCGCGCGCCGTGGCCGGGTTGACGGAGAACAAATCGCCCGGCACGTGGATCATGCGCAGCAAGCGCCCGCTGCAAGGCATGTGGATGCGGTGGTAGTCCTTCGGGCTCAGGTACAGCGTGGCGAAGTGGCCCCCGTGAAAATGCGCGGCCAACGCGCTGTCGCCACCCAACAGCGCCGTGGCGCTGTAGTCGTGGCGTTTTGCCTGAATGAAGGCCTGGGTGATGCGCTCGCCGTCGATGCGGCCAAACTGGCTGATGGCGCCGTCCACCGGGCACAGCAGGTCGGCCTGCGCGAGGGGCCGCGCGCCGTCGCGCAAGGCGCGGGTAAAGAAAAGGTTGAAGCTCTTGTACGCGGCAGGGTCGGCGTCTGCCGCCTCGGCCATGTTGACGCCGTATTTCACGACGAACCAGCGAATCAGCGCCGTCGTCGCGCCGCCACCCTGCCAGCGCGCAACAAGCCCCGCAAAAGCTGTCAGCGCCTGCTTGGGCAGCAGGTGCTGCGCGGCAACGGCCATGCGCTCCGACAAAGGCGCCTTCACCGCAGCGGGGCGATGCCGCGCAGCGCCTTCACCATCCCCGCACCCACGCTGGCGCCCAAGCGCTTGGCCAGCCTTTCAGCCACGTTGTCGTGCGGTGTGTAGTCGATGATCTCTTCGGCCTTGATGACCTCGCGGGCCACGAAGTCGAGGTTGCCGGTGGCGTCGGCCAGGCCCAGCTTGACGGCTTCTTCGCCGTTCCAGTACAGGCCCGAGAAGGTGTCCGGCCCTTCCTTCAGCCGGTCGCCCCGGCCTTCCTTGACAACGGCAATGAACTGGCCGTGAATTTGTTCGATCATCGCTTTGGCCAACTGCAGTTGGCGCGGGTTGACCGGGCTGAAGGGGTCGAGCATGCCCTTGTTGGCGCCCGAGGTGATGAGCCGCCTCTCGACACCCAGCTTGTCCATCAGCCCCGTGAAACCAAAGCCGTCCATCAGCACGCCGATGCTGCCGACGATGCTGGCCTTGTCGACGTAGATTTCGTCGGCCGCCACGGCGATGTAGTAGGCACCCGAGGCGCACATTTCTTCCACCACGGCATAGACCTTCTTGTTGTGCTTGGCCTTCAGGCGCTTGATCTCGTCGTGGATGATCCCGCTCTGCACGGGGCTGCCGCCGGGTGAGTTGATGCGCAGCACCACGGCCTGCGCGCCGGCATCTTCGAAGGCATTTTTCAGCGCACCCACCAGCACCTCGGCGCTGGCTTCGCCTTCGGCCGCAATTTCGCCGCGCACTTCCACCAGCGCCGTGTGCGGCGTGTTGGGTGCCGACGGCGCCATGCGCCCGATGGTGGCCAGCCACAGCACCACCAGTGCCAGGCCGAGCCAAGCCAGGCGGAAGAAGACGCGCCAGCGGCGGTCGGCCTGCTGGTGGCGGATAAGCAGCGTTGCCACACGTTCCAGCGAGGCTTCCAGGCCGGCTCGGGGCTCGGCGGTCTTGGCTTCGGCGGTTTTTTGTGCGGCCAGCGCAGCGGCTGCCGTGACGGTCAGGGTTTCAGAGGCCTGAGCCGACGCAGGGGGCGCTGGGGGCGCAGCAGACCCAGCAGACGCAGGCGGTGGGTTTTCTTCAGGGGTGCTCATGGCGGGCTTTCGTCGGCGGGTGCGATCGATGGGTCATCGAAAAGCACAGGCCGAATGTCACGGGAAGGATACCAATACACCTGGCCGCTTTGCTCCTGCACGCCCACTGGCGTCAGGCGGCCGCTGCCGCAAGGCCCGCCGACGCAGCGGCCGTTGGCGGGCTCGTAACTGGCGCCGTGGATCGAACACAGGATCCAGCGTTTGTCCATGTC
>JANMKK010000359.1:0-3787 GCA_031372005.1 Rubrivivax sp.
ACGCAGACGATCAAGCTCGAGCTGCCCAAAGAGCGCAACCTGCCCACGCTGACCAAGCCCGAGAACATCGTCATCGCCGTCAACCGCGACGGCGAGGTCTACTGGGGCCTGGAACGCATGCCCGACAACGAAGCCCTGGTGGCGCGCCTGAAGCTGGAATCGGTGAAAGAACCGCAGCCTGAAGTGCACATCCGCGGTGACTCCGAAGTGCGCTATGAATCGGTGGGCCGCGTCGTCGTGGCCTGCCAGCGCGCGGGCATCTTCAAGGTCGGTTTCATCACCGAGCCACCCGCTGGCGGCGCCACGCGGGCCAATTAAGGACACTCTCCCATGGCCATGAATGTCGGTTCCCCCGGCGGCGGTGACAGCGAGCCCGAGGTGATGGTGGACATCAACACCACGCCGCTGATCGACGTGATGTTGGTGCTGCTGATCATGTTCATCATCACCATCCCGATCCAGACGCATGCGGTGAAGATGAACATGCCGGTGCCCAACAACGCCGCGCCGCCACCCAAGCCGCCTGAAGTGGTGCGCATCGACGTCGACTTTGACGGCACCATCACCTGGAACGGCGAGACCCTGCCGATGGGTGACCGCGGCGTCATCGAAACCCGCCTGGCGGCAGTGGCCGCCATGGCCGACCAGCCCGAAGTCCACCTGCGGCCCAACAAACTCGTTGTGTACAAACACGTGGCGATGATCATGGCCACCGCACAGCGGCTGGGGGTGACCAAGATCGGCATCGTCGGCAACGAACAGTTCCTTTAGAGACACCCGAAAAGCGCCATGAAGATTCCGCGTGACCTGACCGGTATTGCAAGGGCAACTGCGCTGGCTGCGTGCCTGGCAGGCAGCCTGTCCCTGGTGTCCCTGGTGTCCCCGGCACGAGCCCAAGGTGTGCGCGCCGAAGTCGGCAAACCGCTGCAGCAAGCCAGCGAACTGCTCAGGGCCGGCAAGGCCAGGGAAGCGTTGGCCAAGGTGCGAGAAGCCGACGCGGTGGGGGGCAAGACCGGTGCCGAGCAACTCACCATCGACCGCATGAAAGCAGCGGCGGCGCAACGCGCTGGCGACTCCGCCACCGCCATCCAGGCACTGGAAAGTGTGCATGGCAAAGTCAGTGGCACTGAAGCCGGCCAGGTGGCCGAGCAGTTGGCTTCGGCCTATGCCCAGCAGCGCAACAACGGCAAGGCCACCGAATGGCTGAACAGGGCCATCGCTGCCGGCAACACCGGCGGCAGCGTGCGCCAATTGCAGGCTTACCTGCAGGGCAGCAGCGGGGACTACAGCGCCATTGCCAAGGACGCCGCAGCGGCTGTTTCTGGCGCCGAACAAGGCGGGCGCCGCCCTGACGAAGGCGACCTGCTGCGCCTGGCCGATGCGCAGCAGCGCACCGGCAACATGGCAGGTTATGTCGTCACGCTGGAAAAGCTGCTGAGCTACTACCCGAAGAAGGACTACTGGAGCGCCTACCTGAGCCGCCTGCCGCGCAAGGCTGGTTTCGGTGACCGCTTCGGGCTCGACCTCTTGCGCCTGCGGCTGGCCAGCGGCACGCTGACGAAGACCGAAGACTTCATGGAAATGGCGCAACTGTCGCTGCAGGCCGGCCTGCCATCAGAAGCCCGCCGCATTGCCGACCAGGGCATCAAGGCCGGCGCCCTGGGCGTGGGCCCCGAGGCCGCGCGCCATCAGCGCCTGCGCGACCTGGCCGTCAAGCAGGAAGGCGAAGCCAAGGCCGCCCTGGCCAACCAGGCCAGCGAAGCCGAGTCCTTCAAGGAAGGCGATGGCCTGGTCAAGGTGGGCTATGCCTACGTCTCGCTGGGCGAAGTCGACAAGGGCATTGCGCTGATCCAGCAAGGTATCAGCAAAGGCAACCTGAAGCGCCCCGAAGACGCCAAGCTGCGCCTGGGCATGGCGCAATTGCAAAGCCCCAAGATGAAGACCGCCGCCGTGCAGACCCTGCGCAGCGTGAAGGGCGCCGACGGCGCGGCGGAGATCGCGCGCCTGTGGACGATCCTCGGCGCATCGTGAGGCGCTGGTCTTGAGGCGCTGGTCTTGAGGCGATAAGGCGCGGGCAGAATAGGGCCGATGCACGCACCCACGGTGAACACCCTGCCCGCCGCCCTTCCCCCTTTCGTCGAACCGCTCGACCATGGCGTTTACGCCATCGACACGGCCTTTCACTGCGACCACTTTGACGCTGCCTACCTGCTGGTCCACGAAGGCCGCGCTGCCTTCATCGACACCGGCACCAACCACGCCGTGCCGCGCCTGCTGGCCGCACTGGACGCGCTGGGCGTTGCACCCGAAGCCGTCGAACGCGTGATTCCGACGCACGTCCACCTGGACCACGCCGGTGGTGCAGGTCTTCTGATGTCCAGGTTGCCTAACGCAAGAATGTTGGTGCATCCACGGGGTGCCCCGCACATGATCGACCCCGCCAGGCTGTGGGCCGGCGCCACGGCGGTGTATGGCGAAGAGGAGATGGCCCGGTCCTACGGCACGCTGGTGCCCGTGCCTGCTGAACGCGTGGACGTGAGCCACGACGGCATGAGCATCAACCTGGCCGGGCGGCCGCTGCTGCTGGCCGACACACCAGGCCATGCGCGCCACCACCACTGCATCTGGGACGCCGCATCGCGCGGCTGGTTCACGGGCGACACCTTCGGCTTGAGCTACCGCGAATTCGACACTGCGGCCGGGCCGTGGATCGTGCCGACATCGACGCCCGTGCACTTCGACCCGCTTGCGCTGAAGGCCTCGATCGAGCGGCTGTTGTCCTTCGAGCCCGGCTGCATGTACCTCACGCACTACAGCCGCGTCGGCAGCGGTGGCGACGTGCCTCGGCTGGGCCGCCTGTTGCTGAGCCTGCTGGCGGAAATGACGGCACTTGGGCGCAGCCTGCAACATGCGGATGATCGCCACGAAGCGCTCAAGCGCGGGCAGCTGGACATCTTTTCCCGCAGCCTGCGGGCGCACGGGTGCCCCTTCACTGACGCGCAACTGGCAGCGCTGCTGTCCATCGACCTGGAGCTCAACGCGCAGGGCATGGCAGTCTGGCTCGACCGCGTCTGAATGCCGGTGCGCCACGGCCGGCGCTGCACTGCCGGCGCTACACTGCCGGCCCTTTGATTCAGCAACAGGCGGGCTCATGACTTCAGCCGTTCATTTCGGGCTTGAAGGCCGGGTGGTGGTGGTCACCGGCGCGGCGCAGGGCATCGGCGAAGCCTGCGCCCGCCGGCTGGTGAAAGACGGCGCCAGCGTGGCGCTGTGGGACGTGGCCGATGGCCCGGGTATGGCGCTGGCCGCCGAGTTGAGCGGTGCCGACGGCAGCCGCGATGCGGCCCTCTACCTGCATTGCAACGTTGCAAACAAGGCCGATGTCGATGCCGCACTGGCCGCGACGCTGACGCGCTTCGGCCACGTCGATGGCCTGGTCAACAATGCCGGCATTTTCAAGGCCGCGCCTTTTCTGGACGTGACCGAAGCTGACTGGGACGCCGTCATTGCAGTCAACCTGAAGGGCAGCTTCCTGGTCGGCCAGGCGGTGGCGCGCGAAATGGTCAGGCACGGCCACGGCGCCATCGTCAACATGAGCAGCGTCAACGGCACGCTGGCCATTCCCAGCATCGCCAGCTACAACGCCAGCAAAGGCGCCATCAACCAGCTCACGCGCGTGATGGCACTGTCGCTGGCCGACCAGGGCGTGCGCGTCAACGCGGTGGCGCCGGGCACCATCGCCACCGAACTGGCGCGCAGCGCGGTGCTGACGAGTGACGAAGCCAAG
>JANMKK010000364.1:0-3762 GCA_031372005.1 Rubrivivax sp.
GCGGTGGAAAAAGGCGTGCGCGAAGTGCTGGCCAGCGGCGCCATTGCCGGCTATCCCGTGGTGGACGTGCGCGTCACCGTGTACGACGGCAAGCACCACAGCGTGGACAGCAAGGACATCGCCTTCGCCACCGCCGGCCGCAAGGCCTTCATGGCAGCGTTGCGCGAAGCACGGCCGATCGTGCTGGAACCCATCGTGCACATCGAGATCACCGCGCCCGACCACGCCATGGGCGACATCACCGGTGACCTGGCCAGCCGCCGCGGCCTTGTCAACGGCACTGAGAACGTGACCCAAACCGGCGTGCTGGGCACGATGGTCGTGCGCGGGCAGGCGCCGCTGTCGGAACTGAGCGGCTACCAGCTGCGGTTGAACGCACTCACCAGCGGGCAGGGGCGCTACACGGTGACGATGTCACACCACGAACCCGTGCCACCGACGGTGCAGTCGCAGCTGGTGGCGCAGTTCAAGGTGCGGGACGACGATTGACCGTGCGCTGTGCGCCTGGCCCGGCTGCGTCAGCGCACGGGCATCCACTGCGCGACGTTCATGCTGCGCATGCGCTGCTGATCAGGGCTTTGCGGCCGACGCGCCCGCTGCAGCGGGCGGCACCAGGCGGTGCGCCGCCTGCGCGCGGTAGGCCTCCAGCTGCTTGAGCCATTCGGTCCAGTCACGCGGGCCTTCTTCGAAACGCTTCTTCAGGTTTGCAAGCACACCGCCCCAGGCGCGGTCGAAGTAGGCGTAGCTCTTGTCCCATTCGCCACCGTCGCCCCAGCCGCTGTGGTGCAAGGTGACTCTGGTGTTGTCGTTGTCCACGGCCACGAAGCGCACCACCACAAAGGTGCGCTGCGCGCGGGCCTCGGGCAACGACGGTGGCGCGTTCCAGTCGAAGCTGATCATCGCCTTGGGCTGCAGCGCCATGAAGCGCATGCTGTCGGCGCCCTTGGCGCCAGGCGGCGCACCGGGATCGATGTGGATGTGGAAGGCGCCGCCGACACGCGGCTCGATCACCGCGTCTGGCGCGAAGAAGCTGACGATGCCTTCGCGCGTGGTCCAGGCCGTCCAGGCTTCGTCGAGCGTGGCGCGCACAACGATGTGCTTGTCGATGGCACGTTCGGCCGCGTGCGACAGCAGCGCCGCCGTGCACATCAGTCCTGCGAACAGTCGTTTCATGCGGGCTCCTTGCGCGGCTGGCAGTGGTCAGGCTTTTTCGGGGCGGCGCCATGCGGCACAACGCGGTGAGCATGGTGACTGTGTCAAGCGATAACGACGAATTATCATTGCAGGTGATGAAAATCGGCCCCCTCGACCCCGCCCAGGCCCTTGCACAGCAGCGCCTGGACAACGCGCTGGCGCTGTTTGAGGAATTCGTGCGCGCCACCGCGCGCCACGCCGACGCCGCCACGCTGCGCGGCCTGGAGCGGCGTTTTGCAGAACGTGTGCAGATCCAGCCCAGCTACTGGAGCCAGATCAAGGGCCGCTCGCGCCAGATCGGCGAAAGGCTGGCGCGCCAGTTCGAGCACTGTTGCCACAAGCCCCCGGGCTGGATGGACCTGCACCATGGCAGCGGTGGGATCGGTGGAAGCGGCGGCGCCATGCAGTCCCTGTCGGGCCAGGGCGCGCGCGACGACCCAGCGCGTGACGACTCGTTGCCGCGCGACGACGACGAGCGTTTCATCATGGGTCTGGTGCTGACCTACTACCGCCGGCACCCGCAGCGCGCACGCGCGCGGCTGCTGGACTTGCTGGGCGAAGTGCTGACACCGCAAGGCTCTGCGGGGCCTGCACCGACGGCGACGAAGGCGCCCGCGCCACTCAGCGCGGCGGCCGAGGACGCGCACGCGCTGTGGCAGCGCACGCAGTCTGGCGTGGCGCCGCTGAAGCGCAAGAAGTAGCGGCCTCAACGGCCCGCTTCCAGCCTCACAACATCCCCTGTTTGAAGTACAGGGTCCGGGTTTTTCGGAGGCAAAACCTCTTGCGCAGTGATAACGTCTTGTTTATCATTTGCGCAATTCCTGTGAAAAGCAGACCGCATCAAGACGGCCCTGCCCCCGCAGCCGATCAACCCACACCCGAAAGCTCCATGGTCCAGACCCTGCCCCTCGTTGCGCTGCGCCCAAGCCACCTGTGTGTGGCGGATGTTGCGTTCAATGGCCAAGGTGGCAAGGCCGACATGGCTGCATTCAACGATGGTGCTCCGCCCGGGGTGCCGGTGAACTAGAGGCCACACGCTGCCAAGCGCGCGTGGCCAGAAGGTCACCACGGCCCGGGTTGCACCAGCAACCCGGGCCGTTTGTTTTTTGCACCGACTTTTCCGCCCGCCACCCCGCCGGCCACCCGCCACCCCCATCCGCCACGAAGGAGAACCCGATGAAGCTGACCCTCAAGACACCCAAGCCCCGCAACCCGTTCGTGGCGGCCAGCCTGCAGCGTGCCGCCGGTTCCCACCGGCCCGGCACCGGCGCCCAGCGCCAGAAAGCCAGCCGCGACCTGCAGCGCGAATTGGAAGGCGAAACAACTCGCCAGCGACACAGCCCCTGAATCCTGACCCTGCCCCGCCGCCCTGCCCACACCGTGCAGGCAGCCACGGCCACTCGGAGAATCACCATGTTGATGCAAGACACCCCTGTTGCTGCACCCGCCGCTGAAGAGCGCGGTGCCCGCAGCCTGGCAGCCGGACTCCTGCGTGCGGCCAGCCGCATGCTTGACGCACTGGCCGAACGCCTGGCTTTGGTGGAAGCACCCGCTGCCGCCGAGCATGTGCTGGAGTACCACGCCGACGCCGGCGCGCCCGAAGGCGCGCTGTACGTCAACGGCCAACTCGTCGGGCGTCTGCCCGGCGTGAACCGGCTCTGAGCTGAGCCGCCGGCCCACCCGGGCGCCGCTGATGGCGTCACCCGGGTGACAGCTGTTTCTGAACCTGCGCCTATGCTGGCGGCCCGCCCCTTGAGGGCCCAGGAGCAGCCCATGACACCTCCCACCGGTCAACGCCTCTTCATCGCACGCAGCGACCTTCACCGTGTGCAGTTCCAGGACGACCCCGATGCACCTTCCGCGCGGCCGCTTGCAGACGGCGAAGCGCGGCTGGACATCGACCACTTTGCGCTCACCGCCAACAACATCACCTACGCCGCCTTTGGCGAGGCGATGAAGTACTGGCAGTTCTTCCCCGCCGCCGACCCGGCGCTGGGCTGCTTGCCCGTGTGGGGCTTTGCCACTGTCAGCGAATCGCGCGCCGAAGGCGTGGCCGTCGGCCGACGGGTCTGGGGCTACTTTCCGGCCGGGTCCTACCTGGTGCTGCAGCCCGTGAAGGTGCGGGAAGGCAGCTTTGCCGATGGCGCACCGCACCGCCAGGAACTGGCCGCCGCTTACCAGCACTACGTCTTCTGCGACAAGGACCCGGGCTGGCAGGCTGGGCTGGAGGGTTTGCAAGCGGTGCTGCGGCCGCTCTTCGTCACCTCGTTCCTGATCGACGATTTCCTGGCTGACAACCAGTTCTTCGGCGCGCAGCAGTTGCTGCTGTCCAGCGCATCGAGCAAGACGGCCTACGGCACCGCCTTCTGCATGGCGCTGCGCCGCAGTGCGTCAGGCGCGGCTGGCGCACCCCGTGTGGTGGGACTCACGTCGGCAGGCAACATGGCCTTCACGCAAGCGCTGGGCTGCTACGACACCGTGCGCGCCTACGCCGACGTGACCGCGCTCGACCCCACGGTGCCCACCGTGTTCGTCGACTTCGCCGGCAACGCCGCGCTGCGTCACAGC
>JANMKK010000440.1:0-13443 GCA_031372005.1 Rubrivivax sp.
ATGGGCATCGTCGTCGGCGGGCTGATCCTGGGCATTGCCGAGACAACCACGGGCTTCTATATCTCCACCGGCTACAAGGACGTGCCGGGCCTGGTGCTGCTGCTGATCGTGCTGGCCGTGCGCCCTGCCGGCCTTTTCGGCAAGACTGCCATCAAGAAGGTCTGACCCCATGAAACGCCAACAATTGATGCTGGGAGCCGCACTCGTGGCCGCGCTGGCCCTGTTCCCGGTGGCCGTTCACAACCCGTACTACATCCACCTGGTGGAGACGATCATGATCTACGCGATCGTGCTCTTCGGGCTGGACATCGTGGTG
This sequence comes from Rubrivivax sp., assembly GCA_031372005.1. Taxonomy (GTDB): domain Bacteria; phylum Pseudomonadota; class Gammaproteobacteria; order Burkholderiales; family Burkholderiaceae_C; genus Rubrivivax. The sequence goes on from JANMKK010000440.1 coordinate 317, forward strand.
GGCTACACCGGGCAGGTGTCGCTCGGGCATTCGGGACTTTTCGGCATTGGCGCCTACACGGCCGGGGTGCTGGTCTTCAAGCTGGGTGCGAGCCTGTGGCTGACGGTCCCCGCAGCCATCGTCATCACGGCTGCTTTCGGCGCGCTGCTGGCGCTGCCGGCGCTGCGGGTCAGTGGCCCGTACCTGGCGATGGTGACGCTGGCCTTCGGCACCATCATCCAGATTCTCATCAACGAGATGAGCTTCCTGACCGAAGGACCGCTGGGCATCAAGCTCAGCAAGCCGGCGCTGTTCGGCAACAAGCTCGACGAACGCGAGTTCTACTGGGTCGTGTGCGTGATGCTGGTGCTGTCGCTGGTGTTCGTGCACCGCGTGCTGCGTTCGCACCTGGGCCGTGCCTTCGAGGCGCTGCGCGGCAGCCCGGTGGCGTCGGACTGCATGGGCGTGTCGGTGTACCGCTACAAGGTCTATGCCTTCGTCATCAGCGCCGGCCTGGCTGGGCTGGCGGGTGCGCTGTACGCGTACTCTGAGCAGTACATCAGCCCCAACACCTACAACTTCGAGCTCACGGTACTGTTCTTGCTGGCAGTGATCATGGGCGGGCGCAAGACGCGCAGCGGCGCCATGCTGGGCGCAGCCATCGTCGTGCTGCTGCCGAAGTTGCTGGACGACATCGAGATGTTCCGCTGGGTCGCCGTGGTGATGGCCGTGGCGGTGACCGTGGGCGCCATTGCCGGCTGGCGCCGCGGCAGAGTCGACCTCAAGGCTGCTGCCGTGCCGGTGCTGGGCACCATCGCACTGGCGGCGTTTTCATTCCAGCTCAAGACCATGACCGACTGGCGGCTGTCGATCTTCGGCTTGATCACGCTCTTCGTCGTGTACTACCTGCAAGACGGCATCGTCGGCTTTGTGCGCGGCGCGCTCAATCTCAAGTCGCGGCCCACCGATGACGCCGAAGCCGATGAACTCGACAAGCTGCCGAGCTTGGCCGACGGTTTGTCCACCGCCAAAGGCGGCAACGACGACCTGCTGGTGGCCAACGGCGTGTTGATGCAGTTTGGCGGCCTCAAGGCACTCAACGACGTGGACCTGGTCGTCAAGCGCGGCACCATCCACGGCCTGATCGGGCCCAACGGGTCGGGCAAGAGCACGATGATGAACGTGCTGACCGGCATCTACGTGCCCACCGCGGGGCGCGTGTCCTTTGCCGGTGCTTCGCTGGTTGGCCGCACGTCGTCAGACATCGCCTTGTCCGGCGTGGCGCGCACCTTCCAGAACGTGCAGCTGTTCGGCGAAATGACGACGCTGCAGAACGTGATGGTCGGCCTGCACCACACCTTCGCCAGCAACCTGCTGGACGTGGCGCTGCACCTGCCGCGCTACCTGCGTGAAAACCGCGACGCCACGGCGCGCGGCATGGCGCTGCTCAAGTTTGTCGGCCTCGACGCGCTGGAGCACGAAGAAGCGCGCAACCTGCCCTACGGCAAGCAGAGGCTGCTCGAGATTGCCCGCGCCCTGGCGCTGGACCCGCAGCTGCTGCTGCTGGACGAACCCGCAGCAGGCCTGACCGCGCCAGACATCAAGGAACTGGTGGCCATCATCCGCAAGATCCGCGAACACGGCGTGACGGTGATCCTGATCGAACACCACATGGACGTGGTGATGAGCATGTGCGACACCGTGTCGGTGCTTGACTTCGGCCAGAAGATCGCTGAAGGCGTGCCGGCCCAGGTGCAGGCCGATCCGAAGGTCATCGAAGCCTACCTGGGCGGCGAAGCGGTGGTGACTTGATGGACATGACGGCTAACCTTCAAAAGACGCGGAGCAGGACACCATGCTGACCATCGACAAACTCAGCGCCGGCTACGGCAAGGTGCAGGTGCTGCACGGCATCAGCATGGAAGTACCGCGCGGCAAGGTGGTGACGCTGATCGGCTCCAACGGCGCCGGCAAGACAACCACCATGCGCGCCATCAGCGGCATGGTCGCGCCCACGGGCGGCACCATCACGCTCGGTGGCAAGCGCATTGATGGGCTGGAACCCTACGACGTGGCCAAGCTGGGCCTGGCTCATTCGCCAGAAGGCCGGCGTGTCTTTGCGACGATGACGGTGACTGACAATCTGACGTTAGGCGCCTTTCCGCGCCTGACCGGCAGCCGCCCGCGTGGCGACGTGGCGGGTGATCTTGAAAAGGCGCTGGAGCTTTTTCCCCGGCTGAAAGAACGGCGCATGCAACTGGCCGGCACGCTGTCGGGCGGTGAACAGCAGATGCTGGCCATGGCCCGCGCCGTGATGCTGAACCCCGACGTGGTGCTGCTGGATGAGCCGTCGATGGGCCTGGCGCCGATCCTTGTGGACGAAGTCTTCAAGATCATCGCGCGGCTGAAATCGCAGGGCGTGACGATGCTGCTGGTGGAGCAGTTTGCCGCCGCCGCACTGGCCGTCGCTGACTATGGCTATGTGCTGGAAAACGGGCGCATTTCAGTCCATGGGCCGGCTGCGCAACTGCGCGACGACCCGGCCGTGCGGGCGGCGTATCTGGGCGGCGGTTCAAGCCACTGAGCGGCGCTGCGCAGTCAGCCACGCAGAGACATCCACTGCGCTGCGCCAGCAACGGGCGTGACAGCAGGCTGGTGGCAGCATAAATGGCCTCTATCGTCGGCGTGGGCGTGCCGCTGGTGCGGCCGAGCGCGATCACCGCGCCGACCACCGCTTCAAGCTCCAGCGCCCGGCCGGCTTCCACGTCCTGCAGCATGCTGGTCTTGTGCGCGCCCATGGCTTCGGCGCCGGCCAGGCGCTGTTCGAGCGTGATCTTGAAGCGCACGCCCAAAGCCTCGGCGACGGCCTGGCCTTCTTGCATCATGCGAGGGTCAGCAGGGTTTCGCCAATGCCGAAGAGGCCGATGACGGCGATGAGGAAGTCAAAGCCTTTCATCAGCTCCGGGAAGCCGTAGGTCATGCGCAACCGACCAGTCACGGGGTCCATGCCGACGGCCGCGAGCGCGTGAATGCCGCCGTGAGTGCTTGAGCTGCCTTACCCTGCTGCGCCACAGCGATCAGGAGATCTTTGAGGACTTGGTGCGTGGCAGGCTGGCAATCATCCGAAGAATTATCGTGACCCCTGCCCGCGCACGCAGGCAATGGCGCAGACGCTGGCGGGCGAAAGAGACACCAGGGAAGGCACCGGCCCGTTGGCGGGTGGCTTCGGCTCAGGTTCCCTTCGACACGCTGATGGTCGGAAACTTGGCCGAGAAATCCTTCGCCTTCACGGCGATCTTCACGGCCACCTGGCGCGCCACAGCCTTGTACGTGGCGGCAATCTCGCCATCGGGGTCGGCCACCACGGTGGGCCTGCCGCTGTCGGCCTGCTCGCGGATGCTCATGTTCAGCGGCAGTGCACCCAAGTAGTCCACCTTGTACTCAGCGGCCATTTTCTTGCCGCCGTCGGCGCCGAAAATGTGTTCGGTGTGGCCGCAATTGGGGCAGCAATAGACGGCCATGTTCTCGACGATGCCCAAGATCGGCACGCCGACCTTTTCAAACATCTTCAGGCCCTTCTTGGCGTCGAGCAGCGCAATGTCCTGCGGCGTGGTGACGATGATGGCGCCCGTCAGCGGCACGCGCTGGCTCAGCGTGAGCGCGATGTCGCCAGTGCCTGGGGGCATGTCGATCAGCAGGTAATCCAGCTCACGCCACTGCGTCTGGTGCAGCAACTGGTCCAGCGCCTGCGTGGCCATGGGGCCGCGCCAGATCATGGCCTGGTCGGGTTCGATCATGAAGCCGATGCTCATGACCTGCACGCCATAGTTTTCCAGCGGCTGAATGGTCTTGCCGTCTTCGCTTTCAGGGCGGCCGCTCAAACCCATCATCATCGGCTGGCTGGGGCCGTAGATGTCGGCATCCAGGATGCCGACACTCGCGCCTTCTGCGGCCAGCGCCAGCGCCAGATTCACGGTGGTGGTGCTCTTGCCGACGCCGCCCTTGCCCGATGCGACCGCGATCACGTTCTTCACCTTTGGCAGCAGTTGCACACCGCGCTGCACGGCGTGCGTTGCCACGCGCGTGCTGATTTCGACACTGACATTGCTCACACCCGCCACGCTGCGCGCCGCAGCAATAAAAGCCTTGCGCAAGGCCGCGTGCTGGCTCTTCGCCGGGTAGCCCAGTTCGACCTGGAAGGCCACATCGCCGCCTTCGATGCGCAGGTTCTTCAGTGCCCGCGTGCTGACAAAGTCCTTGGCGGTATGGGGGTCGAGAACAGTCTTCAGCGCGACGAGCAGCGCGCTTTCAGTCAAGGCTTGGGACATGCGCGGGAACTCCGGTGCGGTGCGGGGGGCGATCAAGGACGGATAAAGGCGGCGAAGTCTAGTGCAGCAACCGCTTGCCGCTATTCCAGCCGTCGCACACGCGGCAGCTTGCGGGCACCTTCGATGTCCAGCACAAACGTGCCCATGACCGCCCGCCGCACCGTGGCCTTGGGGTCGCGCAGAAAATAGACCGCGCTGCTGTCGTCGGTCACTTGCCACAGCTGCCCGTTGGCCAGGCGGATGCGGTCGCCCGCACGCCAGCCTTCAAAGAGGCCGGGGATGGATGACGCCAATTCCTGCACCCCCTCGTCGGGGCGCTGCAAGCCGAAGGAGGCGGCAAGTGGGCCAGCCACAGATGCAGCAGCCGCAGCAGATGCCGCCGCCGGGGCACCCATCGGCAGCGCGTCGTAGCAGGCCAGGCGCGCCGTGGTGTCGGCCAACGCCCGGCAGCGGCGCAGCGCGCTGTCGTCGGCCCATGTTGGGCAGGCCAGCAGGGTCAGGCTCAGCAGGGCCGTGAGGGTGCGCATGGTTTGTTTGTCGGCGAAGGATGCAGCAGGGCATGGTACGCGCCGTTCGTTTCCCTAGAATCGACGGCATGACTCGCAAGCTCTTCGTCACCACCGCCCTGCCCTACGCCAACGCGGCCTTTCACATCGGCCACATGATGGAATACATCCAGGCCGACACCTGGGTGCGGCTGCAGCGCATGCTGGAGCACGAGGTCCACTTCGTCTGCGCCGACGACGCCCACGGCGCGGCGATCATGATCGCGGCTGAAAAAGCGGGCCAGACGCCGCAGGCATTCGTCGCCGACATCGCCGTTGGGCGCAAGCAGTACCTGGACGGCTTTCACATCGCCTTCGACCACTGGCACAGCACCGACGCACCTGAAAACCATGAACTGGCGCGCGACATCTACCGCGCGCTGCGCAAGAACGAACTCATTGACGTCCGCGAAGTCGAGCAGTACTACGACCCGCACAAGGGCATGTTCCTGCCCGACCGCTTCCTCAAGGGCGAATGCCCCAACTGTGGCGCCAAGGACCAGCACGGCGACAACTGCGAAGTCTGCGGCGCGGTCTATGCGGCCACTGACCTGAAGAACCCGGTATCGGCACTCAGCGGCGCAACGCCCGTGCTCAAGACCAGCGAACATTTCTTTTTCAAGCTGTCCGACCCGCGCTGCGTGGAATTTTTGGAAGCCTGGACGCAGGACGGCCGCCTGCAGCCCGAGGTGGCCAACAAGGTGCGCGAATGGTTCAAGCGTGACGAGGACGGGCGCGCGGTGTTGGGCGACTGGGACATCAGCCGCGACGCGCCTTACTTCGGTATCGAAATCCCCGACGCGCCGGGCAAGTATTTCTACGTCTGGCTCGACGCCCCGGTGGGCTACCTGGCGTCGCTGAAGGCGCACTTCGCCAAGAACTTCGGCAAGAGCGGCATCGACATCGACGCCTACCTGGCCGATCCGGCCGTCGAGCAGGTGCACTTCATCGGCAAGGACATCGTCACCTTCCACACGCTGTTCTGGCCGGCGATGCTGAAATTTTCAGGCCGCAAGGTGCCGGACCACATCTACGTGCATGGCTTCCTCACCGTCAACAACGGCGAGAAGATGAGCAAGAGCCGCGGCACCGGCATCAGCCCGCTGAAGTACCTGGAGCTGGGCCTGAATCCGGAATGGCTGCGCTACTACATTGCAGCCAAGTTGAGCGGACGCGTGGAGGACATCGAGTTCAACGCCGACGACTTCATGGCCCGCGTCAACAGCGACCTGGTGGGCAAGTACATCAACATCGCCAGCCGCGCTGCGGGATTCCTGAGCAAGCGTTTTTCCGGCACGCTGTCGGCCGACCTGGGCGTGGAAGGCCGCCTGCTGCTGGACGGCCTGCGCGCCCACGCCGACACCGTTCGCACGCATCTGGACGAGCGCGACTTCGGCAAGGGCCTGCGTGAAGTGATGCTGCTGGCAGACCGCGTGAACGAATACGTCGACCGCCACAAGCCTTGGGAGTTGGCCAGGCAGCCGGGGATGGACGCTGCGCTGCACGACGTGTGCAGCGTCTGCATCGAAGCCTTCCGCGTGCTGACCATCTACCTGAAGCCTGTGCTTCCGGCGCTGGCCGCGCAGGTGGAATCCTTCCTGCAGATCAAGCCGCTGATGTGGGCCGACGCGGCGCGGGCGCTGGGCCACCACACGATTGGCGACTACAAGCACCTGATGCAACGCGTGGACCCTGTCAAGCTGGAGCAGCTCTTCGAAGCGGCCGCGCCTGCCGCCCTTCCGCCACCCGGCGGCGAGGCCGTCGCGGCCGAGATCGGCATCGCCGATTTCGCCAAGATCGACCTGCGCATCGCCCGCATCCTGGCCGCTGCTGCAGTCGAAGGCAGCACCAAGCTGCTGCGCCTGACGCTGGACGCAGGCGAAGGACGCGAACGCACAGTCTTCAGCGGTATCGCCGCCAACTACAAACCCGAACAGCTGGTGGGCAAGCTCACCGTGCTGGTGGCCAACCTGGCGCCGCGCAAGATGAAGTTCGGCATCAGCGAAGGCATGGTGCTCGCGGCCAGCCATGCCGATGAAAAGTCGCAGCCGGGTGTGTACGTGCTGGAACCCTTTGAAGGCGCGGTGCCGGGTTTGCGGGTGCGCTGAAACCCGCGCTAGGCAGCCGCGCGCCAAGGCCCTGTCTGCAGTCCAGCGAGCCGGTGCGCGGGAATCGGCATCGGGTGAATCGGGGCAGCACAGAACTTTTTTGAGCCTCACTTCCAGGCCGGCTTCAGCTTGCGCAGCCGCGCCAGCGCAGCCGCCGCCGTGTCCCGCACGGCCAGCCGCCGCGCGGACAGGTAGCCCACCGCAAACCAGGCCTGCGGTTCTTGCAGCGCGAGCTGGCGGTACATCGTGTCGGCCACCTGCAGATCATTCAATTCACCCAACGCGCCCAGCGCACGTCGCAGTGCGCGCAAGAAGCGTTCTCCGGCCTGGCGCTTGAGCATCGGCCGAACGGCTTCCAGCGCATAGCGCAGGCGCTTGATGCGCTTGCGCAACCGGTGCTGGTCTTCCACGCTGGCCTGCGCAAAACCCGGCACGGCGCGCCGCACGCGCCGCCACAAGGGTTGGATGACGGCTTGCGGTTGCAGTCTGCTGGCTGCGTCCGTGGTTGGCGCCGGTGGCGTCGAGCACAGGGCCAACGTCTGCAGCAACAGGCTGTTGAATGTGGCGCCGCGCACCACGTCTGCCACCAGGTCCTCCGGACTCACCCCGCCCGGCGACATCGCCCGCGGAAGCGTTGGCGCGCCTGCGGCTGCCAGCGCGGGCCGCAGCGTGGTGGCAATGACGTCGCTGTCGCGCGCCGCGCCCAGCAGGCCGAAGGGTTCGCGCCAGGCGGCTTCCAGCGCCAGCGCGGCGGCCGGGTCTGGCGCCCAGGCCGCAAACACCCGCAACGCCGTGCGCAGGCGGCGCAGCGCCACGCGCAACTGGTGCAGGTGTTCGGGCGCGGCCGTGCCCGACGCCATCTCGGCGGCATTGGGCAGGGCTTGCGACAGCGCGCTGCCCAGCATCTGCGACAGCGCCTGTGCTGGCGTGCTGCCGGCCGGCAACAACGCCGGCAACGACTTCACCGCCGGCACGTCAGCAAGACCCAGCGCCAGGCGATACCCGCGTTCAGACTTGGTGCGCACGTCCCACCACAGGCAGAAGCGCCGGGCCCAGCGCTGCGCCAGGTCCACGAGTGCGCTGCCGGGGCCGCGAATCAACTCGAATTCGATCTCATCGACGACCGCGCGCTGCTCGCCCGCGATGAGGTGGCCACGGTCGTAGGCGACTTCGATCAGCGCGCCCTGGTGGCGCACGCGGCGGTGCAGGCGCCGGATGTCGGTGCGGTAGATGGGCTGCAGCGGCGCACCGACACCATCACTGTCACCGTGCTTCTGCTGCAGTGACTGCAACAACGCCAGCAGCTTGTCGCCAGCCGGTGTGCCGGCATGCCGGGTGGCATCCAGCACCGGCACACCGGCCTGCGGCGGCAGCGGCACTTCGTGTTCCAGCCGCTGCATCAGGCCGTCGCCCCGGCCCTTCAGCGTTTGCACCCAGACCTTGCCTTCCTTGCGCAGGCGCAAAGCCAGCCCGGCAGCCGCCAGGTCGCGTGCCGGCGTGTCGGCATACACAGCCTGCAGTCGGGTCGTCACGGCGCTGGCCGTGGCCACCGCCTTGTGCAGGGCCTGCCGGCTGGCAGCCGGAATCTGGAACTTGAGTTCGGTCTCGATCACGCGCGCGGTGACGGTGAGTGCATGCGGTCGCTCAGCGCGAGCCGGCCGCTGTTTCGCGCGGGTCATCGGCCAGCGCCGTGGACACGACCTTGCCGCTGCGGTCGAAGGTCACGCTGAAAAGCTTGGACTCCTGGCCTGAAGGCTTGCAACGCCAGTCCCAGACCTCCTGTTGCTTCAATTCATACGGCATGGTCTTCGCGGGCCGGCCCAGGATGGTGCGCACGTCCTGCTGCGTCAGGCCAGGCTTGACGCGGGCGAAGTTGTCGCTGTTCAGCAGTTGGCGCAACGAACTCATCTTGCCGTCCGCGCCTATGCGGATGACGTAGTTGGTCCAGCCCTCGGGCTGGCGTGGGTAGTCCAGCGTGCGGGTGCCGTCGGCTTCCACCGTGACGGTGACGGGGTCGCCGAACTGCTTTCGCACGTCGGCCTCGGTGGCCACGCCCTCTTCCAGCTTGTCCACACGCTGGGGGTCGCAGGCCACCACGGTGAAGGCCAGGGTGGCCAACAGCAGGGCGCGATGGATTGGGTGCATGGGTTCCCCCGCTAAACTCAGGGCCTGGATTCTGCCCCTGACATCACTCTGCTTGCGCCATGCCTTTGTTCTGGAAGCCCTACACCTCCGACGTCACAAACTTCATCGAAACGATGAAGGCGAACAAGCCGACGCTTGAAGCCGAACAGCGCGCCGGCCGCGCCCTGCTGTGGGACCGCACCCTGGACCGCAGCACCCAGGCAGAATGGCAGGACGCTGCGGTGCCGCAGCAGGCCTATGTCTACCAGACCCACCAGCGGCCCTGAGATTGCCGAGCGTGACGGCGCTGGACGCTGAACAGTTGGCGCCTGAAGCAGCCGAACCCCGGCCCGACGTGGTGGACCAGATTGCGGTGGCGCGCCTCTACGGCGAGCCGCTTTTCCGCATGCCGCAGGACCTGTACATCCCGCCGGATGCGCTGGAGATCTTCCTCGAGGCCTTTGAAGGTCCGCTGGACCTGCTGCTGTACCTGATCCGCAAGCAGAACTTCAACATCCTCGACATCCCGCTGGCCAGCGTGACGCGCCAGTACCTGGAATACGTCGACCAGATCCGCAAGCACAACCTCGAACTCGCCAGCGAATACCTGCTGATGGCAGCGATGCTGATCGAGATCAAGTCGCGCATGCTGCTGCCGCCGACGAAGGGCGCAGACGGCGGTGAAGCCGAAGACCCGCGTGCCGCGCTCGTGCGCCGGCTGGTGGAATATGAGCAGATCAAGCTCGGCGCGGCCAAGCTCAATGCCATGCCGCTGCTGGGCCGCGACTTCCTGCGCGCGCAGGTGCACATCGAACAGAGCCTGGCACCGCGCTGGCCCGAGGTGAATGCCGACGACCTGCGCCAGGCCTGGCGCGACATCCTGCAACGCGCCAACCTGAGCGCGCACCACACCATCACCCGTGAACAGCTGTCGGTGCGCGAACACATGAGCATCTTGCTGCGCAAGCTGCAGGGCCGGCGCTTCGTCGAATTCCACGATCTCTTCGACACCACGCGCGGCAACCCGGTGCTGGTGGTGACCTTCATCGCGATGCTGGAACTCAGCCGCGAAAGGCTGCTGGAGGTGACGCAGGCGGAGGCCTTTGCGCCAATCTACGTGCGGCTGGCTTACACGCCCAGCTGAAGCGCTTCAGCGCTTCAGTGATTCAGTGATTCAGTGATTCAGCGGCTCAGTGAAGTGGGCCTCTGCGGCCCCCCGGTGGCGTGGGCAGGCTGGGCAGGCCGGCCGCCAGGTCCTTGCCGCTGACGCCCGCGAACAGCGCTGCGGCACGCACCTTGATTTCCAGCAGCTCGCTGGCACTCACCGAATACTGGCCCGTGGTGCGGTTGACATCGACCTTGAATTCCACGTCCTTGCCAGCGTTGGACAACACACCGCTGGTGAATTCATAGTCGTCGCTTTCCCAGGGCAGGCCCAGCGTGTCGGCGTCGTAGTCCACGTACTCCACGCGGTGAATTTCGCCGCTGGCCAGGTTGAGCAAAGCGGTCGCCGTGATCACTTCTTCGCTCAGTTCGTCGGTGACGGTGATCGGTACTTTCAGGTCCACGTGGCGTTCCTCGGCCGGTAAAGGGTGCGATTGTCCACTGCCTGGGCTTGCGGCATCGGCGGTGCATCGCCTGGCGACCGCGTAGACGGGACGGCCAAACTTTGGCAAACTTTGACTGAGCCGGCTTTGTGCCGACCTGGAGCGCGCCTATGACGACGATGAACATTTCACTGCCCGACACCCTGCGCGACTTTGTCGACCAGCAAGTCGGCCGCGCGGGCTACAGCACGTCCAGCGAATATGTGCGTGAACTGATCCGGCGCGATCAAGAACGCCAACATCTGCGGTCCTTGATGCTCAACGGGGCCAAGGCGCCCATCGTTGGCGAAGCCGACGCGCGCTACTTCGCCGGCTTGCGCCAACGCATCGCAGCGGGTGCGCCCAAGGGCAAAACAGCTACCAAGCGCTGAGCACCCTGTGCCGCGCGAGCTGAACCTGCCCCTGGTGCGGCGGGCCCAGGCCGACCTGGATGTATTTGAGGCACTCGACCACTGCCTGGCGGAGTCGGTGTCCGCCGCAGAAGGCTTCGTCGCGGCCCTGGAAAAAGCCTACGTCCACATTCAGCGCGCGCCCGACACCGGCTCACCACGCTGGGCGCATGAACTGAACATTCCGGGCTTGCGCAGCTGGCCTTGTTCGCCCTACCCGCAACTGGTGTTTTACTTGGTGCAGCCTGAGCGCATCGAGGTCTGGCGCGTGCTGCACGGCAGCCGGGACATTCCGGTCTGGATGCGGGACAGCACGCCGTAGCGACGTGCTCAGTGCGCCTGGTCCCAGTTCGCGCCCACGCCCACCTCGGCCAGCAGCGGCACTTTCAACTGCGCCACACCGGCCATCAGGCGCGGAATCGCTTCGCGCGCCCAGGCTTCTTCAGCCGCCGGCACTTCCAGCACCAGTTCATCGTGCACCTGCATCACCATGCGCGTGGCGCGCTGCTCATCCGCCAGCGCCTTCTGCACCGCGATCATCGCCAGCTTGATCAGATCTGCCGCGGTGCCCTGCATCGGCGCATTGATGGCCTGGCGTTCGGCGCCGGCCTTGCGCGGGCCGTTGCCGCTGTTGATCTCGGGCAGCCACAAGCGGCGGCCGAAAACGGTTTCAACATAACCCTTTTCTTTGGCTGACACGCGCGTTTGATCCATATAACGTTTCACGCCGGCAAAACGTGCGAAGTACTTGTCGATGAAGTCCTTCGCCGCTTTCTGTTCAATGCCCAGATTGCTGGCCAGGCCGAAAGCACCCATGCCGTAGATCAAGCCGAAGTTGATGACCTTGGCATAGCGGCGCTGCTCGCTGCTGACCTCGTCCACCGGCGTGCCGAAGACCTCGCTGGCGGTTGCCTTGTGGACGTAGATGCCGCGCTCGAACGCCCGCAGCAGCGCTGGGTCTTCGCTGATGTGGGCCATGATGCGCAGCTCGATCTGCGAGTAGTCCGCGCTCATCAGCACATGCCCCGGCGGCGCGATGAAAGCCTCGCGGACCCGCCGGCCCTCGGGCGTGCGGATGGGGATGTTCTGCAGGTTGGGGTCGTTGCTGGCCAGCCGCCCCGTCACCGCCACGGCCTGCGCGTAGTTGGTATGCACGCGGCCGGTGGCCGGGTTCACCATCAGCGGCAGCTTGTCGGTGTAGGTGCCTTTCAGCTTGGCCAGGCTGCGGTGGTCCAGGATGCGTGCCGGCAGCGGGTAGTCGGCAGCCAACTCCGCCAGCACTTCCTCGTCGGTGCTGGGCGCGCCGGTGGCGGTCTTCTTCTTCACCGGCAGGCCGAGCTTGGTGAAGAGGATGTCGCCGATCTGCTTCGGTGAGCCCATGTTGAAAGGCTGCCCGGCCAGTGCATAGGCTTCCTGTTCAAGCGCCACCATGCGCTCGGCCAGTTCGTGGCTCTGGCGCGCGAGCACGGCACTGTCGATCAGCACACCCGTGCGTTCGATGTGCTGCAGCACCGTGGAGGCCGGCATTTCGATCTGCTCATAGACAAATTGCAGCCCGGCGTCGGCCTGCACCTGCGGCCACAGCGTCTGATGCACCTGCAGCGTCATCTCGCTGTCTTCGCCCGAATACTCGGCGGCACGGGTGATATCCACCTGCGCAAAGGGGATCTGGTTTGCGCCCTTGCCACACAGGTCTTCATAGCTCAGGCCTTTGCGGCCCAGGTGGCGGTCCGCCAGGGATTCCAGGCTGTGTTTCTGGTGCGCTTCCAGCACATAACTTTGCAGCAGAGTGTCGTGCTGGTAGCCGCGCACACGGATGCCCGCGTTTTCCAGCACATGCAGGTCGTACTTGATGTTCTGGCCGACCTTGGCATGCGCTGCGTCTTCCAGCCAAGGCTTCAGGCGCGCCAGCACCTGGGCACAAGGCAACTGGTCTGCCGCGCCGGGGTAGCTGTGCGCCAGCGGCACGTAGGCGGCACGGCCGGGCTCGACGGCGAAGCTGATGCCGACGATCTGTGCGCGCATCGGGTCCAGGCTGTCGGTCTCG
>JANMKK010000003.1:0-8258 GCA_031372005.1 Rubrivivax sp.
TCGTCGCTGCCGACGATGATCTCGATCACGCTTTGCGGCCGCTGCGAACTCTTGCCCACCGACGGCAGATCGACCACGCCGGTGGTGATGAGCGGCGCGGTCACCATGAAGATGATCAGCAGCACCAGCATCACGTCGATGAACGGCACCATGTTGATCTCGTTCATCGACCGCCGGCCCCGGTGGCCGCGCAGGCCGCTGCTGGTGACGCCAGGCATCAGCGCGCCCCTGCTGCTGCCCCAACCCCAGCCGCAGAACCGGCGTAGGTGGTGGTCGCCCCGGACTGGCCGGCGTTGCGCTGCAGGATGTTGCTGAACTCTTCGATGAAGGTTTCCATCTGGATCGCGATGCGGTCGATGTCGCGCGCAAAGCGGTTGTAGGCCACCACCGCGGGTATGGCGGCGAAGAGCCCGATGGCGGTGGCCACCAGCGCTTCGGCAATGCCCGGCGCCACGGTGGCCAGCGTGACCTGCTGCATGTTGGACAGACCGACGAAGGCATGCATGATCCCCCACACCGTGCCGAAGAGGCCCACGTAAGGACTGACCGAACCGACGCTGGCCAGGAAGCTCAGGTTGCTTTCGACGACGTCCAGTTCACGCTGGAAGCTGGCGCGCATGGCGCGGCGCGCGCCGTCGAGTTGCGCGCCGGCGTCCAGGCGCTTTTCGCGCAGCTTCATGAATTCGCGCATGCCGCTGGCGAAGATGCGTTCCAGCGGTGCGCTCTGGGTTTTCTGGCCGACGGCGGCATTGAGTTCAGTCAGGCTGCGGCCAGACCAGAATTCACGCTCGAATTCTTCGTTGTCGCCGCGCACGCGGCGCAGGCCGAAGACCTTGCCGAAGATCACCGTCCAACTCACCAGCGACGTGATCATGAGCCCGGCCATCACCAGCTGCACCACCAGGCTGGCCTGCAAGATGAGGGTGGTGATGGAGAGGTCGCTGTTCATGTGAGGGAGTCCGTGACTTCGTTCGGAATGCGGCGCGGGCGGAAGGTTCCGTGGTCCACGCAGCCGATGCGGATCTCGCCTTCGGCCAGCAGCGTGCCGCCGCCGACGCGGCCACGCCAGGCTTCCTGCGCAATGATCATCGACGCGCTGCCGCGCTGGCGCAGGTGCACGGTGACCTGCAGTTCGTCGTCCAGCCGCGCCGGCGCCCGGTAGCGCACGCGGGTGTCGGTGACGATGAAGATCGCGCCCGTGTTGTCGCGCAAGGCCTGCTGGCCCACGCCCAGCGCGCGCAGCCATTCGGTGCGGGCGCGTTCAAAGAACTTCAGGTAGTTGGCGTAGAAGACGACGCCACCGGCATCGGTGTCTTCCCAGTACACCCGCACGGGGTGCTGGAAGACGGCGGGCGTTTTGGCGGGCGTTTTGGCGGACGTTCCAGCGGGCGATGTTGCGGACGTGAGCGCGGGAGCGTGAGCGGGCGCGTGAGGGAATAGGGGCTGCTTCATCGGCGGGCGCGATTATGCCGGCCGCACTGCGCGCTATCGCTATGGGCTCACCTTTCGATACACCGGGCCCCAGAGCGGGTGGCCGGCTTCGGAGCGGTTGAGTGCAAAGGCATGGTCAGCGGCCTTGGCGGCGCGGAACTGGGTTTCGCACTCGGCCAATCTCTCGCTGGTGCAGGTGATAAAGGCCAGCAGCTTGTGCGCGCTGGCCTTGTCGCGCGCGCTGGCCAGGCCGCTGTTCAGCGCCTTGCGTAAAGCGGCTTCGGCCAGCGGATATTGGCCTTCGTCATAGGCGCGGATGCCTTCGATCAGTGCGCGTTCGCCGGGCTTTTCCATCAACTCCGCCAGGCCGCTGGGCGGTGGCGCCACAGGGGGTGACGCTGCGCAGCCGGCCAGGGCGACGAAACAGCAGGGAATGAGCTTCAAGCCAATAGGTTTCATGGCGCGAAGCGGTGGCGCACCGTCAATGGTTTGTCGGCCTGCACTTGCACGGTGGTGGTGTAGGGCGGGAAGTCAACGTTCCGCACGGTGATGGTGTGGCTGCCTTCGGTCAGCGCCAGGCGGGTCAGCGGCGGCGTGGTGCCGGCGGGACTGCCATCCACCTCGACCTGGCCCCAGGGGCTGATGGCCAGCTGCAGGGTGCCGGTGGCGGCGGGGGCAACCGCGGCGGCGGTGTTGCGCGCGGCCGCGGGTGTCTTGGCGCGCAGGGTTGCTGGGGGCCGCACTGCGGCGGGCGAAGTCGCAGCCGGGGGCGGGACGGGCAAGGCAGTGGCGGCGCCCACCGAGTCGCCGGGCGTGGCAGTAGCCGGCGCAGGCATGTCGGCGGGCGCGGCAACGGGCGCTGCAACGGAGCTGCCAACGGATGGGGCCAAACTTGCAGGACTGGGCGCGGCCACTGCCGCTGCAGCACCGGCAGTGGCCTGCGGCGCGGCTGTGGAATCCACGCCCTGCCTGCTGGTGAACACGACAACGCCGGCCGCACCGGCCAGTGCAACCAGCGCAACCAGCGCAACACCCGCCAGCAGCCTGGCGGCGTGTGCCGATGGCCTGCGCTGGCCCAGGCGGGGCGGCGGCATGCCGGGCGCTTCAAGGCCTTGCACGGGCGCCTGAACTGGCGCTTCCAGTGCGCTGTGGCGGTCAATCCAGCGGCGCAGTTCGACAGCCATCGCCGCCGCCGTGTTGAAGCGCATGTCGGGCTCGCGCGCCATCGCCTTGGCGGCAATGGCCGACAGCAGCGGCGGCACGCCCGACCGCATTTCATGCGCTGACGCCGGGTGGTTGGCGAGCACGGCGTTGGTGATCTGGTCCACCGTGTCGCCGGTGTACGCCTTGCGGCCGGCCAGCAATTCGTAGAACACGACGCCCAGGGCGTGGATGTCGGTGCGGGCGTCCACCGTGCCGCCCTGCAACTGCTCAGGCGCCAGGTAGTGCGGGGACCCGGCGATAAGCCCGTCCAGCAGTGTGAGTGCCGAGCTGTGGGCGACGCGGGCGATGCCGAAGTCCAGCACCTTCGGCTTGTCGCGCCGGCACAAGAAGATGTTGGCCGGCTTGATGTCGCAATGCACGACGCCGCGGGCGTGGGCGTAGGCCAGTGCATCGGCCACGCGGCGCACAAGCAGCGCGGCTTCGCCGGCGGTGGGCTGCCAGCCGGCGGCCAGGGCCTGGCGCAGGTCACGGCCGTGCAGCCTTTCCATGGCGATGTACACGCCCTGCGCAGACAGGCCGGCGTCGTGGATGGTGACGATGTGCGGGTGGTTCAGGCCCGCGGCAGCGCGCGCTTCGTTCAGGAAGAGGCCGTCGAGCGACACCCGTTCGTTCATCTCGATGTCGAACTGCAGCGTCTTTACCGCCACCGTGCGCGACAGCAGCGGGTCCCAGGCTTCATGCACCTGGCCCAGCCCGCCCTGACCCAGCGGCCCCTTCAGTGCGTAACGGCCGATGTGCGACAGCGTGGGGCTGTGTTCGACCGTGGCGTCACCGTGTGCGGGTTGGCTGTCGAGGATGCCGGAGTCGGGCCCAGCAGGTTGGGAATCCAGCGGCGGCATTTCGTCGGCCTGCAGTGGCGCATCAAAGCCCGGCGGCATGGACGCCACCGTGGCCGCAAAGTCGCTGCCGTCGGTGGCAAGGTGGGCGTCAGCGCCGCCCAGGGCGCGCCGATGAAAGGGGTTGTAGGCCAAGGTGGTTGCAGCTTAAGCGCAGGCCCCAGCGAGGGCGTTGCGAAAAAGGGCGCTTTTCGCGGCCGTTAACGCCTGCTCACCGCTGTTTCAGGGCACCCAGTTCGCGCTGCAAGCGTTGCATCGCGGTCTGCAAGTGCGGCATGCTGCTGGCGAAGGACAAGCGCACGAAACGCTCGGCAAAAGCGGGGCCGAAGTCACGCCCCGGCGTCAGCGCCACATGGGCGCGCTGCATCATGTCCTGGCAGAAGTCCCAGCTGCTGGCGCTGTAGCCTGAACAGTCAAACCAGGCGTAGAAAGCGCCGTCCGGCTGCACTGGCACGGGCAGGCCCATGCCGTTCAGAGCAGCGACGCAATAGTCGCGGCGGCGCTTGAATTCGGCGCGGCGGCGTTCGTATTCGGCGATGGAGTCGGCGTCAAAACAGGCCAATGCCGCGTGCTGGGCCAGCGTGCTTGGGCAGATGTACAGGTTCTGCGCCAGCTTTTCCACGGCTGCCACCAGTTCTGGCGGCAGCACCAGCCAGCCCAGGCGCCAACCGGTCATGCCGAAGTACTTGCTGAAGCTGTTGATGCTGATGATGTCGTTGCCCAGCTGCAAGGCGCTGTGGCCGTAGGCTTCGTCGTAGCTCAGGCCAAGGTAGATCTCATCCACAAGCGTGACACCGCCGCGTTCGCGCACGGTTTGCGTTATTTGTTCAAGCTCAGGCGTCGCAATCGACGTGCCGGTGGGGTTGCTGGGCGACGCCAGCAGCACGCCGCGTGTGCCCGTGCCCCAACGAGCGCGCACGGTGGCTGCATCGGGCTGGAAGCGGCTGGCCGGGCTCGTGGGCAGCAGCCGCGCCTGCGCACCCACGGCGGCGACGAAATGGCGGTTGCAGGGGTAGCTGGGGTCGGGAACCAGCACATCGTCACCGGGCTCGAACAGCGCCAGGCAAGCCAGTTGCAGAGCCGCTGATGCACCGGCCGTGATCACGATGCGCCCGGGGTCCACCCCGACGCCAAAACGGCTGCCGTACCAGCCGCTGACGCGTTCGCGCAGTGCAGGCAGGCCGGTGGCCTGGGTGTATTGGGTGTGGCCGCCCTGCAGGCAGGCTTTGGCCGCTTCGCGCACTGCGGGTGCGGCAGTGAAATCAGGTTCGCCGATGTTCAGGAAGACCATCGGCTCGCCGCCCTGCGCCGGGTCGCAGGCGGGGCTGTGGGCTATCACGCCAGCCGCCTTGGCCAGCTCCATCACGTAGAAAGGCTCGATGTGGTCGAGCCGGCTGGCGGTACGGATCACGGCGTTCAGTCCGGTCAGAGGAGGCCGACAATTCTGAGCCCAAGCAAGCCTGAAGCAGGACTGAAGCGAGCACCGCCATGAAAAACGGCGGCCTGCGGCCGCCGTCAACGAATTGCCTGCGCAGTGAAATCAGCCGCGGTTGCGTCGGGCGAAGCCGAGACCCAAAAGCGCCGCACCCACGAGGGTCAAAGAGCCGGGCTCAGGAACCCGACCGGGGGGAACCACCTGGGCTTGCGTGCCAATGGTCATGCTGTCGAAGCCGAAGACGTCGGTGACCGTGCCACCGCCACCGATCGTGTTAAAACGCACGGACCTGAAGAGCTCAGAACTGTTGCTGGCGATCAGCCCGAAGTAAAGCACGCTGCCGTTCGCCAGCGCCTGCGGCGCGGATGGCACATTGAGCGAAGCGATGACGCGGTCGGCACCGTCCACAAGCTCCAACTGCACGGTGCCCTGGAAGTCACCGATGTCAATGCCGTAGAAGCCGAAGGCGGCGATTTCTTGGCTGAAGTTGATCTGGAAAGAGTTGGACGCGCTGGCAGTCACGTCCCAATAGTTCGAACCGCCCGGCACGCTGTAACGCCCCACGCTGATCGAGCTGGCGTCGGTTGCGGTGACCCGACCACCGCCGCCGGTGAGTGTGGCGGTGCCAGCGGCGCCAAAATTCAACAGCAGCGGGGCTGGTGCACCCACGGCCTGGGTTTCGAAAGTCTCGGTGCCCACCCCCGACAGCATGGCCCTGAAACTGCTGTCTGCGGCGGCCGAGAACGGCGTTGCCGCCAATCGGGTGTTGTTGCCATTGACGTCGACACCGCTGTACGTGACATAGGCGTTGGCCGAACCGGCAGCCAAGGCGATCAGAGAAGTCAAAGCAAAGATGGGGAGTGTCCGGCGCACGTTGAAATCTCCAAATTACGGGTTACTGCGAATTCGACAAGCTGCCGAAGCAGAATTGAATGTGCATAAGCAGAATCTGTGCCGTCGCCCTGGAGAGGGCCCTAAGTTGTTGATTTAGCTGACCGATCTGCGTTGCTGCATCGGGCCTGGGTCGAGTCACTTTTGGCACTGTAATGAAAACCGACGCAACGAAAGTCCCGGCTGGGGCCCTCTTCGCCGGCTAGGAAGTGCCAGTGCCCTCAGCAGTGGGTTCCGAAGCCGTCTTTTGCAAACGGGCCTGCGGCCGTGACTCGTCGGGACGAAGGTCTGCCGCGCAGCGGTCCAGCACGCCGTTTACGTACTTGTGGCCATCTGTGCCGCCGAAGGACTTGGTCAGCTCAACGCTTTCATTGATGACGACCCGGTACGGCACTTCGGGGCAGTGCATCAATTCATAGCTGCCGATCAGCAGCGCCGCGTGTTCCACCGGGGACAACTGGGACGTCTTGCGGTCGACGTGGCGGGCCAGCACAGCGTCCAGGGCAGAGGCGTGTTCGATGCAGCCGTGCAGCAGTGTGTCGAAGAGCACGCGGTCGCACTTTGCAAAGCCGTCCTGCTCGGCGATGTGTGTCAGCACCGCATCTGGCGATTCGGCCGACAACAACCACTGGTACAGCCCCTGAAGCGCGAACTCGCGGGACCTTCTGCGTGCGGACTTTGGCGCTGCGCCTTTGCGCGTGGGTGTCTCGGTCACGAGAGGTCTTCCAGGAGGTTGGCCATTTCGACGGCGACACGGGCTGCTTCGCGCCCTTTTGAATCGGCACGGGCCCAGGCTTGCGCTTCGTTCTCAACGGTCAGGATCGCGTTGGCAATGGGCACGCCGTGGTCCAGCCCGACCCGAGTGACGCCCGCGCCACTTTCGTTGGACACCAACTCGAAGTGGTAGGTCTCGCCGCGGATGATGCAGCCCAGTGCCACCAAGGCATCAAAGTCGCCGCTTTCCGCCATGGCTTTCAGCGCAATCGGCACCTCGAGCGCGCCGGGTACGGTGACGTACTTGATGTCGCTTTCGCTGACGTCCAGCCGATCCAGTTCGGCCAGGCAGGATTGGCCGAGTCGTTGCGTGATGGCGTCGTTGAACCGTGCGCGCACGATGCCAATCCGCAAGCCTTCGCCGATCAACTCACCCACGTCGCCCTTGTCTGCTTCCTGCATGGCGTCTTCCTTCAGACCGGTGCGGCCGAGAACCCGGTGATTTCAAGGCCGTAGCCCACCATGCTGGGCATGCGGCGTGGGCTGCCGAGCAGGCGCATGCGCCGCACACCCAGTTCAAGCAGGATCTGCGCACCCACGCCATAGGTGCGCAAGTCCATCTGCGAGCGATTTGGCGCCGCTGCCGTCTGCGGCGTCATCTGGGGAACCAGCAACGCGGCGTCACCGCTGCAATTGAGCAGAACGGCCACCCCAAAGGGCTCCGCTCGAAGTGTCGACAACGCCAAGCCCAAGGGCCACGAATGACCGTCGCCACGCGTGTCCAGAAGGTCAAAGGCGGTGAAAGGTTCGTGCACACGCACCGGCACTTCGTCCGCAGCAGACCACTGCCCGTGAAACAGCGCGAGATGCAAGCCCCCGCTCTTGTCGCGGAAAACCGTGCATTCAAACTCGCCGTGCGGCGTGCTGAGCATGCGGCGGCCGATGCGCTCGATCAGGGATTCATGGCGGCTGCGGTAGCCGATGAGATCGGCGATGGTGCCGATCTTGAGGCCATGCTCACGGCCGAAGCGTTCCAGGTCGGGCAGCCTGGCCATGGTGCCGTCTTCGTTCATCACTTCGCAGATCACGGCTGCCGGTAGCAACCCGGCCATGCCTGCCAGGTCGCAGCCCGCTTCCGTGTGCCCGGCTCGCATCAGCACACCACCATCTTGTGCCTGAAGCGGAAAGATGTGGCCGGGTTGCACCAGATCAGACGGCTTGGCGTCACGGCCTACTGCGGCCCGGACGGTGCGCGCCCGGTCGGCAGCGCTGATGCCCGTCGTCACGCCGATGGCGGCTTCGATGGAGACGGTGAATGCTGTGCCGTGTTTGGTGCCGTTGCGGCGTGCCATGGGCTGCAGTTGCAAGGCCTCACAACGGTCCCGCGTCAGCGTCAGGCAGATCAAACCCCTGGCATGGCGAGCCATGAAATTGATGGCTTCTGGCGTCACGTGTTCTGCGGCAAGCACGAGGTCGCCCTCGTTCTCTCGGTCTTCTTCGTCGACCAGGATCACCATGCGGCCGGCCGAGAGCTCCGCCACCAGTTCTGGAACAGGGGAAATGGACATGCGCAATTGTAGGCTGCCAGCTGCAGGTCAAGCGTCGCGCTGGCGTGCCTGACGGTGTCGCCGGCGCGGTGCTCCACGCCGTCGGGCCGGTCAGGATGAGCCCGGTTTCTCGTCAGTCGCGATGCGCTGTTTCGGCATGCGGGGCAGCGCGCGAATGCG
>JANMKK010000029.1:0-30556 GCA_031372005.1 Rubrivivax sp.
GCGGTGGACCTGTTGCGTCGGCAGGGCAACCCCGTGCGCCTGCGCATGCTCAATGCCGAATACCCGGACCCCACCTCCAGCAACCTGGTCGCTGCGCTGCGCCGGCAGATCGACACGCTGGGCCTGGGCGACCTGGTCGAATTGCGGACCGAATACCTCAGCGATGGCGACGTCACCGCGCAGCTGGCTGAGGCCAGCCTGCTCGTGTTCCCGTACCAGGACACCCAGGAATCCACCAGTGCCGCCGTGCGCCACGGCATGGCCACCGCGCGCCCCGTGGCGGTGACGCCGATCGGCATCTTCGATGAACTGGGCGCCAGCGTGTTTCGCTTCGCTGGCTTGCAGCCCCACCAGTTGGCCGCTGGCATCGCCGAGGCGCTGTCCAGCGTTGCCAGCCAGTCGCCACAGGCCCTGGCCACACAGCAGGCGGCCGCCGGCTGGCGTGCCGCACACGAGGTGGGGCTGCTGGCGAGGCGGCTGCTTGACATCTGCAGCGCACTGGCGCCGCCAGCCCCGCGCCCGGCCCTGACGTGGGCCGGCTCCAGCCGGATGTTCAGAACCGAAGTGGGCGAGCCCGTCGGGGCAACCATCCGGACCACGGGCCGCGCCGGCTACCTGCTGTTCGGCCCTTACCAGCCTTTGCATCCCGGTCGGTTCACGGTCACGATCATGGGCACATGCCGGCGGGCAGGCCGGGGTGAAGTGGGCATCGACGTGTCCGTAGGCGGTGGCGAGACGGTGCTGGCCCGCGCAGACTTTGCAAAGAACGAAGGCGCGGGGACGCTGGCGACAGTGCCCTTCGAGTTGATGGCAGCCTGCAGCGACCTGGAGGTGCGCGTCATGGTGGACGATTGGCTTGACTGCAGCATTGAAGAAGTGAAGATCGGACCGAACCCGATCTGACCGCTGCAAGTTTTTTGCGCCCCCCGTGGCGCGCCGGGCCTCCGGCCCTGCTGCAACCGCATCCGCAACCGCACCTGCACCTGCACCCGCACCTGCACCCGCACCCGCACCCGCACCCGGCCGCCAACCGCAAAGCTGCTGAGGTATAGGCCGCGCAGTGACCGGGCCTGGCGCACCGACCCTCAGCGCAGCTTGACTTCCTCGGAAGACAGGATGTCGCGCAGCACATCCTCGCGCGTCATGTCGCCTGACCGGAGTGCGTTGAAAAACGCACCCAGCCCACCCTCTTCAGGTTCACGCTGGAGGATCAGGCGGTAGGCTTCGCGGACAAACTCGGCGTCGGCATTCGACGATTGGGCCAGCAGCCTGACCCGGTGATGCAGCATGCCGATGCGCTTGGCGCTTTCGGCCTCGGTCGCTGCCGTGCCGAGCTGGGCGCTGACGGCATTGACCGCCGAAGAGAGGAACACCCCCATTTGAAGACGGTGCCGGTCGCCGCGAATTTCGGGTGAATTGCCAAGGTGTTGCATGACACCACGCACACCTTTCTTGGCCAGCACGCTGTGCCAGTAGGCCAGATCGGCCTGGCTTTGGTGGACCCCCGGAAACGGCCACTGCAGCAGCGCGGTCAGCCCGCTGCTGGCATCAGCCTGCAACCTTGACACGACTTCGTGGCCCAGCACCGCCGAGCGAATCGCGGCGTCAAACGGGTCACTCGCCGGCGCACTGGGTTCGTACAGCCCGCCGTCGTGGTGGAGCTTGCTCAGGGCCTCCTTGCGGCTCTTGCTTAGCGCGGGGCGCGCCTGCAGCCAGGACTTCAGCTTGTGCTGGTAGCGCTTGATGTAGGCCGTGCGCGAATAGATCTGCGCCCGCGCCTGGGCTTGAGCAGTCCACGCAGCGCGCGGCACAGCGCCCTGTTCACACAGCACCTCGCCCGCATCCAGCGCCGCCAGCAGCAGCTTGAGCTTTTCCGCCAGGTCCGTCGACTGGCGCGCTTCAAAGTGCAGCGCCAGGCCGGCGCAGACTTCAGCCAGCGCACCGCAGCGGGTCGAGATCACCGGCACGTCAGCCGCGAAAGCTTCGATCACCGGCATGCCGAAGCCTTCGTGCAGCGACGGCATGACGAAGAAGTCGCAGGCGGCGAACAGGCCCTTCAGGGCTTGCGAATCACTGTCGAAGGCGAAGCGAACGACGATCTGCGTCGGCAATGCGCGCGCCAGGGCCTGCAACTGTTCGATATACGTTGGGCTGGAGTAGTCGCGCAGTCCCGCCAGCGTGAGCTGCACCGGACGAGGGTCATCCGCCGCAAAGATGGCCAGCGCTTCCAGCAGCGTGTGCACGGACTTGGACTCGACAAAGCGGCCGCAGTAGAGGATGCGGGCCGGTTCAACTGAACGGGCCGCCAGGTCCTTGGCGCCAGCCGCCGCCAGGGCGTTGGCATTGGGCCCGAAGAGCGGCATCACCTCAACCTGCAAGGCCAACCCCAGGCGCTGCAACTCACCGGCGGTGTACGCCGAGTTGACCAGTACCTGATCGGCAACCTTGAAGTTCTCGATCTGCTGGAAGCAGCGGTGGGCCAGGTCCTCAGCGGCCGCCGGGGCGTACTGCGGCGGCGTGATGTTGTGGTACCAGACGATCACCGTGGCATCGCGACGAACGAAGTTCATCGCGTGGTGCACCTCGTTGTAAACGCCGAAGTGGAAGATATAAATGTCGGAGGTCTGGAAGTGTGGATCGGCCAGCATCGTGCGCCAGTCGCTGAGGACTTCGATGCGCACGTCAGGCGCGCTGGCCGCGCAGCAATAGACCTTGGCGTCGATGTTGACGCGCTCGCTGCGGCACAACTGGTCCAGCGCGGCCAGTTCGGCAAGGATCGTCTCGCTGATGGCATCACCGTCGTGGACGATGCCGGTGACCCAGGAAATCCTGGGAATGACTTCAGTCGGCTGCATGGGCGGCGGCCTCCAAGGTGACCGGGGCCTGACGGCTTTTCAGCAGGCGCAAGAAGGCGTCGAGCGTGCGGTCGATGATCACGTCGTGGTCAAACAGCGCCTTGAAGCGCGCGCGGCCGTTGGCGCCCAGGCGCTGCCGCAAGACGCGGTCACCCGCCAACCGGGCCAACGCATCGGCAAGGGCGCGTGAATTTTCAGGCGGCGTCAGCAAACCTGTTTCGCCGTCGACCACGATGTCGGGGATGCCTCCCACACCGGCCGCCACCACGGGCAGGCTGTAACGCATGGCTTCAACGTAAATGATGCCAAACGACTCGTAGCGCGAAGGCACGCAGAAGATGTCGGCCTGTTCGTATTCCCGCGCCAGTTCAGCGTCGCTGACCTGGCCCAGAAAACTGACCTTGTCGCTGAGGTCCGGATGGTCTGCCGCAAAGTTGGACAGGTAGCTGCGCGAGGCATCGCCCGCGTAGGAATCGCGGCCGACGACGCGCACTTTCACGGTCGGGCAGGCCTTGAGCAGGGGCGACAGCGCGGCCATGAAGATGTCGGTGCCCTTGCGCCTTTCTAGCCGGCTTACGTACAGCACCGTGACCGTGCCGCCGGGCTGGCGGCGGTGTTCAGCGGCGCGGCTGAGCGACGTGTCTGCGGCGTCGCGGCAGCCATGGCCCACGATCATCCCCGGCGGCGGCCTGGGCAGCCCGAAGGCCACTTCAACGTGCTGGGCCGTGGCGTTGCTGTTGGCGTGAATCGCCGAGGCCAAGCGCAGGTACGTGGCCTCCAGCGCCGTCACTTCGCGCAGGGTGTCGCCGTCGAGCCCCTTGCGTTCAATCTCGGCAAAGGTCTTGAAAGTCGTGTTCATGGAAATCACTGTCGTCAGGCGGCGATCCAGTGCGCAGTACAGGCCTTCCTGGTCCCAGGCCGGGGCCACCACAAGGTCGATGAAACGGTCCTGCCGCAGGCGCAGCACTTCGGCGTGCGCTGCCTTGGCCCAGGCGCAGTTCATCTTGCCCGGACCCGAGCGCATGTCCAGCACGCCCGCAGCCGCGGTCTGGCCGCGCGGCCCTTCGATGACCTCTTCGGCACCGAGGTGGTGGATCCACAGGCCGTTGTCGTATTCGATCTCCGACGGGCCGCTGCGCATGGTGATGAGGTGCACATCATGGCCGCGCTCGGCAAAGCCGCTGGCCAGGTCAAACATGAAGCGCGCCACACCGCCCGGTGACTGCTTGGGCATGTAGCGCGAGATAAAGCAGAAGCTGCGGCGGCCCCCCGCGGGACGCAAGGTCTTGAAGCGCTTGCGCGCAGCGCCAGCGTCCACAGCCGGCAGCGGCAGCGCCACGCACTTGCGCACGCCAACGCCAGCACGCGCAAGACCGTCCTTCTGGCCGCGCTTGACGTCGGTGACGAAGCGGTCGAACTCGGCCTGTGAAATGCCCTGGTGGTTGAGTTGCCAGAGCGCACCGTCCATCAGTTCCTGGACGAAGGCATCGCAATGGTCGAGATATTCGGAAACGTTGCGGCCATGCCGCAGGCAGTCGGACAAGGCGACGTAGTACTTGTTCTTCACCACCGGGTAGGGGTAGGTGAGGATGCGTCGCTCGTCGCGCGTGACCCCAGCTGCAAACTTGTGGTGCACGCAGGCACCATGGTCCAGAAAGCGGATCTTGTGGCCCGATTCAGCCACGCGGCGGCACATCTCGGATTCGTCCAGGAAGTACTCGATCTCCTCGTCGAAACCGCCGATCTTCTCCAGCAGGTCACGCCTGAAGCTGCTGGACGCGCCAAGGATGTGCGGGATCGTCTTGGAGTCGGCAAACTCGAAGGCCCACACCGGCGGGCGGCGCTCGAAATTGGCTTTGTAAAACTGGTCGATCGTGAAGGGGTTGGACTGCCAGGCAAAGCCCGAATGGTCATAGACCCGCGTGCCGACACCGCCCACAGCCGGTGAGTCAAAGCCCGACACCACGGTGTTGATCCACTCGGGTTCGGGGTATGCGTCATCGTCCAGAAAGAGGATCAGCGAACCCGAAGCCAGTGCAATGCCGGCGTTGCGCGACTTGGACAGGTTGGCTTCGGCGATGCGGCCGACGATGATGTCGTCGGCATACTCCGCCAGCAACTCTTCTGTCGCGTCGGTGGATGGCCCGTTGACCACTACCACCTCGAAGTCATCGTGGTTCTGGTACCGCAGCGAATGCAGGCAGTTTCGCAGGAGCTTGGCACGGTTCAGCGTCGAGATGACCACGCTGACCGAATGCACCTTCTTCTGCTCAAGTTTCATCGAACGTCCTCAAAGACCGTTGTTGTAAAAGCGCGCTGTCATCGTCATTTTTACGGGTGGGTAAACGCCTCGGCACAGACCTGCAGGGTGGCCCCCGGGGTTGCGTCCAATTCAGTGCGCGCGGGGCGCAGAGTGCTGCGGCCGGGGGCATCATGCAGCAGTCGAAAGGCACGTTCAGTGTAGTCGGTCCGGCGCCACGGCTTGGGTTCAGGCCGCTTCGACCACCCGCGCTCGGGTCCGCCCGGGCGCTCGTGGTGCAGCGCGCAAACAGCCACGAGGGGCCGGCTACAATTCTGCGGGCTCCATGAGCACCGCCCGGCGGCCGAGGGTGCAGGTCTGGTTGAGGTCGGCCCTGCGCAAGTGGATGTCCCGCACGAGACCCTGAAGCCTTGCCAGACAGACAGCCACCGCTCAGCGGTTCACCGACGCACCACGTTCCCAAGGCCTTCGGCATCCGCAGCGGCCCGGTCGTTGGCGCGCCGATGGATTTCCTTTTTTTCTTTTGAGGTCAGTTGATGCAGCACATAGACGCGCTGAGCCTGCTCGGATTTCTGGCCTTTCCCAACCAGGCTGAATCGCCGGTGACGTGGTCTGCGGGCTGGCAGACCCGCTTTGAAACCCACGGCTCGGTGCACAGCGCCTACACCGCTGCGCCGGACTGCTCGCTGATCCTGCGGCGAATTGACGGACACGCTGCGCTTGAACTCATGTGCACGCCCTGGTCCGGCATGCTGGAGCTGTCTTCGCAGGGGCAGGCCGCAGTCATCGACACCTACGCAGCCCGCCACGAAGCCAAGGACTTCCCTCTGCCCGGCAGCGGCCTGCGCGACGTGGTCATTCGCGTGTTGAACACGCGGCATGCCGAATCCCAGGACACGCAGATCTGGTTGCACCGCCTGCTGCTGGAACGCCGCCCCGATTGGGTCGCACGCCACAAGCGGCTGACATCGGCGATCTCGTTCGTCGACGGCAATTACGGTGCTTTCCTGGTGCTGGAAAAGGACAGGCCGGTGTCTTACGACATCAAACATTACGGCGGCTGGGGCGACCTGCAAGTGGCGCAGTTCCGCAAACTGGTGCGTCCGGGGACCACCGTGGCCGACGTCGGCGCCAACCTGGGCCACCACACGGTGGTGTTGTCGGGCCTGGTTGGCAAACAAGGCGCGGTGCTGGCCTTTGAACCGCAGAAGCGGGTGCACCGCATCCTGCAAGCCAACCTGGCGCTGAACCTGTGCGACAACGTCGAAGCCTACGAATTTGCGCTTGGCAGCGAAGACGCCGACGCCCAGATGCTGCCGCAGGACTACGACAGCGTGGAATGGAACGTGGGCGGGCTGTCGGTGGCCACGGCCAACGGCAAGCTTGAATTTCGCGAAGGCGGCCTGCCGATCAAGCTGCGCCGGCTGGACGACATCGCCCGTGGCCGCAACCTGGACTTCATCAAATCCGATGCCCAGGGTTTTGACTTCGCCGTGTTCCTGGGCGGCGTTGAAGTGCTGAAGAACGACAAGCCCATCATCGTGGCCGAGGTCGCACCGTCGGCCATGAAGGCCGCCGGCCACGACTACCTGGACTTCTATCGCTTCCTGCAAGACCTGGGCTACGCCATCACCGACCCCGACCGGCCCGACTTTGCGGTGGCACCGCGAACCTGGAGCGGCCGCAGCGACGAAGAGTGGGACATCCTGGCGGTGCACACCGCCCGCGAGGATCACCTTGCCCGCGCCAGGGCGACCTGAGGCGGCCGCGCCAGGCCATTGGCACTGCGGCCTGAGACGCCCGCAGGCGTCAAGGCTTGAGGCATCACCAACCCCCATGGCGTGAATCACCGCCCAGCTCCAAGCGCTTACTGAAAGACGCCAATGAAGTCAGTCATCATCACTGGAATCACAGGCCAAGACGGCGCCTACCTGGCCCAGTTGCTGCTGGAAAAGGGCTGCAAGGTCTTCGGCACCTACCGCCGCACGAGCTCGGTGAACCTGTGGCGGCTGGAAGAACTGGGCATCACCCAGCACCCGAACCTGCGGTTGGTGGAGTTCGACCTGACCGACCTCAGCAACTGCATCCGTCTTTTGCAGTCCAGCGAGGCCACGGAGGTCTACAACCTGGCGGCGCAGAGTTTCGTCGGCGTGTCCTTCGAACAACCCATCACCACGGCAGAGATCACCGGCGTCGGCGCCGTGAACCTGTTGGAAACCATCCGCATCGTCAATCCGAAGGTGCGTTTCTACCAGGCCAGCACCTCAGAAATGTTTGGCAAGGTGCAAGCCGTGCCGCAGAAGGAAGAGACGCCCTTCTACCCCCGCAGCCCCTATGGCGTGGCCAAGCTGTACGCACACTGGATGACCATCAACTACCGCGAAAGCTACGGCATCTTTGCCGCCAGCGGGATCCTGTTCAATCATGAATCGCCACTGCGCGGCGTCGAATTCGTGACCCGCAAGATCACCGACAGCCTGGCCAAGATCCGACTGGGCAAACTCGATGTGCTGGAGCTTGGCAACCTGGATGCAAGTCGCGACTGGGGCTATGCCAAGGAGTACGTCGATGGCATGTGGCGCATGCTCCAGGCTGAAAAGCCCGACACCTTTGTGCTGTCCACCAACCGCACGGAATCCGTGCGCAGCTTTGTGCAAATGGCCGCCAAGACCGCAGGCTTCGAACTTGAATTTCAAGGCAGCGGCGAATCCGAAGTGGCGGTGGACCGCCTCAGTGGCAAGACCCTGGTGCGGGTGAACCCACGCTTCTACCGACCCGCAGAAGTGGAGCTTCTGGTCGGCGATTCGTCAAAGGCCCGCCGTGAGCTTGGATGGGAACCGGGCACGACACTGGAGCAGTTGTGCGACATGATGGTCAAGGCCG
Source organism: Rubrivivax sp. (assembly GCA_031372005.1). Classification (GTDB taxonomy): domain Bacteria; phylum Pseudomonadota; class Gammaproteobacteria; order Burkholderiales; family Burkholderiaceae_C; genus Rubrivivax. The sequence goes on from JANMKK010000029.1 coordinate 7,999, forward strand.
ACATTCGCCGCAACGAATTGGGCTTTTCGTTCTAGCCTGTCTGCGCCACGATGAGTCGAATCCTGATCACGGGTGCCGAAGGCTTCACAGGCCTGTACCTGGCCGCTGAGTTGCACGCACGGGGCCATGAGGTGCACGGACTGGTGCAGCGCGACTTGCCAACGGCGCGCGCCACGGTCAGCGCCCATCTGAAGCAGACCCACGTCTGCGATCTGCTGGACCCGGCCGGTTTGAGCCGGGTCGTCAAGGCCGTGCGACCCGACAAGGTGGCGCATCTGGCCGGCATCGCATTTGTGGGCCATGGCGACGTGGAGGCCTTCTACCGCGTCAACACGGTGGGCACACGCCATCTGCTGGCCGCATTGGCAGGCGCCAATGCGCGGCCTTCAGCGGTGCTGCTGGCCAGCAGCGCCAATGTCTATGGCAATGCCACAGAAGGCGTCCTTGAGGAGTCTGCGACACCAGCCCCGGCCAACGACTACGCGGTGAGCAAGCTGGCCATGGAATACATGGCGCGCACCTGGTGCGACCAACTTCCGATCACCATCGTGCGGCCCTTCAACTACACGGGCGTTGGCCAGTCTGAAGACTTCCTGCTGCCCAAGATCGTGGCGCACTGCAGGCGCCGCGCACCTGTCATCGAGCTGGGCAACCTGGACGTGGAGCGCGACTTCTCCGATGTCCGCACGGTGGTGGAGGTCTATCGCCGCCTGCTTGAGGGCCAGGCGGCCCACCAGGTGCTCAACGTGTGTTCTGGGCACGGGCAGTCGCTGCGGGGTGTGTTCGAGCTGGTGAGCGACATGGCGGGCTACCGACCCGAGGTACGGATCAACCCGGCCTTCGTGCGCGTCAATGAAGTGCGCCGTTTGCTGGGCAGCAAGGCCGCGCTCGAACGCTGCATCGGCCCGGTCGCGGGCCCAACGATTGCGGAGACCCTAACCTGGATGTTCAACGCATGAGTACTGATCGAGATTGGGAGGACTGGGGTGCCCGCGACCCGTACTACGGGGTGCTGACCCACCCCCGGTTTCGCACTGCCACGCTGACGCCCGAGGCCCGCGAGGAATTCTTCCATTCCGGCCGTGTGCATGCCGAGCATGTCATCAACACCGTCAGGACGCACATCGACCCCGCGTTTGCACCGCAGCGCATCCTGGACTTCGGCTGTGGCGTCGGTCGGGTGTTGATTCCCTTTGCCCACATGGCCGGCGAAGCGGTGGGCATGGATATCTCGCCATCCATGCTGGCAGAAGCGGGGCGCAACGCTGAGGCGCAAGGCGTCAACAACCTGAGGCTGCTGTTGTCGGACGACAAACTGTCGGCACTGCAAGGTGACTTCGACCTGGTGCACAGTTGCATCGTGCTGCAGCACGTCGAAATACCCCGTGGCCGGGAGCTGTTTCGCCAGCTTGTCCAGCGCATCCGCCCGGGCGGCATGGGCGCGCTGCAAGTGACGTTTGCCTGGGACTACCACGACACCACTTTCGGCCAACCGCCCTTGGCGCCAAGTCCAGCAGCGCAAGGCTCGCTTGATCGGCTCAAAACCCGGCTCCGAGGCCTGTTTAGTCCTGCAGCCCAGCCGCCTGAGTTCGCGATTCGGAAAGACCCCGAAATGCAGATGAATTTCTACAACCTGAGCGAACTGCTTTACCTTATGCAGAAGGCTGGCGCGCGAAGCTTGCACACCGATGTGACCAACCATGATGGCGCCTTGGGCGTCTTCATGTTTTTCCGCCGTGAGGTGTCTGCTGCGGGAAGCCATTCCTGACCTTGGTGTGAAGCCGATGCGCCTGCGATGCAGTCCGTCATCGATGCGCAAAGACATTGGCAGTGACGCAGGCAGTGCTCGGCAAATGATGCGCCGGCGCTTCAGTTGCAGATTCGATCCGCGTGTAAGAAACTATCCGAGTTCGAAGGCAAATTTGCCATTAGCACGGGGGGGAAAAACAATGATCGAATCTCTTGTAGCCAAGGAAGACCTGTTGCTTCTGCCAGCAACGGCACCCGGCATCTTCGAGTACCGGGGGAATTGGGTTGAATTTGCCGATGGAATGATCGGCAAGGATTTGGGCGTCAGCGTCAACTGCCATCTGCCCAAGCTGTCGTTCGTGGCCGGGCTATTTACCCGGCACGACTGGTCCGGGGCCATCGCGATCACCTTCAATGGCAGGCCCTGCTATGCCACAGACCTTTTCTCCCACGCCACCCGGCGCGAAGTGATCGAACTGCTCAAGTCCGCAGACCCCGTCGATGCCCACATAGAGATCACCTCGGTAGGTCGCAATCCGGCAAGCCGGTCTGCAGAAATTGTCTTTCACGGACTCATCCTGCCAGGCCCGGAAGTCGAACACCTGCCGATCGCCCGGTACTTCCGCTCTCTCGTTCGTGTCCAGCACGCCGCAGAGACATTTCAGGAAGTGCAGGTCAACATGATGGATCGATTCGTTGAATCACAGGTTCAACGGGGCATTGCATTCGTCGATCTGCATGAACAGGGGATACGCCGCTACTCCTTTCGGGTGCGGGAGGCGCTGGTGTTTGCCCAGACAGGGGATCGCCTGTTGGACATTGGGGCGGGGTTCGTTTATGAAGAGGTGCTTCGCGACCTGATACTGCCGCTGAAAATTGACTATTGCACGATGGACATCGACGATCGGGCCGTAGAACACACGAAGAACTTGTTCCAAAAGCTGCAGCTCGACCCAGAACGTGTACACATCGGTGAGAACACCAGTTTGCCTTTTGAAGACGGCAGTTTCGACATGGTGTTTTCGTCGCACTGCCTGGAACACTCTTCAAACCTCAAGATGACCTTTGGTGAAATCAGGCGGGTTCTTGAGCCGGATGGCATTCTGTTCTTCTCGGTACCGCTCGAAGTTGACTACAGCAACGAACACCTGTACTGCATGACCCATGAACAATGGATACAGCTCACGGTCGATAGCGGATTTGATTTGCTTACCTACCACCTCGGCAAGGTGTACGCCGGAGAAGTCGGTTGGGACCTGACCATCGTGGCGCGGCGGCGAAGCTGAGGCTTGTCCTTGCTGGCGGCCTTCGGCGCTTCCACGCGCAATGCGGGTTCACCGCGCCGGCTACGTCCCTGCGCGGGCGGGCATGGATCGTCCTCATGTGCACGCCGTGGTCGGGCATGAATGAATTGGCAGCGGCTGAAAGTCGAGTCGAGGTTGGCACTTGCGCTGCCCCGCAGACGCTGCGAGAGTTCCTGGTCCCGGGCATGCGTGGCCCGAGTCGGATCATGTTGGTGAGCGTTCACGATGGGCCTGTTGATCCATACCCATCCGGTCAGACTTCGAACGCGTGAAAGCTTGCGCCGTCCATTGCTTGATGTGGAAGTCGCGCTGATGGACAGCACTGGCCTGAGCGAGGAATTCCGTCATCTTGGCGGTGGTCAGTTCCAGAACGCCAGCGTTCATCCAGCGCAGATAGTGCGCTTCAGAAAACGAAGTTGGCGTCGCGCGACAGCAAGAGCATGGTGGTGCTCTTGACGCCCAGAAGTTCCTGTGTGGTGATCTTCCGGCGCTCGGACTCGGCCAGCCAGACATGGAAGCCAAATTCCTCAATCAGGTCGACCAATTCCTGCGGATTGGTCTTGCAACGAAGCATCTGCCCGGGCGACCATTCGATCAGGATCTTGATGTCCTGGTTGCGCGTGACCAGCTTTCTGGCCCCGCGCAGCACGTAACTCTCTGCACCTTCCACGTCGATCTTGATGAAATCGAGATGCGTGTCGGCGAAATATTCATCCAGCGAAATCGCTTGCACCTCGAAGGTGTCCACTTCGTCGTTGACGCGCTTCCAATCCCCGCTGTTCGCTTCGCTGATCGACGCATTGACGGCATACTTTCTGGGCGCGCCAAATTTCAGTTTGGTCTTTTCGAAGTAAGCAGCCTGCTGTTCGCATTCAACATGGTCAAAGAACCAATTGAGCCTGACGTTGTCCGCCAGAATTTCAAAGGTCGCGGGGTTGGCTTCAAAGGCAAAAGTCTTGCCGCCCCCTTCACGCACGAGCCGGTGCCCGATGATGGTGAAATAGCCGATATTGGCGCCGACATCGGCCCAGGACATGCCCGGGCGCAACAAGCGCTCAAACGTGTGGGTGGTTTCGGGCTCCCACGACCCCCAGCACAGGATGCCGGGCGTGATCATGATGTCGCGTGTGTCCACGTACATGCGGTCTCCGCGCTCGGTGACAACCAACGACCGGTGGTTGCCGAGATAGTGACTCGTTCTGCTCATCATTCGGCTCCAACGCTTTAAAGTGCCAATTCGAGATTTTATTTCGGCCGTCCACAATCACCGAAATTAGAAACAGGGGCAACTGTGCCTATTGACTTAACTGTGCATTCTAGCCGGTCGGTCTGCGTCGGCTTGGGTCAAGAATCCCTCTCTTCGTGGCGAATCTTGGCGGCTCCTGGCGCCCGGTCCAGCCTCTCAAACCTCCTGTTGGACCGATGCAATACATCCCCGCACTGACCCTTCTCGGCTTTGGGCAAGGCGATGGCCTTGCCCAGAACCACCCGACCTGCGCCGGGCACTGGCAGCCACGCTTCGACGATGTGGGCGCCGCCTTCTGCGCGTTCACGCGGCAGCCTGGCGCCCTGATCCGACTGCCATCCTTGCGCGGACGGGCATGGATCGTCGTCATGTGCACGGCGTGGTCGGGAACAATTGAATTGATGGCCGGCGACACGCGGATTGAAGTGGACACCTACGCCGCCCAGCACACCCTGCGTGACTTCATCATCCCCGGAGAAGGCGTGCGCGATGTCAGCATCCGCGTGCTGTCAACCCGGAATCCGCAGTCGCAGGACAGCGAACTGTGGATGCACCGGCTGGTGGTCACGGAACACCAAAACTGGTTGGATCGGGTGGTTCGCCTGTCACCCACCCTGGAAGTGGCCAATGGGGACTTTGGTAATTTCCTGACCCTGCACGGTGACGTGGGCATTTCCCACGCCATCCGGACCCGCGGGTCCTGGGGGCCTGAGCAGGTGAGCCTGTTCAAGCGGCTGGTGCGGGCTGGCGAAACCGTGCTCGATATCGGCGCCAACATTGGCCACCATTCGGTGGTCCTTTCCAAACTGGTGGGGCCGGCAGGGCGCGTTCTGGCTTTTGAACCCCAACCCTTTGTGTTCAGGGTCCTGGAAGCCAATCTGGCCTTGAATGAGTGCGCCAATACCGAGAGTTACCGCCTGGCGCTTGGCAATTCAAACGGCCAGACCTGCATGGCGCCTTTGAATTACGAAAGCGATGCCTGGAATGTGGGCGGGCTGGGTCTGTCCGACACCGGGCGAGACCCGCCAGGGGGTCAGCCACTGTCCGTCCAGGTGCACCGGCTTGACGATTTTCTGCCTGGCTTGACGGTGGACTTCATCAAGTGTGACGCCGAGGGTTTTGATCACGAGGTGCTCAAAGGCGCTCTGCAGACGCTGCTGCGCTGCAAACCGATCATCCTGGTGGAAGTGGCGCCGCTGTTCCTGCTGGGCGGCCCCGACAGCTATCTGGCGCTGTACGCGTTGCTGCGACATCTGGGTTACTTGATCCTGGATCCCGCGAATCCAGACCGCACGCGCCCGCCGCGTCAATGGTCCGGCGTGCACGAGGTGTGGGATGTGCTGGCCATGCAGGAAAGTCAGCTGGCACGGCTTGAGGTGAACGCCTGACCGGCTACGTGAGCCGTTCGACGCTGACCGCTTCCACCGTCACCGTGGTGCTGTCCTTGCAGTACAGGCGCAATTCCAGGTCGGGCACCAGACTGGACAGCACGAAGGGCAGCACCGGGTCGGACTGCCCGGCGCCCAGCTCAATTTCTGCAGACGCCAGCATCTGCATACCGCCACGGCAGGCCACTTCGACGCGCGCGTACCCGGTGGCCGCGGAAGGGTTGGCAATGTGGTACCGCGCGACATAGTTGCCGGGCGCTTTCTGTGCATAGGGGCCGTACACCAGATAGCCGGCGCGACCGTCGCTGACGACGCGCGAGCCCTCGATGCGGCCGACGCCCGCCATCAGCTTGCCTTCGGCAAAGTCCCAGCGCTGCACGACGTCACTCATGCGGCGCGCGATGAAAACATTGGACAGCAGGCAGTCGCTGCCCACATGGCGTTCAACCCACCAACCCTCGCGCTTCATTGCCTCTTCAAAGTAACGGGTGTTGAAGCCCAGTTCCAGCCACCCATTGCGTCGGATCGCCCACAGCGACTGACCGTCCACGCGCAAACCCCAGGGCAATGGGAAGTCGTCCACGATGGGTTCGGCCGCAAAGCAGACGATGCCACCCGGCTTGACCACCTTGTCGAAGGCGGCCATCAGGCGCAGGTGGTCGGAGCAATGGTGGAAACATTCGAAGAAGAGCACGGCGTCGAATTGCGCGCCGATCGTTTCGATAAGCGAAAAGTCCCCTTGCCGGACCGCCAGGTTGGGGATCTGTTCCATGTTTGCGCGCAAGCGGATCAGATCGACAAAGTTCTGCTCGATGTCGATCGCCGTCACGCCGTAGCCCATTTTCGCCATCGCCAGCGTCGTGTTGCCCCACCCGGGGCCGAACTCAAGCACTTGCGCGCCGCGCGGCAGGCCCATGGTCTTGATGAGATAGCCAATGCCCATGAACTGGTCGCCCACGGTGCTGGCAGAGCCGTGCATGTACGGGAAGGGCTGTTTGGCCGCAGCCTTGATGTCCATCGGCGAGTGTTCATGGCTGGTGGCATAAGGCTTGCCATGCAGCCGTTCGTACAAGTCAAACTGGGCTTGCCGGTAGGCGCTGCTGAAGGGGTCTTCGGGCACCTCGAGGTCGTACTCGGCACGGTAGGTTTCGAAGCACACGCGCAGTGCATCGTCATCAGTCGCCGTCGCCAGCAAGGCCAGGAAACGGTCCAGCCGTTCTAGATCAATAGCCATCGTTCACCTTGGTTGTTGACGACTGCATGGGTCTTCCAGATTCAAGGATGTCTGGATCAGCCGACCGGCCCGTGGATGAATGCACCCGCGCGATTATGGAGGGCCCTCCCCGCCAAGCGTTTGTGGGCACGCCGTGATCGCTGGTCCGGACCCGGGGCGGTTATTTGATGATTGCAGATAAGATCCCGAGCGATGGTTTCGACTCTCAGATTGACCTTTTCCACCGCGACAGCGAGAACGCCTCCATGAAGTCAATGTTGGTCTCGTCGGTCTGCAAGTACGCCGATTTTTCCGCGCCCTGGTACCGGTCTCAAGAGTTGAGCCTGATGATCAGAAAGATGTACGCGGGCCACTCGGCTCAGCAATTCGACTTCGTCAATCGAAAGTTCTGGGAATGGTGCGCGATTGCGCAGGCCTTGGATGAAAGGCGAATGCTGAGATCCGGCATCAGCGGCCTGGGTTTTGCCGTGGGCCGTGAGCCCCTGGCGTCCCACTTTGCCGCGCGCGGCTGCGACATTCTTGCCACCGACCTGGAAGCCGAAAACTCAGAGGGCAACTGGATCAGCACCGATCAGCACGCCTCGTCCCTGGAGGCGCTGTTTCAGCCACTGTTGGTTCAGCGCGAGGTCTTTGAGGCGCGCGTTGCCTTCAAGCCGGCCGACATGCGCACGCTCAAAGGCCTGACAGGCGAGCACGACTTCATCTGGAGTTCTTGCGCGCTTGAACATCTGGGCACACTGCAGGCCGGCATCGACTTTGTCGTCGAATCCTCCAAGCTGTTGCGGCCTGGCGGCGTGGCCGTGCATACCACTGAATTCAACGTCGCTTCTGAACTGGCCACGGTGGAGGCGGGCGGCAACGTCATCTACAGGCGCAGCGACATCCTGGCGCTGGCGGCGCAACTGCGGCTCTTGGGCCTGCATCTGGTGACGCCGGACTTTGATGCCGGCAACCACCGTTACGACCTGGAATTCGACACCCCGCCTTACATGGAATCCGGCAAGGTCCACTTGAAGCTTGAGATCGACGGCTTTGTGAGCACGTCCATGCTGCTGATCGTCGAGCGCGCCGCGTAGTTCGGAGTCCTAAGATCTGGGCTCGAAGACGTACAAACGCCCGAACAGCGAAGGCTCGCAGTCGATGCGCCGGCCCGCAAAGCCGTGGCGGCTGAACAACTCGAACAGGAACGCCTCAGAGAACCCAAGTTCGAACCACTGGGTCTGCCGCATCACCGCCACCACTTCGCTGTGCAAACGCACACCCCAGGGGTACGGCACGGCCGCGTATTCGCGTTCGACGATCGGCTCGCCAGCCAGGATCACGCGGCCGCCTTCGGCCAGATGCCCGGCCAGTTGCGCCACCACCTGCTGAAAGTCCACGCAGTGGTGGAAGCTTTCGTAGAACCAGATCAGCTTGTACTTCGTGCCCGGCCTCGGGTTGATGCCGAATGGGCCCTGCAAGGCCGTCAGCGGCACCTGGAAGTGTTCGGCCTGGCGCTGCACAAATTCGCAGAAGACGGCAGAGATGTCCACCGTGTCCACGTTGACGCCCAGCCGCGCCAGCGCCAGCGCCGTCTGGCCGAAGCCGGGGCCGTACTCCAATGCCGCGTCGCCGGGCTGCAGGCCGCTGTGCTTGAGCAGCATGCCGGTGGCCAGCACATGGTCGGATGCGGACGTGATCGCCAGCGCATCGCGGCGCACGTAAAAGCCCGGGAAGCGCACCGGGTCGATGTCGCCCCAGGGCACTTCCTTCTCGTGCAGTTCTGGCGTGTACGGCGGCGTCGCACCGGCCACCAGCGCCCACAGGCGATGCTGCTGTTCGGCGTAGGCGGCGCCCCAGGGATCCAGGCCTTGCACGAACCAGGCCGGCAATGTCATGTGGGCTTCGCGGTGGGCATCCCAGGGCCCGCCCTTTGCCGTGCCGATGTCGAAGAAGGTGCGACGGATGTCTTCAATGTCGTCGGCCCGGAACATCGCTGCGGGCGCGCGCCTGAAGGACCGTTTGCCGCACAGTGCGGCCCACGCCGAGCGGGCCATCCGTCTGAACCGTGAATTCACCGCGCTAGCTGGCAACGCGTTGCAGGAACGCCTGCCACTGCGGCAGCACCCTTTCCGGCAGGTATTGCGCCGACACGCGTTCGCCGTGGCGGATGAGCGCGCTGCGGTGAGCCTGGGCCTGCGGGTCGATGAGCTTGCCGATGACGTCTGCCATCTCGGCGGCCGAATAAGCGCTGAAGTAGTCGGCGGCTTCGGCATAGATGTCGCGGTGGACGCGGATGTCCGACGCTGCCACCACGCCGCCGCAGCGCATGGCCTCGACACCCGAAAAGTCGAAACCCTCGCCGAAGCTGGGGCACACCGTGGCCTGCGCGTGGCGGTACAGCAGCCGCAGGTCGGCCGGTGGCACGTTTTCCAGCAGGTGCAGCCCACCTCGGCCCAGCCAGGGGCTCAGGCGCTGGAGGATCGATTCGTGCTCCCAGCCCAGCGAACCCACGCAAACGAGATTCAGCGTGGGGTAGGCCCCGGCACGCAGCAGTTCCCAGGCGTCAAGCAGGGCCAGGTGGTTTTTGCGCGGCTCGATGGTGCAGACCATCAGCAGGTTGGGCAGCGCACCGTCCACCAGGTCCGCCGGCATCACGGCGGCCCCGCCCTCACCCGGCACACGCCGGTTCTTGCGGCTCCAGATGACCTCGGGCACGCGGGTCGCGGGGGCTGCTTCGGCCCTGAATTCGTGCGACACCATGTTGGGAATGGTGACGCTGCGCGCTTCGACTTCCGGCAGCACCGACAGCAGGTCCTGGCGGGTGGCTTCCGAGACGCAGGCGAACCAGGCACCGTCGGCCGCATTGCGCCGCAGCGCGTGCAGGTGGGCGTTGCGGTGGTAGCTGCGGTCCTTGATGGTGTGCGGCATCAGCAGCGGGATGGCGTCGTGGTAGCGCACCACCAAACGCGTGCCACCGCTGACGCGGCCCGGGTACGGCGTCTCGGCCACCATCACGTCCATGCCGGTGGTGTCCAGCCGCGGGTACAGCGCATGGCCCAGCTTGGCCGTCACCACGCCCAGCGCGCTGACCAGCGACCAGGGCCAACGCAGGATGCGGAAGTCGCGCGCGGTCACGGTGTCGAAGTCTTCGATGGGCAGCGACTTGGCAAACATCGCGCGCCAGATGAAGTCCTTGAAGTGCGTGGCGTCAAAACCCGTCAGCGCCACGCGCCCACCCACCAGCGAGCGCAAGGCGGCACCCACGGGGCCGGCCATCTTCAGCAGCAGCTTGCGCCAGTGTTCGACACGGTGGAACGCGGGGCCCTGCTGCAGCGACACCACCACGGCAGACAAACGGTCCACCTGTTGGGCGGCGCTCAGGCCGGCGGCCACAGCGCCACCGCGCAAGGGCAGACCCGCTTCGACCACCAGGTTGCTGCTCTGGATCAGGCCCACCACCTCATTGCCCGGCAGCAGCGCGAGGCCGCGAAAGAGCAACCGCGTCTCTTGCGGGATGCCACTGTGGCCGTCGAGCGCGGGGCGCAATTCAAGCAGGATCTTCACGCAGCGGCTTCCAGGGCAGGGTCAGTCGAACTGCACGGCCGGCGGCGGCACGTAGGTGTTCTCATAAAAGTCGTAGGCGTCTTCGATGCGGTCGAATTCATGCAGTTGGCCGCGGTGCAGCACGCAGGCGCGTTCGCAGTAGGCCTTGATGATGTGGGGGTCGTGCGAGACGAGGATGAAGGCGCGGTCCTTGCGCTTCTGGAACAGCTCCACGTGGCAGCGGTCGCCGAAGCGTGAATCGCCCACCGACAGGCCTTCGTCGATGAGGAAGCAGTCGAATTCGATCGCCATCGACAGCGCAAAGGCCAGCCGCATCATCATGCCTGCGGAGTAATGCTGCACCGGTTCGCGAAAGTAGACGCCCAGTTCGGTGAAGTCCTCGACAAAGGGCACCAGCGGCTTCCAGTCCACGCCGTAGACGCGGCAGACAAACTTCAGGTTGTCCAGCCCCGTGAGGTTGGCATGGAAGGCGCCCGTGAAAGCCAGTGGCCAGCTCACGCTCATGCCGCGGTGGATGCGACCGGAGGTGGGCTGCTCGGCGCCGCTCAGCAGCCGGATGAGCGTGCTCTTGCCGGCGCCGTTGCGCCCCAGGATGCCCATGTTGCGGCCACGCGCCAATGAAAAGTTGACGTGGTCCAGCACCGTGCGCTGACCGAGCCGGGTGCCGTACTTCTTGCAGACGTTGTCGAGCCGGATCACAGCGAACCCACCCGGCGTGATGCGCCGCGCACCACCACCAAGGCGGCCAAGGTCAGCACCAGGTTGATGGCGGCCATGTAGCTCACGTCATAGTGCGTGCGCACCGCAGCACCGAAGTAGCCTTCGCGCAGAATTTCCACACCGTGCACCATGGGCAGCAGCAGCACCAGGCGCTGCATCTCGGTGGGCAGCCAGTCGACCATGAAGGCCGCGCCGGACAAGGGAAAGAGCAGGTAGGCCGACGGATGCCAGAGCCGCTCGACCAGTTCGCTGTACACCGTGGCTGCGCCGATCAGCATCGACAGCGCGGTGCCGAACCAGGCCAGCATCAGCCACCCGCCCACCACCATCAGCGCATCTTGCGGCGGGGCAATCCATTCGATGGCGACGAAGAAGCTGGCCAGCACCAGGAAAGAGGCCGTCGCGCCACCCATCTCCAGCAGGATGCGGGTGATGAAGACATCGATCACGCGCACGTTGCGGTGGTACAGCAGGCTGACGTTGCTCTGGATGCCGCTGCAGCAGCGGCTGACCGAGTTGCGCCACATCAGCACCGACGAATAGCCAGTGACGGCAAAGGCCACGATGGGCAGATTGGAGCCATGGTCGAAGCCGGCGCCGGACCACAGTGCCGTCACGCCCAGCGTGAAGATCATGGGTTCACCGATGAGCCACAACACGCCCAGGTTCTCGCGCCCGAAGCGCGTGATGACCTCGCGCATCAGCAACGCCCAGACCACACGTCGCTGCACACGCAGCGACGCCAGCAAAGCAGAACCGGCCCACATGCCTCTCACCCGTTCACGCGCTCAGGCGCTCAGGCGCTGTGCTCACGGATGCTGGCCACCACCAGCGTCAGCACACCCCAGACCATGAGGCCAACGGCAAACACCATGAGGGTCGAGCGCAGACGCCGCGGTTCCACCGCCATGTCGGGCAGGTTGGGCTGCACCAGCCGCTCCAGGTAGAGCTGCTTGCGTTGCGCTTCGTTGCGCGCCGAATCCACCGCCGCCAGGGCGCCGGCCAGTTGGCGGTCGGCAAAGGATTTCTCCAGCACAAAGCGGTCGTAGGCCGGTGACTTGGACGACAGCGACGTGCCCGTGCCCGTGACCTTGGCGGTTTCACTGGCCACGGCACGGCGCAATGCGTCGACGCGGTTGTTCAGCGACGCCACCTGCGGGTTGTTGGGCGACACCAGCTTGACCTGCGCCAGCTGCGATTCAGCCGCCATCAACTCTTCCTGCACCCGGGCCACGCCCTGCAGCTGCAAGGCGCTCTGGCGGTCGGGGTCGAAGACACCGCGGTCGCTGCGGAAGGACGACAGCGCCACGGCCGCCGCCTTTGACCGCTCTTCAGCCGCCTTGACTTCCTGCAACGCGACTTCGATCAGGTCGGCGCGGCTGCGCGTGTTGAGGTTGTTGACCAGGCGCTCGCCCATCTGCAGCAGCAGGTCGTTGGTGGTCTTGGCGTCCTTGGCGGTGTAGGCCCGCACCCGCAGCACCGAGATGCTGGACGCGGTGTCGTATTCGATGCCGACGTGCTTCTGGTAGTGGCGGTACAGGGCTTCGAAACTGCGGTCCCAGTCCAGACCCGGGAAACGGTTGATGAAGTCGATGTCTGCGGCGCTGTAGGCGTCGCGGATCTTCAGCTTGTCGTCCAGTTCGCGCAGCGCGTCGCGGCTGCGGACGAAGTCGTGGACCGAATAGGTGTCGTCCTGCGAACGCGCAAAGCCGGTGCTCTGCAACAACGCGCCCAGCCCCGTGGGTGACTGACGCTGCGGGCTGCGCACGACGAAGCGCGATTCGGAGATGTACACGTCGGACGCGATGAAGCCGAAGTAGGCAACGGCCAGCAGCGTGGGCACGAAGACGCTGACCAGGAACAGCGGGTCCAGGCGCCGCAGCAGGCGCTTCAGCGCGGGGGGGCGGGCGGCAGGGTCAGCAGCGGGCTGCGGCGCTGGCGCCAGGACAGTGGCAGTCGATTCCAAAAGTTTGTTTCCGATCTTGTCTTGTGGTCAAGCCGCCGGCTGCAGCCGGTGGTAAAGCTCGATGGTCTTGCGCGTCATCAGGTCGGCGCTGAATTGCTGTTCATAGCGCTGGCGTGCTGCAGCGCCCAACTGCTGGCACAGCGCACTGTCTTCCAGCAGCCGGGCCAGGGTTGCGGCCAGCGGTGCGTGCTGCCCCACCGGCACGTTGAAACCTGTGTAGGCGTCGGCGTTGACCCAGGGCACGCCCGAACCCTGCAGGTCGGTGGCAACGATAGGCTTGCCCATCACCATGGCTTCGACCATTGCCACGCCATAGGCCTCGGAGCGTGCGGTGGACGGCATGCAGAACACGTCGCAAGCCTCGAAGTAGCTTGGCAGGTCATTGAAGGCTATGTGTCCCAGCAGAATCACCTTTCCGGCCAGGCCACGCCGGGCCACCATGGACCGGTAGTGTTCCAGAAGCTCGCCGTCGCCACCGATCAGCACCACGCAGCCCTCAGGCAGTGCGCTGGCTGCTTCGATGAGCACGTCGAAGCCCTTGTAGTACGTCATGCGGCCGAGTGCAAAGACGATGCGCCGGCCGCGGTACCGCTGGCGTATGGCAAGAGCCTTGTCGCTGCAGGCAGCCGCCCTATTGTCGCTGATGCCAATGGGGATCACGCTGACCTTGTGGCGCCAGGCCTGCAGTGGCCCTGATGCTTCGGCATAGGCCTGGCTGGTGGCCACGATGGCGTCGGCGCGGCGCAGGAGCCAGTTCTGCAGCGGTTCGTAGACCTTCATCGCACGGCGCTGGCGCACGACATCGCTGTGCCAATGCACCACCAGTGGCACCTGCGGCCGCACGGCCCACAGCGCCAGCGCGGCCATTGGGTCGGGCATGTGCAGGTGGATGATGTCGCAGCCCCGGCTCAGGCGCCGCAATTCCAGCGCCATCGCGGGCGCCATCGACGTCGACAGCAGCATGCCCAGTGACGCCGCGCGCACCACGTCGTAGCCGCCCGCAAAGGGTTCGCGGCTGGTCAGGTGGCGCTGGTGCGCGCACAGCACGTCGGCGCGGTAGCCCGCACGGTTGAGGCCTTCGGTGAGTTCCCAGGCCACGGTCTCGATGCCGCCCATCACCGGCCAGTAGAACTTGGTGAGCTGCAGGATTTTCATGCCCGAGGAGCGGACGCAGCGGACGGCAATTGAGTCAGCAAAGCCCGTGCTGCATCGGCCCAGCGGAAACTGGCGGCGCGCACCGTGCCCGCCTGGCGCAGGCGACCGCGCAGCGCCGCGTCGTCCAGCAGGCGCTGCATCGCGGCGGCGATGGCATCGACCGACAAGGGGTCGAAGTACAGCGCGGCCGGGCCGCAGACTTCAGGCATGGCGGCGCTGTCTGCCACCGCCACGGGGCAGCCGCAGGCCATGGCCTCCAGGGGCGGCAAGCCGAAGCCTTCGTACAGCGACGGGAAGACGAGGCCAACGGCGTGTTGGTAGAGCGCCTTGAGTTCGGCGTCGGTGACGGGGCCTTCGTGGACGATGCGCGGGTCAGTCACCCCATGAGCTTCTGCCGCGAACACGGCCGTGTTGCGGCCACCCACCAGCACCAGTCGCACATCGCCTGCACCACAGGTCCGGTTCATCGACAGGAAGGCAGCCCGCAACCGCGCCATGTTCTTGGCCGGATTCGCACTGCCCACGGCCAGCAGGAATCGGCCCGTGCGCAGGCCCTGGCGGCCAAGGATGCTTTCTTCCGCCACCACGGCATCCAGATGGTCACAGCCGTTGGGCACCACGCCGATGCGGGCCGGGTCCAGCTTCAGGTGCAGCGCCAGCCGGCTGCGCGAAAAAGCCGACACCGTCAGCAGCCGCGCCGCGCGTCGGGCCTGCAGACGAAACTGCAGGCGGTACCAGCGCACGAAGGCGGCGGTGTAGGCGCCGGCTTGGTCAAACACAGCCGCGTCATGGAAGGTGCAAATTTGGCCGCCCAGCACCAGAGGCGCAGACCCGCTCAGGTTGATCAGCGTCCCGTCGCGCGCGATGAGCGGCAGCACGGCCTGTTCCCACAGGTGCAGCGGCAGGCCGGCGGGCCCGACGGCCCGGCATTCGATGCGGGCAAGGCGCTGCACCGGTGCGCCCCGCGGATGCAAGAGCACCCAGCGTTGCCGCGCGGGCGCCGATGCAAGCTGCCCGTCCACGGCGGCCAGCAACTGCGAAGCAAAGCGTTGCACACCGGTGGTGGCCTGGGCGGCGAACTTGCCGTTGACGTAGAACGTGGGCATCAACAATGAACGGCGCAGAACGGCGCAGGACGGTCCTGGCTGGAAAGGCCCGCATTGTCAGCGAAGCTCATCCCTGCCGCGCCGGCTCGCGGTACTCGGTTACCAGCGCCTGGAGCCGGCTGCGCACCGCCGCATCGCTGCCGCCGACGGCGGCCGTGTCCGCCCAAGCCACCAGGTCGGCGGCCCGCGCCGCTTGCCCGGGCTGCCCGGCCAGCCGCGCCACGCGCAACTGCGGCACCACGGTCGGCAGCGTGTCATCGGCATCGGCCAGCAGTTCTTCATACAACTTCTCACCCGGCCGCAGTCCGGTGAATTCGATGGTTATTTCTTGCGGCGTGTGCCCTGCCATGCGGATCAGGTCGCGTGCCAGATCGACGATCTTCACCGGCTCGCCCATGTCCAGCACCAGCACCTGGCCGCTCTCACCGATGGCCCCGGCCTGCAGCACCAGGCGCGCAGCTTCGGGGATGGACATGAAGTAGCGAATGATGTCCGGGTGCGTCACGGTGACCGGGCCGCCACGTTCGATCTGCTCCTTGAACTTGGGGATCACGCTGCCGCTGCTGCCCAGCACGTTGCCAAAGCGCACGGCCATGAAACGCGTGCCCGGGTGTTGTGCGGCCAGTGACGAGATCACCATCTCGGCGGCGCGCTTGGTGGCGCCCATCACGTTCGTGGGGTTGACGGCCTTGTCGGTGCTGATCATCACGAAGCGCTCGGCGCCAGCCTCGGCCGCAGCCAGCGCCGCATGGTGCGTGCCCAGCGTGTTGTTGCGCAGTGCGGCGGCGGCGTTGTGGTCTTCCATCAGCGGCACGTGTTTGTACGCAGCAGCGTGGAAGACGACCTGCGGCCGCCAGGTGTTGAAGGTCTGGCGCAAGTGCTGCAAGTCTTTCACGTCGCCAATCAGGCGCACCAGGTCCAGCGCCGGGAAGCTGTCGCTCAGCTCCTGCTCAATGGTGTAGAGGTTGAACTCGCTCAACTCGTAAAGCACCAGTCGCATCGGGTTGAAGCGCGCCACCTGGCGGCACAGTTCGCTGCCGATGCTGCCGCCGGCGCCGGTGATGAGCACGGTCTTGCCGAGCAGTGTCTGCGTGATGCCGGCTTCGTCCAGCACCACGCTTTCGCGGCCCAGCAGGTCTTCAGGTTCGATGTCGCGCAGGCGTTCGACGCGCGTCTGGCCGGTGCGCAACTCATCCGCGCTGGGCACCGTCAGCACCGGCAAGCCGGTGCCTGCGGCCAGTTCCAGCGCGCGCCTTCGCTGCGCACGCGTGGCGGCGGGCATGGCGACGACGACGTGCGTGGCGGTGCCCCAGGTGGGCTTGCCCTTCAGTGCATCCAGCGGCCCCAGCACCGGCACGCTGTTGATGCGCGCGCCGTGTTTGCTGCGGTCGTCGTCCAGCAGGCCCAGCACCACCCAGCCCTGCTGCTGCAGGCCGGCCAGCAACAAGCGCGCCGCCTCACCAGCGCCCAGCACAATGGCGCGGCGAATCTCACCATGTTGGCCGGCGATGCGCGAGCGCGCATGCTCGTAAGTCATCCTGTAACCCATGCGCACCAGCGCCAGGCCCATGAATGTCACGACCGGGTGCAAGGCCAGCACGGCGCGCGGCACTTTCACAAGGCCCAGCGCGATGACGACGGCCGCGCACACCGCACCGGCCACGGCGCAGGTGTACAGCAGCCGCTTGACCTCGCCAAAGCCCGAGAAGCACCACATGCTCTGCGGCACCTTGAAGGCCGCGTTGGCCAGCACGTAGGCCAGCACCACACCAGCCATCACCCAGCCGTCGTAGCTGGGGCGCGCACTGAGCCAGCGCTCAAAGCCCAGGCGGAAGAGGTAGGTGGCGTTCCAGCAGGCGGCCACCACGGCAGCGTCCACCAGCAGCGACAGCGGTTCGCGGTGCGGGCGCAGGCGCGCCAGGAACAGGTCCAGGCGGTGCCAGGGCGTGAGCGTGTTTGCAGGCGTCGGAGCGCTCACTGGATCGCGCTCCAGGACTGCGGTTGCGCCAGGTCGCGCCAACTCAGCACGGCATGGTCGGCACGCTGATGGCTGTCGTCGCCGCCATAGACCAGCAAAGGATCGGCAGCCTCCGCGCCCACGGCCTGACGCCAGCGGCGGACGGGCCCGAGCCAGTCGCTGGCATAGGTGGTGCCGGACTTGCATTCCACACCGTGCAGGCGGCCCTGGTGTTCAAACACCAGATCGACTTCCAGGCCGTGGTTGTCGCGCCAGAAGTGCAGGTCGGGCGCCAGGCCCTGGTTGTGGCGATGCTTGAGCGTTTCAGACACCACCCAGGTCTCAAACACCGCGCCGCGTGCTGCATGCACCTGCAGGTCTTGTGCGTTGGCGATGCGCAGCAGCTGGCACAGCACACCGGTGTCCAGGAAGTACAGCTTGGGCGCTTTCACCAGCCGCTTGCCGAAGTTGCGGTGGTAAGGCGGCACCAGGGCCACGAGGTGGCTGGCCTGCAGCACCGTGAGCCACTGGCGCGCCGTGGGCTGGCTGATGCCGCAGTCCGACGCCAGGCTGTTCAAGTTGAGCAACTGCCCGCTGCGCGCCGCGCACATCGACAGGAAGCGCTGGAAGGTCATGAGGTTGCTGACGTTGAGCAGCTGGCGCACGTCGCGTTCCACATAAGTCAGCAGGTAGGCTGCCAGCCAGTGCGCAGGGTCGGGTTCACGGTGGGCGGCGTGCAGTGCCGGGTAGCCGCCGCGCCAGAGGCGGTCTTCAAGCGTCGGCCGTGGGCCTTGCCCGTCGTGCAGCGCCAGTTCAGCCTGTGACAGCGGCAGCAGCGTCAGCATGCCGACCCGCCCGGCCAGCGACTGGCTGATGCCGTCAAGCAAACCGAACTGCTGCGAGCCCGTCAGCACGAAACGCCCCATCTGCGGCGAGGCGTCGGCCACGCCCAGCAGGTACGACAACAGCAGGGGCGCTCGCTGCACTTCATCCAGGATGGCGCCCTGGGCGTGGCGGGCAAAAAAGCGGCGCGGGTCGGCCAACGCCAAGTCGCGCGTATCGGCGTCTTCAAGGTTGACGTAGGGCAGCTGCGGGAATGCCAAACGCGCCGTCGTGGTCTTGCCCGACTGGCGCGGCCCCGTCACCGCCAACACCGGGAAGCCGCGCGCCATGCGCTGCAGCGTGGCCAGGGCCACGCGGGGCACCAGGGGCGTTGGCAGTGGGCCGGGCTGAGGAATGGCTGACGCAAGGGACTGCGGGCGCATGATATGGGCTATATCAAAGTACGAATTTGAAATTGTACAGTCAAGCCCGCAACGCGCTCTATAGCCGCCGCAGCAGCGCCCAGACCGTGCGCGCCAGCACCGCCACGTCGGTGGTCAGCGAAGCGCTTTCAGCGTACTCAGCCGCACGCTGCAGCTTGGCGGGCAGGATGCGTTCGACGTATTCGCGCTCCGGGTCGGCGGCGGCGGCCAACAGCGCCGCTTCGTCGATGAAGGCCAGCGACGCCGGGTCGGTGAGGCCCGGCCGCACCGCCAGCGCGCGGTCGCGCAGCGCAGGCGGGTACAGCGCCACATAGCGCGGCACTTCGGGGCGCGGGCCGACGAGGCTCATCGTGCCTTGCAGCACGTCGATGAACTGCGGCAGTTCGTCCAGCCGCGTGCGGCGCAGGAAGCGGCCGGCGCGGGTGATGCGCGGGTCGTCACCCACCGTCAGGGGCAGCCCCTCAGCGCCCGCGCGCATGGTGCGGAACTTGTGGATCAGGAAGGGCACGCCGTGGCGCCCCACCCGCTGCTGGCGGAAGAAAACCGGGCCGGGCGAGTCGAACTTGATCCACAGCGCCACGATGCCCATCAACGGTGCCAGCAGCAGCAGGGCCAGGGTTGCACCCAGCAGGTCGAAGACACGTTTGCCCAAGCTTGGCACCCAATCTTCAGCGCGGGATTTCAACGCACAAGCGCAGCCCGCACCGCCTGCACCACGCGCTGCACATCACCGTCGCTCATGCGCGTGTACAGCGGCAGACTCACCATGCGTTCATAAGCGTGCTGGCTGTGCGGGAACTGCGCTGCGCCAAGCGCGTAGCGGTCGCGCCAGTAGGGGTGCAGGTGCAGCGGGATGTAGTGCACGCTGCAGCCGATGCCGGCTTTGAACAGTCGCTCGATGAAAAGATTCCGCTCGACACCTGCGCCATCGGCCAGCCTCAACACATACAGATGCCAAGCGTGCATGTCGCCGTTCAGCGGACGCGGTGCGGGGATGAGCGGCAGATCCGCAAAGGCCGCTTCATACAGCGCCGCGATCTGCGCCCGCCGCTGCTGAAAGCCGCGCACCCGCTTCAGCTGGTGGATGCCCAGGGCGGCGGCGATGTCGGTCAGGTTGTACTTGAAGCCCGGCGCCACCACCTCGTAGTACCAGCTGGGCACCGTGGCGGTGAAGCGGTCGAAGGCGTCGCGGTTCATGCCGTGCAGGCGCATCACGCGGGCGCGTTCTGCCAGCGCGGGGTCGCGCGTCACCAGCATGCCGCCTTCGCCAGTGGTGATGGTCTTGTTGGCGTAGAAGCTGAAGACCGTGGCGTCGCTGCCGAGCGTGCCCACGGCCTGTCCGCCAATGGTGGTGGGCAGCGCGTGGGCGGCGTCTTCCACCACCTTCAGGCCATGCTTTCGGGCGATGGCCAGCAGCGACTGCATGTCGGCCGCCAGGCCTGCGTAGTGCACCGGCATGATGAGTTTGGTGCGCGGCGTGATGGCCGCTTCCACGGCTGCGGGGTCGATGTTGAGCGTGGCCGGGTCGATGTCCACCAGCTTCACGTCGGCGCCCAGGTAGCGCACGACTTCCGCGGTGGCGGTGAAGGTGTGGGTGGTGGTGATGACTTCGTCGCCCGGACCGATGCCCAGTGCCTCCAGCGCCAGGTGCAGGCCGGCGGTGGCGCTGTTGACGGCGATCGAATGCAAGCCGTCGCCGCTTTGGCCGCCTTTTCCATCCCCCAGGAAGGCGCTGAAGTCAGCCTCGAAGCGGCGCGCCTTGGGGCCGGTGGTGACCCAGCCCGAACGCAAGGTGTCCACGACTTCGGCAATTTCTTCTTCGCCGATTTCCGGCAATGCGAAGGGAAGGAAGGGAACGACGGGGAGCAAGGATTCAGCCATCGGCAATTATCAGGCTGCGGGTTTGACGATCCAGGCCAGCACATGGGTGCGCAGGAATGGCAGGCTGTTGAACAGACCGTACAGCGCTGGATGGACGCGGCACACGGCACGCGCCAGTGGCGGCGCGAGCGTGACGCGGCGGTGGCTGATGCGCGCCTGCGGGAAGAGCGCGCGCACGCGCGACAGCGGCACGCCGCGCACGTCGGCATTGCGCGGGTTGTTGACGGTGAAGTCGTACCAGATGACCGCACCGCCAGGCTTGAGCCAGGACCACATCGTGTCCGCCAGCCGCTGCTGGAAGGCGTCGTCGAGCAGCGACGAGAACACCGTGCTCTGCAGCACCAGGTCCTGGCTGCCGGCCGCAATGGGCGCACGGGCAGCATCACCGAGCCACACCTGGGCCGCCTGCGGCAGCGCGTGGCGCGCCAGCGCGTGGCGGTCTGCCAGCAGTTCCAGGCCGACCAGATGCTCCGGCGCAAAGCCCAGCCGCAGCAGTTCCAGCAGGTTGCCGCCAGTGCCGCAGCCCACTTCCACCAGCCGCAGTGCCGACACGTCGGACAGGCCATGGGCAGCCATCGTCCGCAGCAGCGCGCGCTGGCGTTCCTGCAGCAGTTGCATGACATCGGGTTGCAGCGCGCTGTAGCGGTCCACACCGCTGCGCCTTGCGTAGCGGTCGGCCACCTTGCGGGCTTCGTCGCTCACTGCAGGGCATCCAGAAAGCGCTGCGCCAGCACCGGATAGGTGTGATTCGCCAGCACGAAAGCGCGCCCGCGTTCGCCCATGGCGCTGCGCTCTGCGGCAGGTGTGGCCGCAAGCCGCCGCAAGCCTTCTGCCACTTTGGATGGCGACTCGGGGGCCACGGTCAAACCGGCGCCCGCTTCAACGACCGGGTCGTTGCCCGCTTCCACCGCATGCAGCACCGGGCAGCGCGCCATCATGTAGTCCATCAGCTTGTTGGGCGCGATGCCGAAACGGTATATCGGCACCCGCTGCCAGCCGATGTAAGCGATGTCGAGGCCGGCCAGGAACGACGGCACCTGCGCCTTCGGAATCGGCGGCAGAAACTGCACGCTCTGCAGGCCTTCGTCAGTCACCCGCTGCGCCAGCCGTGCCTGTTCATGGCCGCTGCCCACCAGCACAAACTGCAGCGGCTCACCGCGCAGCAGCGCCGCCGCGTCCAGCAGGGTGTCCAGCGCATTCGGCAGGCCCATCGACCCGGCATAACCCACCACTGTGCGGCCATCTTCGCGTTGCCCGCGCGCCGCCGCCAAGGCCTGCGCCACGTCAGCGCGCAGCGCCGGCGGATCGCCCTGCCACTCATCCAGCGTGATGCCGTTGGGCACGATGTGCAGCTTGCGCAAGTCCAGCCCGCGCGACGCCATGTGGGCCTGCACTTTGGGCAACATGCTCACCACCACGTCGGCATCGCGGTAGGCCGCGTCTTCGGCGGCCTGGCACAGCAGCGCAAAGGGGTGCCAAGGCGACATGCCCGACAGTTCGATCGGGCTCAGCGGCCACAAGTCGTGCACCTCAAACACAAGCTTTGCGCCCGCCCTGCGCGCGATGCGCCGCGCGACCCAGATGTCCATCGGGTAGGTGCTGGACGCGATCACGACATCGGGCTTGAATTCACGCAGCAGGCGCGGCGTGTCGGCCCACACCGCGCGCAGGAAGGCGGCGATGTTCTTCACGCGCGCCACGCCGTTGCCGACATAGCGCGGCGTGGCATGGAAGCGGTAGGCAATGCCGTCGATCACCGAGTCGCCAGCCACAGGCTGCGTGCTGCGCACATGCGAAAAGTCGGCCGCCAGCATCTGCACGCGGTGACCCGCGCGCACCCATTCGCGCGCCAGGTAGTAAGGCCGATATTCCATGCCCAGCAGCGGGCTGCCGGCGTAGTGGTTGAGGTAGACGATGTTCACGCGAATGTTCACGCCAGCTGCCGCAGCCGCGCCACGAAGGCCGCCACGCAGGGCGCGAAGAGTGCGTGCTGCTGCACCCACTGGCGGTTGTGCGCGGCGGGCCTGTTGGCCTGCGGCGC
>JANMKK010000042.1:0-13474 GCA_031372005.1 Rubrivivax sp.
CCAGCAGCACAAAACCCACCGCGCCGATGACCACGCCGGCGTCATTGCGCAGCGGCAGCCGCGTGACCAGGAAGGTGCCGGCCTGGTTGCTGAGCAGGTCAACGAGGATGGCCTGGCCGCTGTCGATGACCTGCCCCATCAACGTGTTGGGCACCACCTCTTCCACACGGCGGCCAATGAAGTCGTCTTCGGCATGACCCAGCGCGGGCAGGAAGCGGCGGTAGCCGTCGTCGATCCAGACGATGCGGTGTTCGCGGTCCACCACCATCGTGCCCATCGCCGTGCGGCCGAAGGTGTCAAAGAGGCTCTGCGCGGCCAGCGTCAGCACGCGGGTGGCGTCAAGAGGGGGAGCGGCGTTCACAAGGGGCACCGGGTCACTGTAGCCTGCGGGCGCGGCGGCGGCACAGGCAAGGGGCGCAATCGGCTGCAGACGGCCACTCATCGGCCGCCGCGCCAGGCGAAGGGTGGGTGAATTCGCCATGCCCAGGCAGGCCGCGCATGCCTTCGTTCATTCCCTTGTTATCCCATAATTACATCGTTACGATGAGCGGCATGGTTGATCCCATCCCCCTGCGCGGCACTTCCTTGCACGACGGCGTGGCCGCGCGGCTGCGTGCGATGGTCTTCGACGGTGAACTGGCGCCCGCTGAATTCATCGACGAAAAAGCGCTGGCCGATGCCTGGCAGGTCAGCCGCACGCCGCTGCGCGAAGCGCTCAAGGTGCTGGCCGCAGAAGGCCTGGTGGACCTGGTGCCGCACCGCGGCTGCCGTGTCATTGAACTCAGCGTGGACGATGCCGACGCACTCTTCCCGGTGATGGCGCTGCTGGAAGGCCGCTGCGCCTTTGAAGCTGCCAGCAAGGCCAGCGATGAAGAACTGCACCAGCTGCGCCGCCTGCACGACGAACTCGAACGCCACGCCGCAGCGCACGACATCGACGGCTACTACCGCGCCAACCACAGCTTCCACAGCTTTGTGCAGCAGCTCAGCAGCAACCGCTGGCTCGACCGCGTCACCAGCGACCTGCGCCGCTTCTTGCGCCTGATGCGCGGCCGGCAACTGGCGCTGCCGGGGCGCATCCTGGCGTCGATCAACGAACACCGCGTGCTCATCGACGCCTTTGAGCAGCGCGACGCGGCGCGCGCCGAACGCGCCATGCACGACCACCTGATGGCGCAATTGGTGGCGCTGAAAAAACTGCGGCGCAGCCAGGCCCGCACAGCTGCATCAACGGCTGCATCAACAGCCGCATCAACGGCTGCATCAACAGCCGCACCGACAGCCGCCGCGCCCACGACTGCCAAACCGCCCCTGCCGAAGGTACGCCGCCATGCTCGATGACATCCGCCACGCCGCTGCGCGCCAGCGCACCGCACGCGCCGTGCGCCGCATGAAGGCCGACTGCAAGCGCCTGCTCAGTGAAAAGGGCGAGCTGGGTGGCATGGCCATCACCGCTGACCTGATCGAGCGCCTGGACAGCCTGGCCGACGAAGAGCTGGAGGAGTTTTTCGACTACCTGGCCAGCGACTTGAGCCCCGACCCGCAGCAGGTCCTGAAGCTGGCGCAAGCCTACGCGGCCATGCCCGACGCAGCCACGCTGCTGACGCTGACCCGCGCCACCGAGCCCGCGCGCCAGGAACTGTTCCGGCGCCTCAACCGCATGCCCGGCGGTACCACCGCCGTGCTGCGGCTGCGCCGCGCGCTGCTGAAGCGGCTGAAGGAAAGACCCGAGCTCGAAGTGATCGAAGCCGACCTGCTGCACCTGCTGACGTCGTGGTTCAACCCGGGCTTCCTGCAGATGAAACGCGTGGACTGGAATTCGCCCGCGCAGCTGCTTGAAAAAATAATTCACCACGAAGCCGTGCACGCGGTGGACGGCTGGGACGACCTGCGCCGCCGCCTGCAGCCCGACCGCCGCTGCTTCGCCTTC
Source organism: Rubrivivax sp. (assembly GCA_031372005.1). Lineage (GTDB taxonomy): Bacteria > Pseudomonadota > Gammaproteobacteria > Burkholderiales > Burkholderiaceae_C > Rubrivivax. The sequence continues at coordinate 1,931 of JANMKK010000042.1, forward strand.
TTTCACCCGCAGTTGGCTGACGAGCCGCTGATCTTTGTCGAAGTGGCGCTGCTGCCCGAGATGCCGGTTGCCATCAACCCACTCATCGACAAGCTCAGCACGCCGATGCCGCCAGAGCGCTTTCGTGTCGCCGCTTTCTACAGCATCAGCAACTGCGAACCCGGCCTGCGCGGCGTGAGCCTTGGAAACTTCCTGATCAAGACCGTGGCGCAGCAACTGCAGCGTGAACTGCCGCGGCTGCGCACCTTCTGCACGCTGTCGCCGATACCCGGCTTTGCAGCCTGGCTGCTGTCGGAGCCCGACTTTGCGGCGATGCCGCAGCTGCGCAAGACCGGCGTGGCCGATCTGGACACCGCACGCGCCCGCCTGCGAACGCTGTGCAATGGCGACCTGGGCGCCCTGCAAGGCGCTGCCGTGCACGATTCGATGGACGCCGACGACGCCGCCGCGCTGCAGTTGCTGTGCAGCGCCTACCTGCTGTGCCTGTCGCCCACGTCGGCCGGCGACCCGGTGGCACGCTTCCACCTCGACAACGGTGCCCGGCTGGAGCGCCTCAACGCCCGTGGCAACATGTCAGGCAAGGGGCTGCGGCAGTCCTTCGGCATGATGGTCAACTACCTCTACGACCTGTCCAAGGTCGAAGCCAGCCATGCCAAGTTCCGCCAGGGTGAAGTGGCACATTCACGTGCCGTGCGCGCCCCGGTTTGACGGACCCCAGATGAACAACGACATTGGAGACAAGACATGACCCGCATCACCCGACGCCAGGCGCTGGTTGGCAGCGCAGCATCCGTCGCAGGCTCGCTGGCCGCACCGTGGGTGCAGGCGCAGAACACCTGGCCGACTCGGCCTGTAACCATCGTCGTGCCCTTTCCTCCTGGGGGTGGCACCGACGCCTTCGCGCGCCCGCTCTTTGCCGCCATGACGCGCAACCTGGGCAAACAGTTCGTCATCGACAACAAGGGCGGTGCGGGCGGCACGCTGGGCGCCAGCGTGGCGGCCAAGTCCGCACCCGACGGCTACACCTTCTTCATGGGCGCGGTGCACCACGCCATCGCGCCCAGCATGTACCCGAAGCTGGACTATCACCTGGACACCGACTTCATCCCCGTCGCCCTGATCTCCAGCGTGCCGCAGGTCATCGTCGTCAACCCGCAGCGGGTGCAGGCCAGCACGCTGCCGCAACTGCTGGACACCTTGCGAAGAAGCCCCGGCAAGCTCAACTACGGATCGGCCGGCAACGGCACGTCGCACCACCTGGCGGGTGAACTCTTCAAGCTGCAGACCAAGACCTTCATCACCCACATCCCTTACCGCGGCGCGGGCCCGGCGCTGCAAGACCTGATTGCAGGCCAGGTGGACCTGATGTTTGACGGCCTGGGGTCCAGTGCCACCCACATCAAGGGCGGGCGGCTGCGGGCCATTGCGGTGGCCGGCGACAAACGTGCCCCCGGCTTCCCCGACGTGCCCACCACCACCGAAGCGGGTCTCCCCACCTACCAGGTCGCCACCTGGTATGGCCTGTGGGCGCCCAAGGGCACGCCAGCCGCCATCACCACGGCCATGCAGGCCGAGATGCGAAAGGCGCTGAATGCAGACGACCTGAAAGGCATCTGGAACGGCCTGGGTACCGAGACACCCAACCTTTATGGTGAGCAGTTTGGCCGCTTCGTCGGCAGCGAAATCAAGCGCTGGGCAGAGGTGGTGAAGAGCTCAGGCGCAAAGCTGGACTGAGCGCATGCAGCAGGACAACCTCTACGCCGCACTGCGCGCTGCGTTCCCGGCCGAGCTGGACGCCACGGCCATCGAGACCGCCGATACCGCCGATAGCGCCGATACCGCGACGCCACTTTTCTACACCTGGCGCGACCTGGAGCGTGGCACCGCCATGCTCGCCAACCTGATCGACCAGCTGCAACTGCCGCCGCAGTCGCGTGTGGCGGTGCAGGTGGAAAAGAGCGTCGAAGCGCTGATGCTGTACCTGGCCGTGCTGCGCGCCGGCCATGTCTTCCTGCCGCTGAACACGGCTTATCAGGCCACGGAGATCGAATACTTCATCGGCAATGCAGAACCGGCGCTGGTGGTGTGCGCGGCCAAGAACTTCGGCTGGGTCAGCAAAATCGCGTTTCTGGCCGGCACGAAACACGTCTTCACGCTCAACGACGACCGCACCGGCACCCTGCTGGCGCGCGCCGCCTTCCACAGCGACCAGCACACGCCGGCCGTTTGCGCAGCGGGCGACCTGGCCGCCATCCTCTACACCAGCGGCACCACGGGGCGCAGCAAGGGCGCGATGCTGACGCACGGCAACCTGCTGTCCAACGCACGCGTGCTGAAGGATGTATGGGGTTGGAGAACGCCAGAACAAGGCGGCGACGTGCTGATCCACGCCCTGCCCATCTTCCACGTCCACGGCCTCTTCGTCGCCAGCCATGGCGCGCTGATCGCGGGCGCCAAGATGATCTGGTTTTCACGCTTCGACCCGCGCGCCGCTGTGGCGCGCATGCAGGAAGCCACCGTCTTCATGGGCGTGCCCACGCTGTACGTGCGGCTGCTGGCTGAAGCCAGTTTCAACAGGGGCGCGTGCGCGAACATGCGGCTTTTTGTCAGTGGGTCGGCGCCGCTGCTGATCGAAACCTTCAACGACTTTCGTGAACGCAGCGGACACACCATTCTTGAACGTTATGGCATGAGCGAAACCGTGATGCTCACGTCCAACCCCTACCGGCCCGAAAGCGCGCGCACAGGCGGCACCGTCGGCCTGGCGCTGCCAGGGGTGGGCGTGCGCGTGCACAGCGACAAGGACCTGCCGCTGCCTGCCGGCGAGGTCGGCCACATTCAGGTAAGAGGTCCCAATATCTTCAGGGGCTACTGGAAGATGCCCGAGAAGACCGCCGATGAATTCACCACCGACGGTTGGTTCAGGACCGGCGATGTCGGCAAGGTGGATTCGGGCGGCGTCGTCACCATCGTCGGCCGCAGCAAGGACCTGATCATCAGCGGCGGCTACAACGTCTACCCGGCAGAGGTCGAAGGCTTCATCAACGACATGCCCGGTGTGGCCGAAAGCGCCGTCGTCGGCGTGCCGCATCCCGACTTTGGCGAAGCGGTGGTGGCGGTGGTGGTGGCCAAGTCCGGCGCCACGCTGCAGGGCAACGACATCGCCGCCGCACTGAAGGGCCAGATTGCCAACTTCAAGGTGCCGAAGCTCGTCGATGTGGTGGCTGAACTGCCGCGCAACGCCATGGGCAAGGTGCAGAAGAACCTGCTGCGCGACAAGCACAAGACGCTGTTTATGCGGTGATGCGCAGCGCGCCACCGTGAATTTCCTTTAGGCTTGCCGAACACCTCTTGACGGGCCCCCGCCACCATGTCTGATCTGCTCGCAGCAACCCGGCACGCCGCCAACAACCAGGTCGAGATCGAAGCCAGCAAGGTCTGCGGTTGCTTCTACTGCATGCAGACCTTTGCGCCCGTCGACATCGTGGCCTGGTCGGGCCTTGACGTCAGCCACTTCGACAACCCCGACGCAGCCAGCGCGGGAACCGCACTGTGCCCGCGCTGCGGCAGTGATTCGGTGATCGGTGACAAGTCGGGGTACCCCGTCGAGCCCGACTTTCTCAGCCGCATGCATGACGCGTGGTTTCAGAAAACCATCATCCGCAAACCCGGCGGCAAAAGCTGACGCGGTGCGTCTCTGCAGTCCTTGCAGCAGCCACACCCGCAAGGACAGCGCAGTCGCCAACGCAGCGCAAACCGTGGGCACGCCTGATTCCGCTGCACCCGACCGCTGCCCGCGTTGCGGCGGCGGCTTTGCATGCGGCGCGGCCGGGCCTTCGCCTTGTGCCTGCATGGCCGTCACGCTCAGTGCGGCCCTGCAAGGCGACTTGCGTGCTCGCTACGCAGGCTGCCTGTGCCTGGCCTGCCTGCGCGCCGTGGTGGCGCAAGACCGGCTGCAGCACACGGAGCGCTGCACATGAAGATCCTGATCCTGGGCGGCACCCGCTTCCTCGGCCGCCACTTGGCGGAGCGGGCGCTGGCGCAGGGCCATGCGGTCACGCTGATGCACCGCGGCCGCAGCGGACCGGGCCTGTTCGGCCAGGCTGAACACCGCATCGCCGACCGCGATGGCGACCTCAGCGCCCTGGACGGCGGCGAATGGGACAGCGTCATCGACACCAGCGCCTATGTGCCGCGCCAGGTGCGTGCCGTGGCCGCGCGGCTGGCGGGCCGGGTGGGGCAGTACCAGCTGGTCTCCACGATCAGTGTGTATGCCGACATGGGCGCTGCGAACGGCAACATGGTGAACGAAACCGCAGCGCTGCAAACCCTGGCCGACCCCAGCGCCGAGGCCGTCACCGGCGCCACCTACGGCGGCCTGAAGGTGCTGTGCGAGCAAGCCGCGCTTGAAGGTTTTGCAGGCCACTGCCTGGTCAGCCGCCCCGGCCTGCTCGTGGGCCCGCACGACCCCACCGGCCGCTTCAGCTGGTGGGCGCAGCGCCTGCTGCGCGGGGGCCGCGTGCTGGCACCGGGCGACCCGGCCACACCGGTGCAGTTCATCGACGCGCGCGATGCGGCGGCCTGGCATCTGCTGCAGGCCGCACAGGGCACAACCGGCATCTTCAACCTCACCGGCCCCGCGCAGCCGCTCACCATCGGCGGCCTGCTGCAGACCGCGCGCGATACGTTGAACCCAACCGCGCAGCTCACGTGGGTGGGCGAGAAATTCCTGCTCGACGCGGGCGTGGCGCCTTGGTCCGACCTGCCGGTGTGGCTGCCGCAGGCACAGGCCGGAATGCACCGCATCGACATCGCACACGCGCTGGCCACGGGCTTGCAGTGCCGGCCGCTGGTGGACACGCTGACCGCGACTGCAAGGTGGTTGCAGGATGCGGCAGACACAACAGCAGATCCAGCGGCAGATCCAGCGGCAGAGACACCCGCAGTGATGCCCGCAACGCCAGAGCCCGCCGCCACGGTATCGCCACCCAGGCCCGCGGTGGGGCTGGCGCCAGAGCGTGAAGCCGCGCTGCTGCTGGCCTGGCAGGCCAGTCGGGCGCCGTCCGTGTAGTGGCCGCGCGGGCCGACGCGCTGCGTCCTGCCGACACGCGCGCACCATGCCAGCAGCCACCGAGAGGGCCGGATGCCGATGAAGCGGATGAAGCGGGCCATGCTGAGCCACCCGCCGAAGCGCAAGTGCCAGGCTTTGAGCTGCTGAAAAGACGGGTGCGCCGCCATGCGCACCGCGAGGCCCGATTCCTTGGCGTGTCTCCACCGAGTCTTGCGGGGTCTGTGCGACACGCACATCGTCGGCAGCACAAGGCAGCGCACACGGTTGACTCTCACCGCAGGCCCGGCGCTTGCGCAGGCTGGCGACACTACCAAGTGACACGGGCCCCGCCTGCGGGCTACATTCCCGGCCAGAGGCGTGCCACCAAGGCCATCACCCGCAGCCTGCTGCAGGGCCACACGCCGTCTGGACAAACACAAAGAGAACAGACGTGAACTGCATCCGTTGCCGCACCCGCATCGCTGAGGACTCGCGTTTTTGCCCCGCCTGCGGCAGCAAACAAGAACTGCCCTGCCAAGGGTGCGGTGCCAGCAACTTCGTCGGCCACCGCTTTTGCAGCGGCTGTGGCATCGAGTCCTGGGCGGGCACCGGCGTGGCCACGGATGCGGCCGCGCCGTCTCGCGCAGCGCCCGCTGAACGCCGCAGCTTGACCGTTGTCTTCTGCGACCTGGTCGGTTCGGTGGCGCTGTCGGCCCAGCTCGACGCCGAAGACATGCGCGACCTGCTGCGCGCCTACCACGAGCTTTGCGCCAAGGCCGTGGTGCGGCTGGACGGCCATGTGGCGCAGTACCTGGGCGACGGCGTGCTGGTGTACTTCGGCTACCCCGCCGCGCACGAGGACGACGCGCGGCGTGCGGTGCATGCGGCACTGGACATCCTGGCCGGCCTGCAACCGCTGTGCGACTGGTGGCGGCGTGAAAAGCAGGTTGAAGTGCGGCTGCGCATTGGCGTGCACAGCGGCGCTGCGGTGGTCGGTGAAATCGGCAGCGGCACCGAGCACAGCGCGCTGGCCACCGGCGAGACGCCCAACCTGGCTGCGCGCATGCAGACGCTGGCGGAGCCCGGCACCATCGCCATCAGCGCCGCCACCGAAACGCTGGTGCGTGGCTATTTTCAGCTGCAGCCGCTGGGGCAGCAGGTCATTCGCGGCCGCGACGAACGCATGGCCGCGTACCGCGTGCTGGGCGCCACCGACGCACAGTCGCGCCTGGCAGCGGCCGGTGAAGACGGTCTGCTGCCCTTTGTAGGCCGCGGTTCAGCGGTGGACCTGCTGCTGTCGCGCTGGGCCTTGGTGCAACAGGGCCGCGGCCACGCGCTGCTGCTCCGGGGTGAGGCCGGCATCGGCAAGTCGCGCCTGCTGCGCACGCTGCGCCTGCAGGCGATGCAGGGTGACTCACCCGACGGCCCTGCCCAGTACGCTGAAGCGCAGTGCTCGCCGTACCAGCAAGGCAGCGCTTTCGGCCCCGTCATCACGCTGCTGGAGAAAAGTTTCGGCCTGCGCCGCCAGGACAGCCCCGAGCAGCGCACCCAGGCCCTGGTGGCGGGCCTGCAGGCGCTCGGGCTGGGCGCACAACCCGGCGCGGCCCCCATCAACACCGCTTTGCTGGCCGCGCTGCTGGACGTGGCGCTGCCGGCCGGCATGGCACCGGTGCAGCTGACGCCACAACGCCAACGCCGCAGCACCATCGACACGCTGGTGCAGTTGGTGCTGGCACAGGCGCGCAAACGCCCGCTGCTGCTGGCGGTCGAAGACCTGCACTGGGCCGACCCGTCCACGCTTGAATGGCTGGCCGAACTGGCGGCTGCGCTGTCGGCACCGGGCGCTTCTGCGCAGCTGATGCTGGCGCTGACCTGCAGACCAGAATTCAACAGTGCCTTTGGCAGCGCTGCCGACGTGCAGGAGATCGTCCTTGACGCCCTGCCTGAAGAAGCCGCGCGCCGGGTCGTGGCCAACGTCAGCCAGGGCCGGATGCCAGCCGGTTCACTGCCCAATTCACTGCCGACTTCACTTTCAGAAGCGCTGCTGAAAAGCGTGCTCGACCGCGCCGCCGGCAACCCGCTGTACCTGGAAGAAATCACCAAGGTCATGCTCGACGCGGCAGCCTCGGGCACGGCCGCCGACGCCATACCCGCCACCGTGCAAGAAAGCCTGCTCGCGCGGGTGGACCGCCTGGGCCCCGCCAAGGCGACGGCACAACTGGCGGCAGCGCTGGGCCGGCAGTTCAGCGCCGAACTGCTGCAGGCGGTGTCGGACTTGCCAGCCCATGAGCTGGACCGCGCGCTGCAGCGCCTGGTGCAGGAAGAATTTGTGCTGGCCAAACGCAGCAATATCGAAGACGCCAGCCCGCTCAGCCAAAGCACCCACTACACCTTCAAACACGCGCTGCTGCAGGACGCCGCCTACGGCTCGCTGCTGCGGTCCAGCCGGCGCGAGATGCACGCACTGATCGCGCGCACGCTGACTGAACGGTTCGAGCCGCTGTGCGCCGCGCAGCCTGAACTGGTGGCCCACCATTGCACCGAAGGCGGCCAGGTGGCCGCCGCCATCCAGCAGTGGCGGCTGGCGGCTGACAAGGCACTGACGCGGTCGGCTCAGGCCGAAGCGGGCAGCCACCTGCAGCGCGCGCTGGACCTGGTGCGCACACTGCCGATGGGGCCCGAGCGGGTGCAGGGTGAACTGGGCCTGCTGATCACACTCGGCCCCCTGCTGATGGCCACGCGCGGTTATGCCGACGCGGGCGTGGAACTCACCTACCGCCAGGCGCGCGAGATCTGCGGGGCAATCGGTGACACACCGCAGATCGTGCCGGTGCTCTTCGGTCTGTGGGCTTACTACGTGGTGCGTGCCGACCTGAAGATCGCACGCGACCTGACTGAACAACTCTGGCGCCTGGTGGAACACAGCGGCGACGACGGCATGAAGCTCGAAGTGCAGCTGGCCATGGGCACCACGATGTACTTCCAGGGCGAGTTCGCCGCCGCGTGCGCGAGCTTGCGGGCTTCCTTGGCGATGTACGACCCCGCCCTGCACCGCGTGCACGCGCAGATCTTCGGCCAGGAGCCTGGCGCGGCCGCGCACATCTACCTCGCGCAGACGCTGGCGCTGATGGGCGAAGCGGCGCTGTCGGCGCAGCACGCGGCAATCGCCTTGCAACTGGCTGAAGAAGCCGCGCACGACCAGACCACGGCCTACGTGCTGACCTACTTTGCACTGCTGCAACTGTGGGGCGGCGACGCGGCTGCGGCCAGCGCCACGGCCCGGCGCGGTGGCGCGTTGGCGCGTGAACAGGGCTTCCCGATCTGGCAGGTGGGGTGCGACAGCTTTGGCGGCTCGGCCGACATCGCGCGCGGCCTGCACAGTGCCGAGACGCTGGCCCGCATGCAGGCCGCTGCCGCCACTGCGGCCGGTGGCCTGGCGGAACTCTATGCGCCCTACCTCTTCGGCTTGACAGCCGATGCCCATCACCAGATGGGCCAGCTTGACGAAGCGCGCACGCAGATCGACACCGCAGTGCTGCGCGAAGCCGGCAGTGAACAGCGCGTGACGCTGGCAGAACTGCACCGCCTGCGCGCGCTCGTCATGCAGGCGCAGGGTGAACCGGCCGAGGCCGTGCGCCAGGAATTGCAGCGCGCCATCGACCTGGCCGTGGCGCAGGGCGCTGGGCTCTGGGAGCAACGTGCACGCGCCACGCTGACGCAGATGGGGCAGATGGGACAGACCACCGCTGCGCCCACTGCCACGGTAACCGCCACACACGGGAGTTAGGCCATGACCAAGAAAGTGGTGATCCTGGGCGGTGGCGTGGCCGGCTTGTCGGCGGCGCACGAACTGATCGAACGCGGCTTTGAAGTGCAGGTCTTCGAGAAACGCAGCATTCCCGGCGGCAAGGCGCGCAGCGTGCTCGTGCCCGGCAGCGGCACGGACGGGCGCAAGGACTTGCCGGGCGAACACGGCTTCCGCTTCTTTCCGCGCTTTTACCGCCACCTGCCGGACACGATGAGCCGCATTCCGTTTCCCGGCAACCGCCATGGCGTGGCCGACAACCTGGTGGACACCACCCGTTTTGAGTACGCGCAGAGCGGCGCCGCGCCCGTCGTCGGCGTCGACCGCTTCCCCACCGACTTTGCGTCGTGGAAGCTGATCGTGCACGACGCCTTCGGTGTCAGCTATGGCTTCTGGCCCGGCGAGGTGGACTTCTACGCAGCGCGGCTTTGGCAGATCCTCACCAGCTGCCAGGAAAGGCGGCTGGACGAGTACGAGTCTCTCGGCTGGTGGGACTACCTGGACGCCGAGCACCGCTCGCCCGCGTACAAGAAATTCCTGGCCGGCGGCCCCACACGCGCGCTGGTGGCGGCCAAGGCCAACCTGGCCTGCACGCGCACCATCGGCGACATCCTGGTGCAGCTGATGCTGGACGTGGCGATGCCCGGCGTCAGCTCTGACCGGCTGCTCAACGGCCCCACCAACGACGTCTGGATCAACCCCTGGCTGGCCTACCTGCGCGGCCTGGGCGTGCAGTACACGATGGGCGTGAAGTTTGAAGGCCTGAACATGGACAAGGGCCTGGTCAGCAGTGCCCACCTGTCCGAAGGCGGGCGGCACTTTGAAGTCCAGGCCGACTACTACCTGTGCGCCGTGCCGCTGGAGGTGATGGCCAAGAAGCTGACGCCCGACATGCTGGCCGCCGACCCCACGCTGCAAGGCATCGAAACCATCAAGGGCTGCGTGCAGTGGATGAACGGCATCCAGTACTACCTGAAGACCGACGTGCCGGTGGTGCACGGCCACGTGATGTACGCCGACAGCGCATGGGCGCTGACGTCGGTGTCGCAGGCGCAGTTCTGGCAAGGCACCGACTTCACGCAGCTGGGGGATGGCACCGTGCGCGGCATCCTCTCGGTGGACATTTCGGACTGGAACACGGCCGGCTCAGCCAAGGTGAACGGCAAGACCGCCATGCAGTGCACGCACGAGCAGATTGCCATCGAAACCTGGGCCCAGATCACGGGAGAGTTGAACCAACCCGGGCAGCCGCCGGTGCTGAATGCGGACGACATGCCGCGCTGGTTCATCGACCCCGACATCGTGCCCGTGCTCGACCCCGCCAACCCCGACAAAGAACGCGACAGCGAACCGCTGCTGGTCAACTACATCAACACCTGGGCCAGCCGGCCGAATGCGCACACGCGCATTCCCAACCTCTTCCTGGCGTCAGACTACGTGCGCACCAACACCAACCTGGCGACGATGGAAGGTGCCAATGAAGCGGCACGCCGCGCCGTCAATTCCATCATCGACACCAGCGGCAGCAACGCCCGGCTGTGCGAGGTGTGGAACCTGCACGAGCCCGACTTCCTGATGCCCTGGCGCTTGAACGACAAGCTGCGCTTCGACTCCGGCATGCCATGGGACGGGCAGTTGGACATCGGCCGCCGCATCGCCCGCATCTTCAGCTAAAGGGTCCGTCATGACCGACGCCAAGAAGCTTGTCATCCTGGGCGGCGGTGCGTCGTCGCTGAGCGCGGCCTATGCGCTGACCAACCAGCCCGACTGGCGCAGTCGCCATGAGTCCATCACCGTCTATCAACTCGGCTGGCGCCTGGGCGGCAACGGCGCCAGCGGCCGCGGCGCGCACGACCGCATCGAAGAACACGGCCTGCACATCTGGATGGGCTGGTACCACAACGCTTTCGCGATGATGCGCGCGGTGTATGCCGAACTCGGCCGCCCGGCCGGCACGCCGCTGGCGCACTGGGACGATGCCTTCAAGCGCCACAACCTCATCAACCTGGGTGAGCAGGTGGATGGCCAATGGCTGAACTGGCCGCTGGAATTTCCGTCCACCGACGACACGCCCGGCCAGGGCGCCGAGAGCCCGAGCGTGTGGGACATGGTCAGTGAAACGCTGCAGTCGCTGCACCGGTTGTTGGCGGGCAGCCTCTTCACCGAACCGCCCCCGCCGCGCAAGCCCGGTTTCAGGGGCCTGCTGCAATGGCTGGAAGCCGAAGCTGCGCACCTGCTGCACCTGGGCGAGGACGTGGCCGACATCGTGGTGGCGGAACTGCTGCTGCGCGAAGCGCGTGACACCGCCGCCGTGCAGCAAGCGGGCGCCGCTGGTGACTACCACCACGACCGCGATGCAGACCTGATCAAGCGCCGCATGCACGGCGTGCGCGAAAGACTGCTGGCGCACCTGGAAGCGCGCATCGAACACGACACCGAAGCGCGGCGGCTGTTCATCATTGCCGACATCGGCTTGAGCTGCATCGCCGGTGTGCTGGCGGGCGCACAAGGACTGGGCGCACACGCGCTGGATGCGCTGGACGAGATCGATTTCCGCGCCTTCCTGCGCCTGCATGGCGCCACCGACATCAGCGTGGATTCGCCGCTGCCCAAGGCCTTCTACGACCTGCTGCTGGCCTACCGCGACGGCAACGCCGACGACCAGCAATGCGCCGCCGGCGTGGCGCTG
>JANMKK010000047.1:0-4985 GCA_031372005.1 Rubrivivax sp.
GGTGCGCATTTGCAGCGAGATCCGGGACGATGTGGAATCGCACAGCGAAACCGCGCTGGCTTCCGCGCGCGCCAGCCCGGCCGAGCCGGCACGCCACATCCGCGGCGCCCTCTACGTCAGCTGCTCAGGCCGCGGCGGCCCGCACGTTGGCGGGCCGGCGGCCGAACAGAAGCTCGTGCAGCACGCGCTGGGCGACGTGCCGCTGGTGGGCTTTTTCGCCGCCGGCGAGATCGCGCGCCACCACCTCTACGGCTACACCGGCGTGTTGACGGTCTTCACCGGCGCTGGCGCGGAAGTCTGAGCCGTCCATCGTAAAGTCCGACATACCGCGCGCCGAGCCCGAGGCGCCCAAGGACAGACGCATGAACGCGAGCGCCGCCCCGGCCCTGGCCGCACTCCACACCGCCGAACGCATGCATGAACGCGCCGCCCGGCAAGCCGAAGCCGTGGCCGCGCTGACGCCATTGCTGCCAGCGCACGCCCTGCTGTGGCATGGCGAAGACACGGTGCCTTATGAATGCGACGGCCTCACCGCCTACCGCCAGATGCCGCTGCTGGTGGCGCTGCCGGAAACCGAAGCGCAAGTCGCGGCGGTGCTCAAGGCCTGCCACGCGCTGCAGCTGCCGGTGGTGGCACGCGGCGCCGGCACGGGCCTGAGCGGCGGCGCCATGCCGCACGCGCTGGGGGTGACGCTGTCGCTCGCCAAGTTCAACCGGATCGTCATGATCGACCGCCTGGCGCGCACCGCCACCGTGCAATGCGGTGTGCGCAACCTGGCCATCAGCGAAGCGGCGGCACCGCTGGGCCTGTACTACGCGCCCGACCCGTCGAGCCAGATCGCTTGCACCATTGGCGGCAACGTGGCTGAAAACTCCGGTGGCGTGCACTGCCTGAAATACGGTCTCACGCTGCATAACGTCTTGCGTGTGCGTGGCTTCACCTGCGAAGGCGAGGCGGTGGAATTTGGCTCTGAAGCGCTGGACGTGCCGGGGCTGGACCTGCTGCCGCTGGTGGTGGGCAGCGAAGGCATGCTGGCGGTGACGACCGAAGTGACGGTGAAATTGGTGCCCAAGCCGCAATTGGCGCGCTGCATCATGGCCAGCTTCGACGACATCCGGAAAGCCGGCGACGCGGTGGCGTCCATCATCGCCGCCGGCATCATCCCGGCGGGGCTGGAGATGATGGACAAGCCGATGACGGCGGCGGTGGAAGACTTCGTGCACGCCGGTTATGACTTGAATGCAGCGGCCATCCTGCTGTGCGAAAGCGACGGCACGCCCGAAGAGGTGGCCGAAGAAATCGACAGGATGCTCGACGTGCTGTCGGGCTGCGGCGCGACGCGGATGGAAGTGAGCAAGGACGAAAAACAGCGCCTCACTTTCTGGAGCGGCCGCAAGAACGCCTTCCCCGCCAGCGGCCGCATCAGCCCTGACTACATGTGCATGGACAGCACCATCCCGCGCAAACGCCTGGCCGACATCCTGCTGGCGATTGCCGACATGGAGGTGAAGTACGGCCTGAAGTGCTGCAACGTCTTCCATGCCGGCGACGGCAACCTGCACCCGCTGATCCTCTTCGACGCCAACGACCCCGACCAGCTGCACCGCTGCGAACTCTTCGGCGCCGACATCCTGGAAACCAGCGTCGCGATGGGCGGCACCGTCACTGGTGAACACGGCGTGGGCGTGGAAAAACTCAGCAGCATGTGCGTGCAGTTCAGCGCCGAAGAACGCGAGCAGATGTTTGCCGTCAAGCGCGCCTTCGACAAGGGCCAGACACTCAACCCCGGCAAGGTGATTCCCACGTTGCAGCGCTGTGCCGAGTACGGCCGCATGCATGTCAAGAGAGGGCTTCTGCCCTTTGCAGAACTGGAGCGATTCTGACCATGGACGTGGTGCTGCAAAGGCTGGTTGAGCAGGTGCAGGCGGCGCGCGCCGCGCGCACGCCGCTGGATATTCGCGGTGGCGGCACCAAGGCCTTCTATGGCGGCGAGCCGGTCGGTGACGTGCTGGACGTGCGGCCACTGGCGGGTATCAGCAGCTACGAGCCCAGCGAACTCGTCGTCACCGTGCGCGGCGGCACGCTGCTGGCCGACCTGGAAGCGGCGCTGGCGGAACAGGGCCAGTGCCTGCCCTTCGAGCCGCCGCGTTTTGGCGCCACGGGCGAGTTGGGTGGCGCGTCCATCGGCATGTCCTCAGGCATGTCCTTGGGCACAGTCGGCGGCATGGTCGCTGCCGGCCTGGCCGGCCCCGCGCGCGCGGCCGTGGGCAGCGTGCGCGACTACGTGCTGGGCGCCGCGCTGCTCAATGGCCGTGCCGAGTTGCTGAACTTTGGCGGCACGGTGATGAAGAACGTGGCGGGCTACGACGTGTCGCGCGTGCTCGCCGGCAGCATGGGCATCTTCGGTGTCATCTGCGAGGTGTCGCTGAAGGTGCTGCCCGTGGCGCCAGCCACAGTGACCGTGCGGCTGGAACTGGACGCCGCCAGCGCCATCAAGCGCCTCAATGAATGGGGCGGCCAGCCGCTGCCGCTGAATGCCAGCGCCTGGTGGGACGGCATGCTGGTGCTGCGCCTGTCGGGTGCTGCAGCCGCCGTGAAAGCGGCGCAGGACCGCATCGGCGGCGAGCTGATCGACCTGCCCGCCGCGCAGGCTTTCTGGCAAGGGCTGCGCGACCACCGTGACGAATTTTTCGTCAGTGCGGCGCGCGCCGTGGACGGCGGTGCAGGCTTGTGGCGGTTGTCGGTGCCGCCGACCGCCGCGCCGCTGAAACTGTCGGGTGAACAGTTGCTGGAATGGGGCGGTGCGCAGCGCTGGATCTGCACCAGCGCGCCGGCCGCCACACTGCGCGACGCGGCGGCTGGCGTCGGCGGGCACGCGGTGCTGTTCCGCGCCCGTGACAAGGGCGTGGGCACCTTTGCGCCGCTGAAGGCGCCGCTGGACCGCATCCACCGCGAACTGAAGCTGGCCTTCGACCCGGCTGGCATCTTCAACCCCGGCCGCTTGGTGTCGGGGCTGTAGAGATGGGCACCGAACACAGCATGGCGGCGTACTACGCGCAGCGCGCCGCCATCTACGAACGCGTCTACTTCAAACCCGAACGGCAGACCGACCTGCGCGCGATGGAAGCCTGGCTGCCCGCGCAGTTCAACGGCCGCCGCGTGCTGGAAGTGGCCTGCGGCACCGGCTGGTGGACGCTGCACGGCGCGCGCGACGCCCACACCTGGCTGGCCACGGACCTGAACCCCGAAACCATGGACGTGGCGCGCTACAAACCCCTGCCAGCCTGCGTGCAGCTGGCCACGGTGGATGCCTACACTTTCGCTGAACTTGGAAGCCAGACTGTTGGCGCCGCTTCTTGCCATGGTGCTTCATTCGATGCTGCATTCGCCGGCTGCTGGTGGAGCCACGTGCCGCTGCCGCGCCTGCAGTCCTGGCTGGCCACGCTGCACGCGCGGCTGGAACCTGGCGCGCGCGTGGTCATGCTGGACAACCGTTATGTGCCTGGCAGCAGCACACCCCTGTCGCGCACTGACGCCGACGGCAACAGCTACCAGAACCGCCCGCTGGACGACGGCAGCGTGCACGAAGTGTTGAAGAACTTTCCCACGCGCACACAGGCAATCGCCCAGCTGGGCCCGCGCGCCCAAGACCCGCAGTGGACCGAATACGGCCACTACTGGGTGTTGAGCTACCGGCTGAATTGAGCGGTGATGGACACCCTCCGCGGTCTGGCCCTGTTGCTGTTGTGCCAATCAGCGGGCGAGGCCGTGTCGCGCGCCGCCCACCTGCCGCTGCCGGGGCCGGTGATCGGCCTCTTGCTGCTCTTTGCGCTGCTGCAGTGGCCGGCCGTGCGCGCACCGGCTGCGGCGGCGTGTGAGCCTTTGCTGCAGCACCTGTCGCTGCTGTTCGTGCCGGTGGGTGTGGGCGTCATCACGCACCTCGGTCTGGTGGCGCAGTACGGCGGGCGCATGGCGGCGGCCATCGTGCTGTCCACCTGGGCCGGCCTGGCCGTGACGGCATGGGTGTTGCGCGCGCTGCTGCCACCGCCGCAGCAGCAGCCGTCACCGTCGGCTTCTGAAACGCCTTGACAGGCCCGCATGCAGAACTTCGTTGAACTCTGGCTGTACCTGTCGGCCACGCCGCTGTTCGGGCTGACCGCCACGCTGACAATCTATGTGCTGGCGCAGGCGGCGTCAGCGCGCCTGAACCAGCCGCCCTGGGCCAATCCGGTGCTGTGGACGGTGCTGGTGCTGTCGCTGTTGCTGCAAGCCACTGACACGCCTTACCCCACCTACTTTTCAGGTGCGCAGTTCATCCACTTCCTGCTCGGGCCCGCAGTCGTCGCCATGGCCTGGCCGATGTGGCAGCGCCGCGTGGAACTGCGCCGCCGAGCGGCGCCGCTGCTGGCTGCGTCGCTGGCCGGCGGCACGGTGGCGGCGGCATGCGCGGTGGGCATCGGCTGGGCGCTGGGCCTGCCGGCCGACGTGCTGGCTTCGCTGGCGCCCAAGTCCGTGACCGCCCCGGTGGCCATGGGCATTGCCGCGCAGCTGGGCGGCATCCCGGCGCTGGCGGCGGTGTTCGCGGTGCTCACGGGGCTGGTGGGTGCGGTGAGTGCCAAGTACCTGTTCGACGCGCTGCGCATCCAGAACCCGGAAGTGCGCGGTTTTGCGCTCGGGACGGCGTCGCACGGCGTGGGCGCGGCGCGCGCGCTGCAGGTGCACCCGGCGGCTGGTGCCTACGCAGCACTGGCTCTAGGGATGCAGGTCGTGCTGGCCGCCGTGTTGATGCCACTCTTGGCGCTGCTCCTGAAACCTCTCTGAACGACCTGATGCAAACCAACCTTGCCCCCGAATTCAAAGGCACCCGCGACGGCGAAGAAGCCGAAGCCATCCTGCGCAAGTGCGTGCACTGCGGCTTCTGCACCGCCACCTGCCCCACCTACCAGTTGCTGGGTGATGAACTCGACGGCCCGCGCGGCCGCATC
>JANMKK010000446.1:0-2494 GCA_031372005.1 Rubrivivax sp.
GCGCCGCATCATCGTCACGCAGGGCGACACCGAACCCGCGTCGGTCGAACAGCAGCGCCACCTGGGCCTGACAGCGCCCAGCATGTACGACCTGCGCAACCTGTTCCAGATCAACGTCGAAGAAGGCCGCCACCTGTGGGCGATGGTCTATCTGCTGCACAAACACTTTGGCCGCGACGGCCGCGAAGAAGCCGAAGGCCTGCTGGAACGCCGCAGCGGCGACGCCAACAACCCGCGCATCCTGGGCGCCTTCAATGAAGCGACGCCCGATTGGCTGAGCTTCTTCATGTTCACGTATTTCACCGACCGCGACGGCAAGTTCCAGCTCTGCGCATTGGCCGAGAGTGCGTTTGATCCTCTCGCGCGCACGACCAAGTTCATGCTGACTGAAGAAGCGCACCACATGTTCGTGGGCGAAAGCGGCATCAGCCGCGTCATCCAACGCACGGCGCAGAAGATGAACGAGCTGAAGACCGACGACGTGAGCGTGCTGCGCAATGCCGGCGTGATCGACCTGCCGACGATCCAGCGCTACATCAACTTCCACTTCAGCGTCACCATCGACCTCTTCGGTGCCGACGAGTCCAGCAACGCCGCCATCTTCTATTCATCGGGCCTGAAAGGCCGCTATGAAGAAGGCAAGCGCGCGGATGACCATGTGCTGAAGGGCCAGACCTACCCGGTGCTGGAAGCGCGCAATGGCCAACTGGTTGAAAAGCAGGTGCCGATGCTCAACGCCCTGAACGAAGTGCTGCGCGACGACTACATCAAGGACAGCGTGGCCGGCGTCGAGCGCTGGAACAGGGTGCTGGACAAGGCCGGCATCCCCATGCGCCTGAGCGTGCCGCACAAGGCCTTCCACCGCAACATCGGTGCGCTGTCGGGCGTGAAAGTGTCGCCCGATGGGCGCGTGGTGGGTGACGCGGAATGGAAGGCGAATGAGGACCGCTGGCTGCCCAGCGGCAGCGACCGCGCCTTTGTGGCCAGCCTGATGGGGCGCGTGGTGGAGCCGGGCAAGTTTGCCAACTGGATTGCGCCGCCGGTGATGGGCATCAACCGGCAACCTGTGGACTTCGAGTACGTGCGTTTCGCCTGATTGATCCACCCCCGGAGCGCCTGTCGGCGCTTCCCCCTCAAGGGGGCAACCCCAGCGGCCCGGCGCAGCCGGTTCCGCGGCGTTTGCTTGATGGCTCGCCTCGCCCTACGGGCAACGGCTCGGTGCCACACTTCAGCTTCGACCCGGAGACCGCCGATGGACATGGCCGTGACTTTCATCAAGCAACACCTGATCGACCCCGAGATCTGCATCCGCTGCAACACCTGCGAAACCATGTGCCCGGTGGGCGCGATCTCGCACGACTCGCGCAACTACGTGGTGGACGCCAGCAAGTGCAACTGGTGCAACGACTGCATCTCGCCGTGCCCCACCGGCAGCATCGACAACTACCGCAAGATGCCACTCGTCAAGGCCTACAGCCTGGAAGAGCAGCTGGGGTGGGACGAGTTGCCGGCGGAACTGAGCCGTGACCAGCTGGCTGAACTGTCGGGTGGTGAGGCCGTTGAAGAAGCGGCAACCGAGGTGGTCAACACAGCCCCCGTCGAACCCGGCACCGAACCCGCCTTCAACAGCGCGCAGTTCGGCGCCACGCTGCCGCCCTGGAGCGCTGCGCACGCCTACACCAACCTCTATGGCCCGAAGGCGGCGGACAAGCACATCACCGCCACCGTGGTGGGCAATGTGCGCGTCACTGAACTCGGCAAGGCGGGCTTGAGCGACTACGACACACACCACATCGTGCTCGACTTCGGCACCATCCCCTTCCCGGTGCTGGAAGGCCAGAGCATCGCCGTCATCCCGCCCGGCACGGACGGCAATGGCCGTGCCCACCACCCGCGCCAGTACAGCATCGCCAGCCCGCGCAACGGCGAAAGGCCGGGCTACAACAACGTCTCATTGACCATCAAGCGCGTCCTCGAAGACCACCATGGCAAGCCCGTGCGTGGCGTGGCCAGCAACTTCATGTGCGACCTGAAGGTGGGCGACAGCGTGCAGGTGATCGGCCCCTTTGGCACCAGCTTCCTGATGCCGAACCACCCGAAGAGCCACATCGTGATGATCTGCACCGGCACCGGCAGCGCGCCGATGCGGGCGATGACGGAATGGCGGCGCCGTTTGCGTGCTTCCGGCAAGTTTGAAGGCGGCAAGCTGATGCTGTTTTTCGGCGCCCGCAGCCAGGAAGAACTGCCCTACTTCGGCCCGCTGCAAGGCCTGCCCAGGGACTTCATCGACATCAACTTTGCCTTCAGCCGCACGCCCGGTCAACCCAAACGTTATGTACAAGATGCGATGCGTGAACGCAAGGCCGACCTGGCGCCGCTGCTGGCCGACCCCCAGGCGTATTTCTATGTCTGCGGCCTGAAGGCGATGGAGGAAGGCGTGGTGCTGGCGTTGCACGACGTGGCGCAACAGGCCGGCCTGAACTGGGACACGGTG
>JANMKK010000209.1:0-10204 GCA_031372005.1 Rubrivivax sp.
TCGGTGATCTTGCCGCAGGTGACGTTCGGCATTGCCGTCCGCATGGCAGTGATGAGCACGATCGCGGGGAATCAAGCGTGAAGATTCTCATCCGCAACGGCCGCGTCATCGACCCGGGATCGGGCCGCGACGAGGTCACCGACATCACAACAGCCTCAGGCCGCATCGTCAGCATCGGCCACGTGCCTGACTTCCAAGCTGAGCGGACCATCGACGCCACCGGCCTGGTCGTCGCACCCGGCCTGGTGGACCTGGCGGCGCGGCTGCGCGAACCGGGGCAGGAACACGAAGGCATGCTGGAAAGCGAACTCGCTGCGGCGGCAGCGGGCGGCGTCACAAGCCTCGTCTGCCTGCCCGACACCGACCCCGTGCTGGACGAACCCGGCCTCGTTGAGATGCTGAAGTTCCGTGCCCGCAAGCTGTCGCGCTGCAGGCTCTTTCCGCTGGGCGCGCTGACGCGCAAGCTCGAAGGCGCCACGCTGACCGAAATGGTCGAACTGACCGAAGCCGGCTGCGTGGGTTTTTCGCAGGCCGACGTGGCGTTGACCGACACGCTCGTCATGCTGCGCGCGCTGCAGTACGCCGCCACCCATGGCTACACGGTGTGGCTGCGGCCGCAGGACGCGGCGTTGGGCACGGGCGTGGCGGCGCAGGGCGCGGTGGCCACGCGCCTGGGGCTGTCGGGTGTGCCGGTGATTGCAGAAACGATTGCGTTGCACACGATCTTCGAACTGGTGCGGGTGACGAATGCGCGGGTCCACCTGTGCCGCCTGTCCAGCGCGGCGGGTGTGAAGCTGTTGCGCGCGGCCAAGGCCGAAGGGCTGCCGGTGACGGCCGACGTCAGCATCCAGTCGCTGCACCTCACCGACATCGACATCGGCTACTTCAACCCCGACATGCGCCTGACGCCGCCGCTGCGCCAGGGCGCCGACCGCGACGCGCTGCGCTTGGGCCTGGCCGACGGCACCATCGACGCGCTGGTGTCCGACCACAACCCGGTGGCCGAGGACATGAAGAACCTGCCCTTTGGTGAAGCCGAACCCGGCGCCACCGGGCTCGAGTTGCTGCTGAGCCTGGCGCTGCGCTGGGGCGCGGACAGCGGCGTGCCGCTGGCGCGGACCTTGGCCCGGGTGACGGTGGACCCGGTGCGCGTGCTGGGCGACGCCATCGGCTCGCTCAGCACCAGTGCGGGGCGGCTGGTGGAGGGCGGTGTGGCCGATGTCTGCATCTTCGACGAAGCTGCGCTGTGGGCCGTGGAACCCGGCGCGCTGGCCAGCCAGGGCAAACACACGCCGTTCGCTTTTGCCAGCACCGGCATGGCGCTGCCCGGGCGCGTGCGCGCCACGCTGGTGGCGGGCACGGTGGCCTATGAACATGCTGCGGTGCCTGCGCGCTGATGTTTGAACGTCGGCCTGAACTGTGATGCGCCTGCTGATGTCAAGAGTGCGTGCCCTCTGGCGCCTGCTGCGCGCCACGCTGCACGTGCTGCACGGCATGCTGGTGATGACGCGCTTTCCGGCACTGGACGCTGCAGGCCGCCACGAACGCATCCGCTGGTGGTCGGCGGGACTCGTGCGCGCCATGGGGCTGACGCTGCAAGTCAGTGGCACGCCGAGGCCGGGTGCAACGCTGATCGTGGCCAACCACATCTCGTGGCTGGACATCGCCGCCATCCACGCTGCTGCGCCGCATGCCCGCTTCGTCTCCAAGGCCGATGTGTTGTCGTGGCCGCTGCTGGGCTGGTTGATCCGCAATGCCGGCACGCTGTTCATCGAACGCGAACGCAAGCGCGACGCGGTGCGCGTGGTGCACGCGGTGGCCGAAGCGCTGAAGGCGGGCGACACGGTGGCGGTGTTCCCCGAAGGCACCACCGGCACCGGGCCTGAGTTGCTGCCCTTCCACGCCAACCTGCTGCAAGCGGCGGTGGCCACCGCAACGCCGGTGCAGCCTGTGGTGCTGCGCTTCAGCGACCCGCGCGGGCCTTTCAGCGAAGCCGTGACTTTCATCGGCGACACCACGCTGCTGCAGAGCCTGTGGCGCGTGGCCTCGGCGCAGGGTCTGGCTGTCAGCGTGGAGTTGTTGCCGTCCGTGGGCACGCGGCACGCCGACCGCCGCGCGCTGGCCGCGCACCTGCATGAACTGGTGGCCGAGCGGTTGAAGGGCTGAGCTGATGACGATGCTGCTGGCCTTTGACGACGAAGCGCCACTGGCGCAGCGGCTTGCCGACGCGCTGGGTCTTGCCTGCTGCCTGATCGACCAGCACACCTTCCCGGACGGTGAAACGCGCCTGCGCCTGCCGCCTGCGCTGCCCGCGCACACCGTGCTGCTGCGCGGCCTGCAACAGCCCAACGCGAGGCTGGCGCTGCTGCTGCTGGCAGCGGCCGGTGCGCGTCAACTGGGTGCTGCACGCCTCACGCTCGTCTGCCCCTACCTGGCCTACATGCGCCAGGACATGGCCTTCACGCCCGGTGAAGTGGTGAGCCAGCGCCACCTGGGCCAGTTGCTGGCCAGCGCGTTCGACGCCGTGATCACGGTGGACCCGCACCTGCACCGCGTGGCGACGATGGACGACGTGGTGCCCGGCCGCCGCGGCCTGGCGTTGACGGCGGCGCCGCTGCTGGGTGCCTTTGTGGCGCGTGAGGTGCCGCGCGCGCTGCTGCTGGCGCCGGACGAAGAAGCGGGCCAGTGGGTGCGCATCGCTGCGTCCGCGCATGGCCTGGACCACGCGGTGTGCCGGAAGCAGCGCCATGGTGACCGCGATGTGAACGTGGCTCTCCCCGACCACGACGTGGCTGGCCGCGCGGTGGTGGTGCTGGACGACGTGGCCAGCACCGGCCGCACGCTGGCGGCGGCTGCACGCGGTGCCTTGGCGCGTGGCGCGGCCAGCGTCGACGTGGCCGTCACCCACGCACTGTTTGTTGGCGATGCGCTGGCGCAGGTGCATGCTGCGGGGGTGCGGCATGTCTGGAGCACCGACTGCGTGCCGCACAGCAGCAACGCCGTCAGCGTCGTGCCTCTGCTGGCGGCCGCCATCAGCGCCATCAGCACCATCAGCACCATCAGCACCATCAGCGCCATCAGTGCTTGCAGTTGAACCGGCGTGGGACTGCGCCGATGTGTGGCGCAGTGGAAGGTCCGCAGTACAACGCCCAAGGAGCTTGCGCGATGAGTCAGCACCCCGCCACGCTGCCGCTGGAAAGCGTGCGCGACCTGATGGCGCCTGGCGCGCCGCTGCCGTTTGCCATCAGCGACGCGCAGGGCCGGTTGCTGCTGGCGCAAGGCCAGTGCGTGCTGGACCTGCGCCAGTTGAAGGCGCTGCTGGAACGCGGTGCGTGCGTCGCCTATGAAGACGTGCAGGCTGCGCGGCAGGCGCGCGAGAAAGGCGGTGGTGGCACCGGCTTGGTACCAAGCGGGCGCAAGCTGACCTGGTTTGACCGTTGGGAACACCACATCTGGGACATTGACGACGCGCTGCGCCAGGTAGGCCGCGACCCGGCCGCCACGCCGCTGCTGGCGCAACTGGTGAAGCAGCAGATGGCGCTGGTAACGAGCCAGCCTGACGCCGCGCTGTTCACGCTGCTGCGCCAGGACAACAAACGGATGGCGCTGTATGCGCTGACCCATGCGCGCCACACCGCGCTGGTGGTGCAGCTGACAGCCATGCGGCTGGGCTGGGATGCCGACCGTGTGCAGTGCGCCGTGGCCGTGTCGCTGACGATGAACGCGTCGATCGTCGAACTGCAGGCGCGAATGGCCGACCAGGCTGACCCGCCGAGCAAGAAGCAGATGGACCAGATTCGCGCCCACCCTGCCAAGTCCGCCGAGATGCTGCGCGCCAGCGGCATCACCGACATCGAATGGCTGACTGGCGTTGAAGACCACCACGAGCAGAAAGGTGCGGGTGGCTACCCCCGCGCGATCGACGCGCCCGGTGAACTGGCTTGCGTGGTGCGAGCCGCCGACGTCTATGCCGCCAAGCTCAGCCCGCGTGCGCTGCGCCCGGCGCTGCCACCTCAAGCGGCCGTGCGCCAGCTCTTCCAGGAAGACCCGAGCAGCACCGTTGCCGCCGCGCTGATCCGGGCCGTGGGCCTGTACCCGCCGGGCGATCTGGTGCGGCTGAAAAGTGGTGAAGCCGGCATCGTGGTGCGCCGCGCTGTGGCCGGTCCGGGGGCGGAAGTGGCGGTGCTGGTCACGGCCGCTGGCAAGGCCGTCACGGGCGGGCCGCGGCGCGATACCGCGCAGGCTGAATTTTCAATCGTCGGCACCCTGGTTGACCGCAGCGCCGTGCCGCGCGTGCTGCCCGAACAGGTCTTCGGGCTGATCTACGCTTGACGGTGGCGCTATGCCTTGCCCTGGCGGGCCACCGCAGCCGCGGCACGCGCGGCGGCCTCGGCGTCGCCCAGGTAGTAGCTCTTGATCGGCTTCAGCGCCGCGTCCAGTTCATACACCAGCGGGATGCCGTTGGGGATGTTGACGCCAACGATCGCATCGTCACCGATGCCGTCCAGCATCTTGACGATGGCACGGATGCTGTTGCCATGCGCCGCCACCACCAGCCGCTGGCCCGCGTGCAGCGCCGGGGCAATGCGTTCGTGCCAGAACGGCAACATACGCTCGACGGTGTCCTTCAGGCATTCGGTCAGCGGAATCTGCGCTGGTTGCAGGCCGGCATAGCGCCGGTCGGCGCGTTCGCTGCGGGCGTCTTCAGGCGCCAGCGCCGGCGGCGGCGTGTCGTAGCTGCGGCGCCAGACGAGCACCTGCTCGTCACCATACTCACGCGCCGTCTCGGCCTTGTTCAGGCCCTGCAGCGCGCCGTAGTGGCGTTCGTTGAGGCGCCAGTCGTTGTGCACCGGCAGCCAGGTGCGGTCCAGTTCATCCAGTGCATGCCACAGCGTCCACACCGCACGTTTCAGCACCGAGGTGTAGGCCACGTCGAAGTCATAACCCGCTTCCTTCAGCAGCCGACCCGCCTGCCGCGCCTGCGCCACGCCGGTGGCGGTGAGCGGCACGTCGGTCCAGCCGGTGAAGCGGTTTTCCAGGTTCCAGGTTGATTCGCCGTGGCGGATGAGTACGAGCTTGTGCATGGGCAGGTGCAAGGGCAGGTGCAAGGGCAGGTGCATTGGCTTGAGCATGGCCACGATTCTATAATTCGCGGTTTTTCACCCTGCGGCGGCCCCCTTGAAATTCATCGTTGACAACTGGATCCTGATCCTCGTGGCCCTGACTTCGGGCGCCCTGCTGGTGTGGCCGCTGCTGCGCCAGGGCGCGGGCGGTGCAGGTGCCGTGAGCACGGCCGAGGCGGTGCGGCTGATCAACCGCGAAAAGGGCGTGCTGATCGATGTCAGCGAGCCGGCCGAATATGCGGCCGGCCACGCGGCCGGGTCACGCAACGTGCCGGTGGGGCAGATCGAAAGCTCAAAGGACGTGCCCACCAACAAGACCTTGCCGCTCTTGCTGCTGTGCCCCACTGGCGCGCGCGCCAGCCGCGCCGCAGCACTGTTGCGCAAGGCGGGCTATGAAAAAGCGCTGGCCATTGCGGGCGGCACGGCAGCTTGGCGCGAAGCGCAGTTGCCAATGGGCAAGGTGGCCAAGGTGGCCGAGAAAGTGGCCGACAAGGCGGGCAACAAGGCGGCCGACAAGGCTTCATGAGCCCGCGCCCTGCAAGCGCAGGGCCGAGGCACGACAATTCGCGCTTCCATGACACCAGGAACCGCCGCATGACCGCCGTCCAGATGTACACCACCCAGGTGTGCCCGTTTTGTGTTCGCGCCAAGGCGCTGCTGAAGCAGCGGGGCGTGACGGACATCGAAGAGATCCGTGTCGATCTGGATGCCGCACAGCGTGACCTGATGATGCAGCGCACCGGCCGGCGCACGGTGCCGCAGATCTTCATCGGCGACACCCATGTGGGCGGCTGCGACGACCTGATGGCGCTTGACCAGCGCGGCGGCCTGCTGCCGATGTTGAAGGGCTGAGGCACCCTCCCTGCCGTGAATCTGCAGTGACGCCGCCGTGATTTCGGCCCGCCCCAGTGGATGTTGCCGGCGCGGCACGTGGCAGATAATGCGCGGCTCCTGGCCCGGCGCTTGACAGTGCCGGGCCTTCTTTCACCCCCGAACACAAGACCGACACCATGGCCGACGAGACCCCCGTTTTCCAGATTCAGCGCATGTACCTGAAAGACCTGTCGCTGGAGCAACCCAATTCACCGGGCATCCTGTTGGAACAGGCGCAGCCGCAGGTGGACATCAACCTTGGCATGGCCGCAGCGCCGGTGTCGGACGGCATTTATGAAGTCACCGTCACCGCCACCGTCACTACCAAGGTGAAGGACAAGGTGCTGTTCCTGGTGGAAGCCAAGCAGGCCGGCATCTTCGAGATCCGCCACGTGCCCGAAGAACAGATGCAGGGAATCATCAGCATTGTCTGCCCGCAGATGATCTACCCTTATCTGCGCGCCATCGTGTCCGACGTCTGCACGCGTGCCGGCTTCCCGCCGATCCTGCTGACCGAAGTCAATTTCCAGGCCATGTTCGAAGCCCAGCAGGCACAAGCCGCGGCACAGAGCAATGGCGGTTCACCCATCATCACGGGGGCGAACTGAGGACATGAGCGTGTGCCTGCGCACACGCGATTGCCTCAGTTCGGGTGCGAGCTCTGCGAGCGCGCGGCCTGCAAGGCAACAGGAGCGGCCGGCTCAGCGATGAAGATCGCGGTACTGGGTGCCGGCGCCTGGGGCACCGCGCTGGCGGTGGCCGCCACCGCTGGCGCGCACGACGTTCTGCTGTGGGCGCGCGATGCCCACCAGGCCGACGCGCTGCGGCGCGAGCGCTGCAACCGGCCTTATCTGCCCGAGGTGACGCTGCCCCAGGCGCTGGCCGTCAGCGCCGATCACGGCACGGCGCTGGCGCATGGCGCCGCCGGCCTCACCCTCATCGCCACGCCCATGGCCGGCTTGCGCCAGGCGTTGCTGGCGCTGCAGGCGGTGCGGCCAGATTGTGCTGCGCTCTGGTTGTGCAAGGGCTTTGAAGCCGGCACCGCTGCGCTCGGCCATGAGGTGGCGCGCGCTGTCCGGCCCGGCATGGCTTGCGGCGTGTTGTCGGGGCCGAGCTTTGCGCTGGAGGTGGCGCGCGGCTTGCCCACCGCGTTGGTGGCGGCCAGTACCGATGCCGACTTGTGCGCGCTGGCCGTGGCGGCCTTCCACAGCGACACGCTGCGGGTCTACACCTCGGCCGACGTGGTGGGCGTGGAGGTGGGCGGCGCGGTGAAGAACGTGCTGGCCATTGCCACCGGCATCGTCGATGGCATGCCGGGCGCAGGCCTGAACGCACGCGCCGCGCTGATCACCCGCGGCCTGGCGGAGATGACGCGGTTGGGCCTGGCGCTGGGTGCGCGCGCCGAGACTTTCATGGGCCTGTCAGGCCTGGGCGACCTGGTGCTGACGGCCACGGGTGATCTGTCACGCAACCGGCGTGTGGGGCTGGCGCTGGCGGCGGGGCAATCGCTGCCGGATGCGCTGCAGGCACTGGGCCACGTCGCCGAAGGTGTGCTGACAGCGGCCACGGTGCTGGCGCGCGCGCAGACGCTGGGCGTGGAGATGCCGATCACGGCTGCTGTCGTCGATGTGCTGGAAGGCCGCATCGCGCCTGCGCAGGCCATGGCCGCCTTGATGTCGCGGCATGCGCGTTCTGAATTCGCGGGTGCGGGTGCGGGTGCAGATGTGGGTGCGGGTGCGGGTGCGGGTGCGGATCCTCACGCGCCGCCGGCGTAGTCGTTCTGACGCCAGGCCTCGAACACAGCCACCGCCACCGCGTTGCTCAGGTTCAGGCTGCGCTGCCCTGGCCGCATGGGCAGGCGAACGCGCTGCGCGGGCGCAAAGCTGTCGCGCAGTGCGACGGGCAGGCCAGCAGTCTCGCTGCCGAAGACGAACCAGTCACCGGGCAGCAGGCGCACCGTGTGCAAGGGCTGCGACCCGCGTGTCGTGAAAGCAAAGCAGCGCGCTGAATCGGGCAAGTGGCGCTGCACCAGCGCGCCCCAGCTGGCGTGGCGCTGCACGTCGGCCCACTCGTGGTAGTCCAGCCCCGCGCGCCGCAGCAGCTTGTCTTCCATCTGGAAGCCCAGCGGTTCGACGAGGTGCAGCGTGCAGCCGGTGTTGGCCGCCAGCCGGATGACGTTGCCGGTGTTGGGCGGGATTTCGGGTGCGACGAGGACGATGTGGAACATGGGCCTCAGTCGTCGCCGTTGTGGTCGTCAGTGCGCGCGATGACCCATACGTCCACGGCTGCAGCACCGGCACGCAGCAGCACGGCGGCGGCCTCGCGCACGGTGGCGCCGGTGGTCATGACGTCGTCTACCAGCGCCACCCGCTGGCCCGCCAGCACCGGCCGCAGGCGCGGGTCCACCATGAAGGCGCTGCGCAGGTTCTGCTGGCGCGCGGCGCGGTTGAGATCGGCCTGGTGCGCCGTGTCCCACGGGCGCTGCAACAGGTCGGGCCGCGCCGGCAGCATGGCCCGTGCTGCGACGCGGCGCGCCAGTTCCCAGGCCTGGTTGTAGCCGCGCTCAGACAGCCTGGTGGCTGACAGCGGCACGGGCAGCACGAGGCTGACAGCAGGCGTGCCCGCCTGCGGCCTGGGGGCTTGCAGCCAGGCCGCGTGCAGGCGCGCCGCCAACATGCCGGCCAGTTCAGCGCGGCCTTCAAACTTGAAGTCGGCAATCAACCTGTCCCAGGGGAATCCGTAGTCGGCCACGCAGACAGTGTTCTCAAAGGGCGGTGGCGCGCGCAGGCAGGCGCCGCAGGCGGGTGTGGTCAGGCCCGTGCGCAAGCCGCAGCGCCGGCAGCGCGACAGCGGTGTGGCAAAGCGCGCGACGCAGTCGGCGCAGAGTGCGCTTCCGACCTCTTTGCCCTCACCGCACCATTGACGGCAGACCTCGCACTGGCTGGGCGCATGCACCCGCGCGAGGGCATGGGCACAGAGGCTGAAGAGGTCAGGGCGCGGCATCGGCTCAATATACTGGTCGCTATGCCATTGCTCGAGCCCGAACGCAGCGCAGGACGCAGCGCAGGACGCCCGCTGGACGCCGTGGCGCTGGCCCGGGTGCAGCGGCGCCTGCAGCGCGAGCCGCAACCGCCCTGGCTGCACGGTGAAGTGGCACGCCGCATGGCGGACAGGCTGCCGGTGATCCGGCTGAAGCCTGCGCGTATCCTCGACTGGGGCGCTTTCATGGGTGCCAGTGCGGCGGTGCTCAAAACCGCCTACCCGCAGGCGCAGCGCCTGGCCATCGAGAGCGACGCAGCACGGCGCGACGCGACTGCCGCAGGGCTGCAGCAGCCCTGGTGGTCACCCGCGCGCTGGCGCGACGGCGCTGCGGTTGCGGTCTGCGCGGCAGACGTGGCGGCGGGCAACGGCGAGCTGCTGTGGTCCAACATGGGCCTGCACGGCGTGATGGACCCGCAGGCACAAATGGCGGCCTGGCAGCGCGCGCTCGTGGTGGACGGCTTCTTGATGTTTTCGACCCTCGGCCCCGGCACGCTGCAGGGTCTGCGCGATCTTTACGCCGCGCAGGTCTGGCCCGTGCCGATGGCGCCGCTGGTGGACATGCACGACCTTGGGGACATGCTGGTGCATGCCGGCTTCGCCGACCCGGTGATGGACCAGGAAACCCTCACGCTGAGCTGGGCCACTCCGCAGGCGCTGCTGGCGGAGCTGCGGCAACTCGGCGGCAACGTCGATCCGCGCCGCGCGGCAGGCTTGCACACGCCGCGCTGGCGCGAGCGGCTGCTGGCGCAGCTGGCTGAACGCGCCGGGCCGGACGGCCGTGTGGCGCTGGACTTTGAAGTGGTCTATGGCCACGCCTTTCGGCCCGCGCCACGGCCCCGGTTGGCCGCGCAGACGCAGGTGCCGCTGGACGACATGCGCGCCATGGTGCGCAGTGGCAGCCGGCGCGGCTGAGCCAGGGTCAGGGTCGCACCGGGGTGCGCTAGAATTTCAGGCTGTCAGCAAGCTTGCCAACAGGGGTGTCGCACCGAGGTATTCCGCGACGATTCCTTGAGCCAAGCAGCATCCGCCCAGCCAGCCATCCCGCCAGTCCCATTCCGAGCGCGCCCGCCCGATGACTTCGACCTTCGTCCCCAGCCACTGGCCACAGGCCCCGCGCCCGGCCCCGGTTTTCGGGCGGCGGTTGTTAGCAGCAGGGACAGCAGCAG
>JANMKK010000210.1:0-7891 GCA_031372005.1 Rubrivivax sp.
CGGTCTTCACCATCACCGCGTTGGCGCTGGAGTTCGACATCACCGCGCGCGCCATCCCTTTTCATGCAGACCTGGGCCTGCTCAAGCCAGGCCGCGCCGGCCGCAACTTCGTCTTCAACCCGCGTGGCCGCACGCGGCTGAAGCTGACGCTGCACGGCGACCGCCTGGGCCAGATCACCCAGCACCAACAGCGCTGCTGCAACGCGTTGGGGGCTGCGAAGGCGACTGCCGCCGAAAAACCTGAAGCAAACCCGCACCGGGCAAACGGCGCACCGCGCGCCCAACGACATCAAGGAGACACCGCATGAACCTGCCAGGCCTCAACTTCCAGCTCGGTGAAGACATCGACGCGCTGCGTGACGCGGTGCAGTCCTTTGCGCAGGCCGAGATCGCGCCGCGTGCCGCCGCCATCGACCAGAGCGACCAGTTCCCGATGGACCTGTGGCGCAAGATGGGCGAACTTGGCGTGCTGGGCATCACCGTGCCGGAAGAGTACGGTGGCGCCGGCATGGGTTACCTGGCGCACATGATCGCGATGGAAGAGATCAGCCGCGCCAGCGCCAGTGTCGGGCTGAGTTACGGCGCGCACAGCAACCTGTGTGTCAACCAGCTGAAGCGCAATGGCAGCGCAGCGCAGAAGGCGAAGTACCTGCCCAAGCTGATCAGCGGTGAACACGTCGGCGCACTGGCTATGAGCGAACCCGGCGCCGGCAGCGACGTCATCAGCATGAAGCTGAAGGCCGTTGAAACCGATGGCCACTATGTGCTGAACGGCACCAAGATGTGGATCACCAACGGCCCCGACGCCGACACCATGGTCGTCTACGCCAAGACCGAACCCGAGCTGGGTGCGCGTGGCGTCACCGCCTTCATCGTCGAAAAAGGCATGAAGGGTTTCAGCACCGCGCAGAAGCTGGACAAGCTGGGCATGCGCGGCAGCCACACGGGCGAGATGGTGTTCAACAACGTCGAGGTGCCGGCCGAGAACGTGCTGGGCAACTTGAACGGTGGCGCCAAGGTGCTGATGAGCGGCCTGGACTACGAGCGTGCCGTGCTGGCCGCCGGCCCCATCGGCATCATGCAGGCGGTGATGGACAACGTCGTGCCCTACACCCACGACCGCAAGCAGTTTGGCCAGAGCATCGGCGAATTCCAGCTCATCCAGGGCAAGGTGGCCGACATGTACACCGTGCTGCAGGCCGGCCGCGCGTTTTGCTATACGGTGGGAAAGAACCTGGACATGTTGGGTGCTGAACACGTGCGCCAGGTGCGCAAGGACTGCGCCAGCGTGATCCTGTGGTGCGCTGAAAAAGCCACCTGGATGGCCGGTGAAGGCATCCAGATCTTCGGCGGCAACGGCTACATCAACGACTACCCGCTGGGCCGCTTGTGGCGCGACGCCAAGCTGTACGAGATTGGCGCGGGTACCAGCGAAATCCGCCGCATGCTGATCGGGCGCGAGCTGTTTGCCGAGACGATGTAGCCACGCTCTTTTGAGGCACCGATAATTGCCGACTTCACCGCCCGCCAAGGAGAGGTCACGCCATTCCCCCGCAGCGCCCGAGATCTGCAGGGGACTCTGCCGGCCAGCCGCTACGGCGTGCAGCGGGCGAAGGGCTGAGAGCTTGAGGCAGTTCTCTGTGTCGGCGCAAACCGGGCCGCGTCTATACTCCGTCTAGACAACTGCGTTTTGAAGGATGCGCCATGAGCGAAGCCGTGCTCGATATCAAACGCTGGGGCAACAACCTGGGTGTCCGCTTGCCGGCTGCCGTGGCGCGTGCCGCCAGGCTGCAGGCCGACCAGCGTGTGCGTGTCACGGTTGAGGGCAACTCCGTCATCATTTCGCCGTACGTAGCGGATGCACAGTCGCTGGAATCCCGCCTGGCGCGTTTCGACCTCGCTCGCCACGGCGGCGAAGCGATGGCCGCCACGCTGCTGGGTGCCGAGCGTTGGTAAGCGCCGGGTCCAGTCGCAAGGCCTGGGTGCCTGGCCGGCAGGACATCATCTGGATTGACTGCAACCCACAAGCCGGCCGGGAGATGCGCGACCTGCATCCCTTCCTGGTGCTGTCACCCCAAGCTTTCAACGGCAAGACTGCACTTGTTCTGGGCCTGCCGATGACCACCGCGGCCTACAACGCGGACAACCCGTTCGCGGTAGCCGCTGGCCCGGCGACGGGCCGCAAGGTGGGCCTGATCAGCTATGTGCTCTGCCACCAGCCCAAGTCCTTTGACTGGCGCGTGCTGGGCGGCAAACCCCACCCGATGAAACGGTTGGCTGATGCCAGATTCCATGAGGTCTGCGCACTGCTCAACCAAATCATCCAGATTGCGTGACTCAAGAGCCCGACATGCCCGACACCCTCACCGACCTCCTGTCCAACAACCGCCGCTGGGCCGCTGCCACCGAGCAGCGCGAACCCGGCTTCTTCACCCGGCTGGCGCAGCAGCAGAGCCCCCGGTACATGTGGATCGGCTGCGCCGACAGCCGCGTGCCGGCCAACGAGATCACGGGCCTCGACCCGGGCGAGGTCTTCGTGCACCGCAACGTTGCCAACGTGGTGGTGCACAGCGACCTGAACGCGCTGTCCACCATCCAGTTTGCGGTCGAGCACCTGAAGGTCAAGCACATCATCGTCGTCGGCCACTACGGCTGCGCGGGGGTGCGTGCGGCGATGCGCGGCATCCGCATCGGCCTGGCCGACAACTGGCTGCGCCACGTGCAGGACGTGCGGCTGCGCCACCGCAGGCGGCTGGACCATCTGCCGCCTGAAGAGCAGGAAGACATCCTGTGCGAGATGAACGTCATCGAACAGGTCGGCAACGTGGCGCTGTCCACCGTGCTGCAGGACGCCTGGGCGCGCGGCCAAGAGGTGTCGGTGCACGGCTGGGTGTATGGGCTGAAGGACGGCTTGCTGAAGAACCTGGACGTCACCATGGACCGGTCCGACGCGGTGGTGGATGTCTTTGCCACCGCACTCAAGCGTTATCCCCGCGCCCACACCGACACGGGCGGCAAGACCGCAGTGGATGACCACATCCTCGACGACGCCGACACCCGCTTCGGCCCCGGCACGCTCTAGCCCACGGCCCACGATGTTTCCGCACCACCTCACTGACCAGAGCGCCTTCGACATCGCGCAAGCGCTGATCGACGGCTTCAACCGCCACTACCGCCTGTTTCGCGAGACCACGGCCAACGCCAAGCAGCGCTTTGAACGCGCAGACTGGCACGGCCAGCAGCTGGCGCAGGCGCAGCGCATCGAGTTCTACGACCAGCGCGTGAACGAAGCGGTGGACAGGCTGCGCATCGACTTCAACATCGAGCAACTGTCGATGGACACCTGGCAGCAGGCCAAGCTGCATTACATCGGCCTGCTGACGGACCACCACCAGCCCGAACTGGCTGAGACCTTTTTCAACAGCGTCACGTCCAAGCTGCTGCACCGCAGTTACTTCAAGAACGACTTCATCTTCGTGCGGCCCGCCGTCAGCACCGAATACATCGAAGACGACGAACCTGCATCAACCCCCACCTACCGCGCCTACTACCCCAGCAAGGACAATCTGCACGAGACTTGGAAGCGCGTCGTCACCAACTTCCAGCTGGCGCCGGCCTTTGCTGACCTGGACCGCGATGTGGACCGCGTGGTGCAGGCCATGCTGGCAGAACTGGGCGGCTTCCGGCCGCGCGCCAACTTTCAGATCCAGGTGCTGGCCAGCCTTTTCTACCGCAACAAGGGCGCGTACCTGGTCGGCAAGATCATCAACGGCTTCAACGAAACGCCGCTGGCGCTGCCCATCCTGCACGGCACCGACGGCAGCCTGCACATCGACGCCGCGCTCTTTGGTGAAGATGAGCTGTTGATGATCTTCAGCTACGCCCGTGCGTACTTCATGGTCGATATGGAAGTGCCGTCTGCCTATGTGCAGTTCTTGCGCAGCCTGATGCCGCGCAAGCCCCGCGCTGAGCTTTACAACGCGCTGGGCTTGCAGAAGCACGGCAAGAACCTGTTCTACCGCGATCTGATGGCGCACCAGCGGCATTCTTCCGACCAGTTCCGCATCGCACCCGGCATCAAGGGCATGGTGATGCTGGTGTTTGACCTGCCGTCGTTCCCGTACGTCTTCAAGCTCATCAAGGATTTCTACCCGCCGCAGAAGGACACCACGCGCGAGCAGATCAAGGGCAAGTATCTGCTGGTGAAGCAACACGACCGTGTCGGCCGCATGGCCGACACGCTGGAGTACAGCAACGTCGCCTTCCCGCGCAGTCGATTCGAAGAGCAACTGATCGACGAGATCCGGCACTTCTGCCCGAGCCTTCTGGAAGAAACTGCCGACACGCTGGTCATCAAACACCTCTACATCGAACGGCGCATGATCCCGCTCAACATCTATCTGCAGGAAGCCGGGCCCGAAGGCATGGCGCACGCGGTGGTGGAATACGGCAACGCCATCAAGGACCTGGTGGCGGCCAACATCTTCCCCGGCGACATGCTGTGGAAGAACTTCGGCGTCACGCGGCACGGCAAGGTGGTTTTCTACGACTACGACGAAATCGAGTACCTCACCGACTGCAACTTCCGCCGCGTGCCCACGCCGCGCAACGAAGAAGAAGAAATGAGCGGAGAGGTCTGGTACACGGTCCACAAGGGCGACGTGTTCCCGGAGACATTTGCGCCCTTCCTGCTGGGCAACGCGGCGGTGAAAGAAGTGTTCATGGCGCACCATGCAGACCTGCTGGACGCCAGCTTCTGGCAGGGCCACAAGGAACGCATCAAGGCCGGTCATGTGCACGACGTGTTTCCCTACGAGCCGTCCAAACGTTTCACACTGCGGGCCGTGGCCTGAACAGCATTCCGAAGCAGCCTCTTGAAGGATCGCACCATGCAAGACCCCATCGTCATCGTCTCCGCCGCGCGCACGCCCATCGGCGGTTTGCTGGGCGACTTCTCGTCCCTTGCAGCGTGGGAGCTGGGCGCCGTCGCCGTGAAGGCGGCGGTGGCGCGTGCCGGCGTGCCGGGGGATGCCGTTGACGAAGTGCTGCTCGGCAACTGCCTGATGGCCGGCCAGGGCCAGGCGCCCGCGCGCCAGGCACTGCGCAAGGCTGGTTTGCCCGACAGCACGGGCGCGGTGACGCTGACCAAGATGTGCGGCAGCGGCATGCGCGCCTTGATGTTTGCGCACGACATGCTGGCGGCGGGCAGCGCCAATGTGCTGGTCGCCGGTGGCATGGAAAGCATGACCAACGCGCCGCACCTCGTGTTTGCGCGCAAGGGCGTGAAGTACGGCGCGGCGCAGATGTTTGACCACATGGCGATGGACGGCCTGGAAGACGCCTATGAGCGTCTACCCAACGGCGGCGGCAAGGCGATGGGCGTGTTTGCCGAACAGTGCGTGGACAAGTACAAGTTCACGCGCGAGGCGCAAGACGCCTTCGCCATCGCGTCCACCACGCGCGCCAAGGCCGCCAACGAAGACGGCAGCTTCGACTGGGAGATGGCGCCCGTGTCACTGCCCGGCAAGGCCGGCGACACGCTGATCAAATTTGACGAGCAGCCTTTCAAGGCCAAGCTCGACAAGATCCCGGGTCTGAAGCCCGCGTTCAAGAAGGACGGCACCATCACGGCGGCCAACGCATCCAGCATCAGCGACGGCGCTGCTGCACTCGTGCTGATGCGCGAAAGCACGGCGTTGAAAATGGGCTTGAATCCCATCGCCCGCATCGTCAGCCACGCCGTGCACGCCCAAGAGCCGCAGTGGTTTGCCACTGCGCCTGCGGGTGCCATCCGCAAGGCGCTGGGCAAAGCCGGTTGGCAGGCCAGTCAGGTGGACTTGTGGGAAGTGAACGAAGCCTTCGCCGCCGTCACGATGGCGGCGATGGATGAGTTCAAGCTGGCGCACGAGATCGTCAACGTGCACGGCGGCGCCTGCGCGCTGGGCCACCCCATCGGCGCCAGCGGCGCCCGCATTGTTGTCACGCTGCTGGGTGCACTGCGCAAGCGCGGTTTGAAGCGCGGGTTGGCGGCGCTGTGCATTGGCGGTGGTGAGGCGACGGCGCTGACGGTGGAGATGCTGTGATCGACTTGCCGCAACTGTTGCCGGGCCCGGCCGCAGCAGCGGTGTTTGCCGCTGCCGTCTTCGTCCTCAACGCCACCCCCGGCGTCGATTTCCTGCTCACCGTCAGCCGCACGTTGCAGGGCGGCGCACGCGCGGGCGTTGCTGCTGCGCTGGGCATCAACGCCGGCTGCGTGGTGCATGCGTTGGCGGCGGCGTTTGGGCTTGCGGCGCTGCTGGCGCTGTATCCGGCCGCGTTTCAGGTCGTGCAGTGGGCCGGTGCGGCGTACCTGGTGTGGCTGGGTCTGGGCATGTTGCGGCAGGCCTGGCAAGGCGGTGTGGGCAGCGCCGCCAATGCGGCGTCGGTGCCCACACGCAGCTTTGCCGCTGACTTCCGCGTCGGTCTGTACACCAACGTGCTCAACCCGAAGGTGGCCTTCTTTTTCCTGGCCTTCCTGCCGCAGTTCGTGCCCGCCGATTCGCCGCACAAGACGCTGTCGTTTCTGATGCTGGGTGCCTGGTTCGTGGTCCAGGGTTTCCTGTTCCTGATGCTGCTGGTGGCGCTGGCCGCGCGGCTGTCGAAACTGGGTGCGTCCCAGCGTGTGCGGCAGGTGTTGAACGGCCTGGGCGGTGTGCTCTTCATCGCGCTGGCGCTGCAGCTGTTGCGTGAAAGGCCGGTGGCAGCATGAACAGGGTTCTCGTCGTCGGCGCGTCGCGCGGCATCGGGTTTGAGTTTGTGCGCCAGCACCGCCAGGCAGGGGACGTCGTCACGGGCACGGCGCGTGACGACGAAGGCCTGGCGCGCATCCAGTTGCTGGGTGCGACTGCATGGCGACTGGACCTGCTGGACGCGGCCAGCACTGCCGGGCTGGCCCGGCTGATTGCTGGTGACCGTGACGGCAACGGCAACGGCAACGGCGAGGCCTTCGACTTCATCGTGCTCAACGCCGGCGTCTATGGCCCACGCTACACCGGGCTGCAGACGCCCACGGCGGACGAATTCGATGCCGTCATGCACACCAATGTGCTGGGCGCCATGCGCGTGTTGCCGCAGTTGGTGGATGCACTGGCGCCGGGCGCTAAGCTGGCGGTGATCTCTTCGCGCATGGGTTCGATCGGGCTGCGCACCTCGCCTTCAGGCTGGCTGTATCGCGCCAGCAAGGCAGCGCTGAATTCGGTGCTGAAGGATGCGTCGCTGGCGCTTGACGGCAAGGCCATCTGCGTCGCCTTCCACCCGGGTTGGGTGCGCACCGACATGGGCGGCGCAGGCGCCGACATCGAGGTGTCCCAAAGTGTGGCCGACATGCGGCGCACGCTGGCGGGCCTGACGCCACAGGACAACGGCAGCTTCTTCAACCACGACGGCGCCGCGCTGGCTTGGTAATGCCGCAACCCCCGACCGCGAGCCCCGACCGCAACCCCAAAAAGCACACCATGCTATTGACTGAAGACCACCTTGCCGAGCAGGACGCCGTGCGCAGTTTCGTGCAGGCCGAGATCGCGCCGCATGCCGCCGCCTGGGACAAGGGTCACACCTTCCCGGCCGCGCAACTCAAAGGCCTGGCGGCGCTGGGTTGCTACGGCGTGGCGGTGCCTGCCGAATGGGACGGTGCCGGGCTGGACTACCTGGCGCTGGCGGTCATCCTGGAAGAGATAGCGGCGGGTTGTGGCGCCACCAGCACAGTGGTCAGCGTCAACAACTGCCCCGTCTGTTCGATCCTCATGGCCTATGCCAATGAGGAACAGAAAGAGCGCTTCCTGAAACCCCTGGCGCGCGGCGACATGCTGGGCGCCTTCTGCTTGACCGAACCGCATGTGGGCAGCGAAGCGGG
>JANMKK010000213.1:0-2322 GCA_031372005.1 Rubrivivax sp.
CGGGGTGGGTTTCCATGAAAACACCCGCCACGCCGACGGCAATGGCCGCGCGCGCCAGCACGGGCACGAATTCACGTTGGCCGCCGCTGCTGGTGCCCTGCCCGCCCGGCAGCTGCACGCTGTGGGTGGCGTCAAAGACCACCGGCGCATTCGTCTCGCGCATGATGGCGAGAGACCGCATGTCAGACACCAGGTTGTTGTAGCCAAAGCTGGCGCCGCGCTCGCAAGCCATGAAGCTGTCTTCGTCCAAACCCATTTCGCGCGCGGCGGCGCGGGCCTTGTCGATGACGTTCTTCATGTCGTGCGGCGCCAGGAACTGCCCCTTCTTGATGTTGACGGGCTTGCCGCTCTGCGCAACAGCGCGGATGAAGTCGGTCTGGCGGCACAGGAAGGCGGGGGTCTGCAACACATCCACAACCGCAGCCACTTGCGCGATCTGGTCTTCAGCGTGCACGTCGGTCAGCAGCGGCACGTTCAAGTCACGCTTGACCTTGGC
Source organism: Rubrivivax sp. (assembly GCA_031372005.1). GTDB lineage: Bacteria > Pseudomonadota > Gammaproteobacteria > Burkholderiales > Burkholderiaceae_C > Rubrivivax. The sequence goes on from JANMKK010000213.1 coordinate 497, forward strand.
CAGGATCTCCAGCCCGCGCTCCATGCCGGGGCCGCGGAAGGTGCTGCCGCTGCTGCGGTTGGCCTTGTCGTAGCTGCTCTTGAAAATGAAGTGGATGCCCAGCGCTGAAGTGATTTCCTTCAGGTGCCCGGCCACGTCCATCTGCAGCTGTTCACTCTCCACCACGCAGGGGCCGGCGATCAGGAAGAAGGGTTGGCTGATACCGACTTCAAAGCCGCACAGCTTCATGCCGCCACCTTGGCCGGTGCGTTCACCGTTGGGTTTGCCGTTGGGTTTGCCGTTTCCTGCTGGCGCACGTGCTGTTCCAACGCGGCCTTGACATAACTGCTAAAAAGCGGGTGACCGCCCCAGGGCGTGCTCTTGAATTCGGGGTGGAACTGCACGCCCATGAACCAGGGGTGCTGGTCTTGTGGCAGCTCCACAATTTCAGTGAGCTTTTCAGTCTGCGTCAGCGCGCTGATGACGAGGCCTGCTGCCTGCAAACGGTCCAGGTAATTGACGTTGGCCTCATAGCGGTGGCGGTGGCGTTCGGTGACCACCGGGCCGTAGATCTGAAACGCCAGCGTGCCCGGTTTGACGTCCGAACTCTGCGCGCCCAGCCGCATGGTGCCGCCAAGGTCGGAGCTGGCATTGCGCTTCTGGATGCTGCCGTCGCGGTCCTGCCACTCTTCAATCAGCGCAATCACCGGGTGCGGGGACGCGGGTTCGAATTCAGTGCTGTTGGCGCCAGCCAGGCCTGCCACGTGGCGCGCGTAGTCGATGGTGGCCACCTGCATGCCCAGGCAGATGCCCAGGTAGGGCACGCGGTGTTCACGCGCATATTGGGCGGCCACGATCTTGCCTTCGATGCCGCGCTTGCCAAAGCCGCCGGGCACCAGGATGGCGTCGTACTTCGCGAGCTGCTCGGTGGTTTGCGGCGTCAGCGATTCGGCATCGACGTATTCGATCTCGACCTTGGCGTGGTTGTGGATGCCGGCGTGGCGCAGCGCTTCGTTCAGCGACTTGTAGCTGTCCGACAGATCGGTGTACTTGCCCACCATGCCGATCTTGACGCTGGACGCCGGGTGCTCAACCTCATGCACCAGCGAATCCCATCGCTTCAAATCTGCAGGCCGCGTCAGCAACTGCAGCTTCATGCAGATCAGTTCATCCAGGCCCTGTTCGTGCAGCAGGCGCGGCACCTTGTAGATGGTGTCCACGTCCCACATGCTGATCACGCCGTGCGGCTGCACGTTGGTGAAGAGGCTGATCTTGTCGCGCTCTTCAGCGGGCACTGCGCGGTCGGCGCGGCACAGCAGCACGTCGGGCTGGATACCGATTTCGCGCATCTTCTGCACCGTGTGCTGGGTTGGCTTGGTCTTCAGTTCGCCGGCCGCTGCAATCCATGGCACGTAGGTCAGGTGCACGAAGGCGCTGTTGTTCGGGCCCATCTTCAGGCTCATCTGGCGCACGGCTTCCAGAAAGGGCAGGCTTTCGATGTCGCCGACGGTGCCGCCGATTTCGACGATGGCCACGTCCACCTCCACCGCGCCGCGCTTGATGAATTCCTGGATCTCATTGGTGACGTGCGGAATGACCTGCACCGTCTTGCCCAGGTAGTCACCACGGCGTTCTTTTTCCAGCACGGTCTTGTAGATCTGGCCGGCGGTGAAGTTGTTGCTGCGCTTCATCTTGGTGGTGATGAAACGCTCGTAGTGGCCCAGGTCAAGGTCGGTCTCGGCGCCGTCGTCAGTGACGAAGACTTCACCGTGCTGGAAAGGGCTCATCGTGCCCGGGTCCACGTTCAGGTACGGGTCGAGCTTGATGAGGGTGACCTTGAGGCCGCG
>JANMKK010000218.1:0-18084 GCA_031372005.1 Rubrivivax sp.
GAGCGCGCGGCGCTGCACGCCAGCGACCTGCCGATGTTTGCCGTCGGCACCGTCGTCGCGTTTTTCAGCGCGCTGCTGTGCATCCGCTGGTTGATCCGCTACGTGTCCACGCACGACTTCACGGCCTTTGCCTGGTACCGCATCGTCTTTGGTGCGGTGGTGCTGCTGACGGCCACCACCGGCTGGGTCACCTGGGCCGCGTGAAGACCCGCCTGAAGAGCAGATCCCAGACGCCGTGGCCCAGCTTGAGGCCGCGGTTCTCGAACTTGGTGGAAGGCCGCCACGCGGGCCTTGGCGCGTAGCCGGCTGCGGTGTTGACCAGCTGCGGCTCTGCCGTCAGCACCTGCAACATCTGCACAGCGTAGGGCTCCCAGTCGGTGGCGCAATGCAGGTAGCCGCCGGGTGCCAGGTGCTGAGCCAGCCTGGACACAAACGCGCTCTGGATCAGCCGCCGCTTGTGGTGCTTGACCTTGTGCCACGGGTCGGGAAACCAGATGTGGATGCCCGCGAGCGATGCCGGCGCAATCATCTGCGCCAGCACCTCCACGGCGTCGTGCTGCACGATGCGCACGTTGTTCAAACGCTGCTCACCCAGCAGCTTCAGCAGCGCGCCAACACCAGGCGCGTGGACTTCGATGCCGATGAAGTCGGTGCCAGGCAGCGCGGCTGCCACGGCCGCTGTCGCGTCGCCCATGCCGAAGCCGATTTCCAGCACCCGCGGCGCGCTGCGGACGAAGGTGGCGTCCAGGTCCAGCGGCTGGGGCTGAAACGGCAACAGGTAGCGCGGTCCCCAGTCCTTCATCGCACGCGCCTGACCCGGCCCCATGCGGCCGGCGCGCAGCACAAAGCTGCGGATGGGCTGACGCCTGGGTGGTGTGGACACTTCGGTGCCGGGTTCGGAGACGTCTTCCATGGGGGCGCGATTGTGCCCGGGCCTGCGCAGTCAAGATCTGCAGAAGCTGGGGTCGCGCCCATGAAGACCCATGAAGACTCATGAAGACCCGTGAAGACCCGTGAACATCACGCAGCTGCGGAGCACCCGCGCTGAACCGGGCCAAGGCGGCGGGCCGCGGCGGCTGCCAGTTCCATCGCGATGAGGCCACCGTCTAGAATTGCGGTACACATCAGGCGCAGCGGGCTTCGTATAGTGGCAATACCCATGCTTCCCAAGCATGAGCGGCGGGTTCGATTCCCGCAGCCCGCTCCAGACCGGTGAATGGCAAGAGCCCCTGGGTGGGTCAGGACGTCGCCACCCCCATGCGGGAATCTGCAAAGAGGTGCGCCGCAGCCCGCACCAGCCAAAAAAAAGGGCCCTCTCGAGGGCCCTTGCTGTGTGTGTTGCGGACGCGGTCAGGGGCAGCCTGGCAGTTTGAATGAAACCACGCGTGTGGACCAGTGGAAGGATCCGTTCGACTTCAGATATTCGCCTGTCGTCCAGATCGTGCAGTCATCCACCGGGTCGATCGAGGTGTGCGCGTAGTCGCCCCAGCGGGTCAGGCTGCCGGTCTGTGAGCCCAGGCCGGTGGCGACGACCGTTTCGTCCTTCAGCGTGCCGGCTGCATCGCTGGGCACACGGCTGGCGAATCGCAGCGACGGATACACGGCCGAGCCCGACGCGTTGTAGGCCACCGCGATGTTGCCGAACTTGTCCTGCGCCGCCGAGCCCATCCAGCGGTGCGTGGTGTCGGTGCCGCCGAAGGTGCCCTGCTGCGACACCACGGGCGTGGTGCCCAGGTTGCGCAGTTCGTACCAGCGGATGGCGGCCAGGGCGCTGCGTTTGGCCCCCGTGCTCACGGCCTGGTTCAGCACCAGCGAGTCATAGCTGCCGAAGTGGCGGTAGGCAGCACGGAAGTTCAAACGGTCGGCCAGCGAATCCAGCTTGTTCTGGGTGCCAGGCTGCACCACGCAGTTGCCGCCAGCACACGCTGCCGTGTACGGCGCCACCGGGATGTTGGTGGGGCCGCTGAGAGTGGTGTTGGCAGGTGTCGTCCAGTCCACGCTGAAGCGCCACAGATTGACCGAATTCGTGCCCCGGGCGACCACGAAGTTGGGCGTGCCCGCTGGCGGTGCAGGGCCGTCCAGGTCCGACGGCAAGGTGCTGCCATACGTGGCGGCCAGCTTGATGCACTGCTGCGTGGCAGCCTGCCCGGCAAGCATCCTGGCGCGGTCGATGGCGCAGACCGTCGAACCCTGGAAGGTGCTGGTGAACATGTTGTAGCTCACGTAGTACGCATCCGGCCAGACCGCGACTTTGGGGAAGTCGTTGAACTGCGGATAGCTGAACTGGTAGCGGCTGTAGGTGCCCAGCGCGTCGCTGGTGGTGGATACCGCGATGCACTGCGTGTACGGGCCGCCCGAAGGCACCGCAAACTGCGACAGCACCCAACGGTTGGCCAGCTTGTCGTACTGCACGATGGGGTCGCCATCGTTGCGCGCTTCGCAAATGCCGCCAAAACCTTGCCACAGCGACAGGCCGTTGGCGGGCCCATAGACGGCAGCCTTGGTGGCCTTGTCGAAGACGGCGAAGGAGCTGTTGACCCACTGCACATACTGCGTGGCACCGACCGCGCCGGTGGTGTCAGGCGGTGCTGAATTGACGATGAAGGCGCCGGCGGGGCCGACGAAGCCGTTGCCCACGCCATCCACGCCGCTGCCCACCGTGGGCGCCAGCGGCAGCGGTTCGGCGGCGGCGTTGCTGCCCAGCACCTTGGCCAGCAAGGGGTCGGCGTCAAGTTCCGGACCATCGTCAAAAGGAATGCGGTGTTCGCGCACCGGGCGCCCCTTGCGTTCGCTGGGCGGCGCAATGACCGGCATGTCGCGCAAGGCGCGCGACACGTCGTGGCGGATGGAGGTGATCGAAAAATCGACTTTGCGCTGCTCTTGGGCCAGCGCTGCAGGCGCCTGTGCCAACGCTGCGCTGGACAGGGCCAGGGCGGCCAGGCCAGTGGCCAGGGAGGGGAAGGACATCAATCACTCCTGGTGGGTGGTGTGCGAAGACAAGTCAGTACCGGGGAGGCCGGCAAGAGCACACTAAACCGCACAAGCCGGCCAGCCCCTTCGCGTAAACCCGATATCTGCAATGCTTTGCAACGGGGGACAAAGGGCTTGAGGTTGCTAGGCCTCACGCCGCCTGCGCTGCTGCCACCAGGCCCAGGCCCAGGCCCAGGCCCATGCGGCCGCAGCAACGGCCAGAGTGGCCAGAGCTGCAAGAACTGCAAGAGCGGCCACCCAAAGCGCAGGCACTGCCCAGCCCCGCGCGGCAGTGCCTGAAGCCGCGACCGACGGCGTGCCGGGCGGCGACAAAGCCGCCTTTTTTGCGGGCACGGTTGCGATGGAGACCTGCGATGCGGCCGCTGCTGCGAAGGTCGTCGTCGGCAGCGCCACTGCGGCGCTGGCTGGCACGCGGCCCTTGGCGTCCAGCCACTGCCACTGGCCGCTGCGCCACGACAGTTGCGAGCCGGCCGCGTCGGCCGCCGGCACTGCGGTGCGCGACAACAGGCGGGGCACGGTGCCATCGGCCGGCCAAGCCCAGGTTTCGAGCCAGGCCTGTTCGCCCGTGCTGCGCCGCAGCCCCAGGGCCACGCTGCCGTCGGGCGCTACCCGCACGGCGGCAGGCTCTGTGGCGCCGGCTTCACGGTCGCGCCACAGGCCACCCAGGCCAAAGCGTGGGTCCACGCTGCCGTTGGGCAGCAGGCGCCAGGCGCCCGTGCGTTCGGCGCCCTGAGGGTCGATGACCTGGCCTGCCACCCAGGCGCTGCCATCGCCCAGCGGTGCCAGATCCAAGGCGCGCGCCTGCTGGCCGGCGGGCGCCACCGCCGACCGGCCCTGCTGCGCAAAGTGGGTGTCGGGCTGTCCCTGCGGGGTGAAGCGCAACACCACGGCGCGTGCGCCTTGTGGCCCGACGCTGGCGCCAGCCACCCAGGCGCGGCCGAGCGCGTCGCTGCGCAGCGACGCCGGGCCTTCGTTGTCGGCACCCAGGCTGAAGAGTTGCGCGCCTGCGCTTCCAAACTGCGCATCGGCTTCGCCACTGGGGTAGCGCCGTTCCAGTACGTAGCCGTCGCGGATGCGGGTGCTGTCCTGCACGATGCGCAAAACGCGGCCATCGGGCTGGGTGGCTTCCCAGGGCCCGGCCTGTGCAGGGGTGACCAATGCCAGCGTCATGACCAGCGTCATGACCAGCGTGGTTGCCATCGTCATTGCCATTGTCATTGCCATCAACATCCGTGGTGCTTGGCAGTCAAAAGTAGGCATTCGCGCATTGTGGGCGGCCCGACCCCGATGCGGCATCATCCGCGCATGTCGGCCCCCGACCTGTCTGTGCTTGTGCTGTCTGCCGATGCCGCAGAGACACGAGCGTGGGCCGCCGAACTCGCCGCTGCCGGGCTGCATGTCACCTGCGCCGTCGAGACAGCCCAGGCGCAGGCGCACGACGCCGTGCTGCTGACGGCCGCCACGCGCGACGCGCTGCTGCGGCTGCCCGCGATGCCAGGCCTGGCCCAGGCCGCGTTCGACAGCGCCGTGGTGGTGCTGGCCAGCGTGGCCGACGCCGATGCGGAAACCGCGCTGCTGCAGCGCGGCGTGGAGGCCATCGTTGCGCCGTCCGACACTGCCACGCTGCTGCGCACCCTGCAGCATGCGGTGCAGAGGAAGCGCATCGAACGCGCCGCCCGCACCGCCTATGCCACCGACCTGGCCACTGGTCTGCCGCACCAGGCGCAACTGGTGGAACACATGACGCAGCTGCTGGCGCTGCGTGAACGCGAACCAGCGCCCATGGTGCTGCTGGTGCTGCGTGTGGATGGCTTCGCGCAGACCGCCGCGCGGCTGGGCACGGAGGCCGGCAACGTGCTGCGCCGCAAGGTGGCGGTGCGGCTGCGCAGCGGCCTGCGCGCCAGCGACGTGGTGGCGGCTATCGGGCCCGACGCTTTCGGTGTGTTGCTGGGCCGGCTGGAAGCCAAGGGCGATGGTGAGCGGGTGGCCGCCAAGCTCATGCGCGCCTTGCGGGAGCCGATTTCCGTGGCGGGCCAACCTTGCAGCGTGGCGGCGGCGGTGGGTCTGGCGCTGTACCCGGAACATGGCAAGGACGCGGAATCGCTGCTCAAGCGCGCCAGTGCGCAGGCGGGGTCGGTGGCGACAGTGGGGGTGTCGGGCTACGGCTCTGCCGTGCACCGTGTGGGTGGCGCGGCGGCCAACGACGACGACGGGGCCTGAGCCCCCGCTGGGGCTGTCAGCCTGTGCGCCAGGCGGCGAGCAGCGCGTCCGGCACGTCGATGCCCTCCGCCAGCGCCTTCAGCCGCAGCGTGTCGCGCCGCGCACCCGGCAGCCGCACGCCTTCGTCCTTCAGCATCTCGGCCACCAGCACCTCGATGCGGTCCAGGAAGTGTTCACGCCCTGCCAGCGCGCCGGGGTCGATGACGATGAAAGCCTGGCCGATGCCGGGGCGGTTGCCTTCATCCTCAAAGAAGCTCGACGCTTCAAAGCCGAACTGCGCGCCGATGACTGCCGTGACCAGCAGCTCCACCACCAGCGCCAGCATCGCGCCCTTGGGTGACGTGGCCGCGCCCAGCGGCAACATCGATCCGGCCAGGCCCGCCTTGGCGTCCGTCGTCGGTTGACCGTCGGCGTCCAGCGCCCAGCCTGCAGGAATGGCGCGGCGTTCTTTGGCGGCCACCATCAGCTTGCCGCGCGCCACTTCGCTCAGGCTCAGGTCGATCATCAGCGGCGCAGCGCCGCGGCGCGGGAAGATGGCCGCCACCGGGTTGGTGCCGAAGATGGGATGCTTGCCGCCAGCTGCGGGCATCGCAGCGGGTGAGTTGGCGAATCCGATGGCGACCATGCCGGCTTGTGCAGCCGCCCGCAGGTGGTCCACCACCACGCCGCAATGGTGGCTGCGGACGACGCCGACGATGGCCACACCGTGCGCCTGCGCGGCTGCCACGGCTTCCCGCACCGCCAATTCACAGGCCGGGAAAGCCAGGCCTTCTTGGCCGTCGATGACGAGTGCAGCGCCTTTGCGCTTCAGCACGCAAGGCGCCGCGCTGCCGTTGGCGCGGCCATTGCGAAGGTGGGTGCTGTACTGGCCGACGCGGCTCAAGCCGTGCGAGCCCAGGCCCTGGGATTCGGCCAGCACCAGCGCACGCGCCGTGCAGTCGGCCATGACCACGCTGGCGCCGGCGCGTTGCAGCTGCTGCGAGACCAGCGCCTGCAATTCTGGAACGGGCAACTTCATCGCAGTGCCTCCAGCACCCTGTCGGCAATGAGGAAGCTCACCCGTTCGTTGCTCTCGGCCGAAACACCGGCGATGTGCGGCGTTAGCAAGAGATTGGGGCAGCCGTCGAAGTGCGGTGCGGCGGGCAGGGGTTCGCTGCCGAAGACATCGATCGCCGCACCGCCCAGGTGGCCGCTTTTCAGCGCTGCGGCCAGTGCCACTTCGTCGACGATGCCACCGCGCGCGGTGTTGATCAGCACCGCACCGCGCTTCATCTGCGACAGCCGCTCGGCGCCCAAGAGCCCGCGGGTGCCGTCCACCAGCGGCACGTGCAGGCTGAGCACATCAGACAGGGCCATGAGCTCATCCAGGCCGACGCCGCGCACGCCACATTCACTGAAAGCCGGGTGGTCCGCCGCCATCAGCGCATCGTGTGCCAGCACCTGCATGCCCAGCCCGCGCGCCAGTCGTGCCGTCAACTGGCCGATGGCGCCAAAGCCCAGCAAGCCCATCGTCTTGCCGGCAATCTCGCGGCCGTTCGACAGCTGCGCGCGCGGCCAGCCGCCCTGCGCCACCGCAGCACTGGACTGGTAGGCGCCACGCAGCAACATCAGCGCCGCAGTCACCACGTACTCCGCCACGCTCAGCGCGTTGGCGCCGGTGGCGGGGATGACCTGCATGCCCCGCGCTTCGCAGCCCTGCACGTCGATGTTGTCCAGCCCCACGCCCAGGCGGCCCACCACCTTGCAGCGTGCCAGCGCGGCCAGCAGCGCGCCGCGCACTTGCGTGCGGTTGCGCACCACCAGCGCGTTGGCGGTGGCCACCTCTTTCAGCAGGCGCGGTGCGTCGTCTGCCAGCGCCGGGTCGTACAGCACGTCGTGCGCCGCCTGCAACTGCGCCACGGCGCGTTCGTCCATGAATTCGGTGATGACGATGCGCTGCATGCTCAGGCTTCCTTCATGCGGATTCGTACAAGCGCGTCATCACGAATTCACGGTGCCCCAGCGCTTCGGCCGCCGTCAGGCGCCCGTTGGTGGTGCGCAGCATGTTGTCCAGCAGCTGGTCGCCGGCCTGGTCGAGCGTGATCTGGCGCTGCAGCAGGCCCGAGGTGTCCACGTCCACGTGTTCGCTCATCAGCCGAACGGTGCGCGGGTTGGCGCAGATCTTGATGACCGGCAGGATCGGGTTGCCGATGACGTTGCCCTGGCCCGTGGGGAAAAAGTGCACGACATAACCACTGGCGGCGCACAGCGTCACCATCTCGGCCGCCGCGCTGGAACTGTCCATGAACCACAGCCCCGGGTGGGTGGGCATTTCTGCCTTGTCGATGACGCCATCGACCGTGCACTTCTTGCCGATCTTCTGGATGTTGCCGAGCGCTTTTTCTTCGATCGTCGTCAGGCCGCCCGCGATGTTGCCCTTGGTGGGCTGGCTGTCGGACAGGTCACTCGTCTTGTGGCGGTTGATCACGTCCTGGTAGCGGTTGAACATGAACATGAACTGTTCGCGCACCTGGTCGTTGGCACAACGCGCGGCCACGATCTGTTCGCCGCCGGTCAGTTCGGTGGTTTCACCAAAGCACAGGTAATTGCCCAAGGCATGCAGTTTGTCGAAGGCATCCCCCACGGTGGGGTTGGCGCCGCAGCCGCTGGTGGTGTCGCTTTCGCCGCACTTGGTGCTGACCCACAGTTCGTGGATGGGGCAGACCTCGCGCTGTTTTTCGCTGGCCCACTGCACGTAGTCGCGCGCGGCCTTGCTGGCGCGCAGGATGGTGTCGTGGTCGCCATGGCCTTCAATGCCGAAGCCCACCACCGGCTTGCCGGTGGTGGCGATGCCGTCCACCACTTTCTTCGTCCAGCCGTCCTCGATGCCGATGACGACGACCGCCGCCACATTGGGGTTGCAGCCGGCGCCGATGAGGGTGCGGAAGTGCAAGTCCAGGTCGGCGCCGAACTGCAGCCGACCATACGGATGCGGGATGGCCATCGCGCCCTTGATGTTGTGGGCGACGGCTTCAGCGGCAGCGTTGGACAAGTCGTCCAGCGGCAGGATGATCACGTGGTTGCGCACCCCAACGCGGCCGTTTTCGCGGCGGTAGCCGAGGAAGGTGGTGTTCTTGTCGATGACGGTCATGAGAATTCCTTCAGTGTTCGAGTCGCGCATCAAGCAGCCGCCGCGGATCGGGCTTTGCCCGGCCGCCAGCGGCGCCCCCTTGAGGGGGCAGCGGCGTGAGCCGCTCCGGGGGTGGTCTCATTCACCACCTCTTGGTCTTGATGTTGTGAACGTGGGCGTGTTCGCCCGCCTTGATGGGTGCCACGACCTTGCCCATGCTGATGCCGTACTTGATGACGGTGTCGCCGGCGGCCAGATCCTTCAGCGCCACCTTGTGGCCGATGGGGATGTCCTGCCGGGCATCGACGGACATCGTGCGGTCCTCGTCCATGATCCAGCCGGTCAGGGCCATGCCGGCCTGCACGCCTTCCACCACCACCACGGCCACGCTGTCGTGGGCGTCGTGCAATACGAAATGAATCATCGGAGGGCTCCTTTGCGCCGGTGTGACCTGCCGCGTTGGGGCGGGCCGGCACCCAGTATCGGGGGCCGCTTTTCTTGCGTCAAACAAGTCATCTATATGACCTACAAGTGTTTGAAGACACTGCCTAGAATGAAGCGATGCCCACCCACATCGCCGGTACCACGACGGCCCTGCGTGCCGCTGACTTTCGGTCGATCCAGCCCGAAGCCGCCGGCATGCCACTGTTCCGTGCCGTGCGCCTTTCGCTGCTGCGCGCCATCGAGGCCGGCACGGTGGCACCGGGCCACGCGCTGCCCAGCGAGACGGAACTGGCATCGTGCTTCGGCGTGTCGGTGGGCACGGTGCGCAAGGCGGTGGACGACCTGGTGACCGAGCACATCCTGGTGCGGCGCCAGGGCTGTGGCACCTTTGTCGCCACGCACACAAGCGACCGCTTCCTGTTCCAGTTTTTCCACGTCGAAAGGACCGACGGCCTGCGTGAAGCGCCGCAGGTGGAACTGGTGTCGTTTGAGCGCACGCGGCTGGATGAAGACGCAGCAGCCGCGCTGTCGCTGAAAGCCGGTGAGCCTGCGCTGCAGATTGAAAACCGCCTGCTGCTGCAAGGCCGCGCGGTGGTGCATGACCGGCTGGTGTTGCCGGCGGCGCTGTTCCGCGGTTTGACCGAAAAACGTTTTCGCGAGCGCAAGAGCACCATCTACCACCTCTACCAAACCGAGTTCGGCATCACCGTCGTGCGCGCCCAGGAACGGGTGCGCGCGGTGGGCGCAGACCGCACTGCAGCGCGTGTGCTGGGTGTGGCGCCCGGGCTGCCGCTGCTGCAGGTGCGGCGGGTGGCGATTGCACTGGGCGGCCGCGCGGTGGAATGGCGCGTCAGCACGCTCGTCACGGCCCAGCACGACTACGTCAACCTGCTGTCGCGGCCTGCATGAGGCGGCTTGCGGCGTGGCCAGGGCTGCTGTTGACGCTGTTTCGGGCGTTGTCGCCAGGGCTGGCGCTGGCCGCCTTGCTGGCGACAGCGGCCACTTTCGTTGCCGCCTTGCACGGTGGACCGCAGATGCTGTATGCCTTGTTTTTCGGCATGTCGCTGAACCACCTGGGCCGCGCGGGACGCACAGCCGCGGGTGTGGAATTTGCCTCGCGCACGGTGTTGCGGCTGGGGGTGGGCCTGCTGGGCGCGCGCATCACGGCGGCGCAGATCGTCGCCCTGGGTTGGCAGACGGCCGTCGTGGTGGCGCTGGCGGTGCTGACCACGCTGTGGACCGCGCTGTGGCTGGGCCGCCGCTTGGGCCTGTCGCGGGCGCAGAACGTGCTGGCTGGTGGCGCGGTGGCCATCTGCGGCGCATCGGCGGCACTGGCCATTGCCGCAGTGTTGCCGCGGCACAAGGACAGCGAACGTTTCACGCTCGTCGTGGTGGTGACGGTGACGTTGCTGTCGACGGTGGCGATGGTGCTGTACCCGCTGCTGGTGCGCTTGTTAGGCCTGCCGCCGGCGCTGGGGGGCCTGTTCCTGGGCGGCACCATCCACGACGTGGCGCAGGTGGTGGGCGCCGGCTACACCATCAACCCGGCGACGGGGGATGCGGCCACGGTGGTCAAGCTCTTTCGCGTCACGCTGCTGACGCTGGTGGTGGCTGGCGTGGCCTTTGTTTTTCGCGATGAGCGGGCGGCGGCCGCTTTGCCTGCGGTGGGCGGCGCAGCGGTCAGCAAGCCGTCGAGTTTGCTGTCGATCTTGCCGTGGTTCCTGTGGCTCTTCATCGCCATGGTGTTGCTCAATTCCACCGCCCTGCTGGCGTCGGCCGTTCAGCAAGGGCTGGGTCAGGTGTCGCGCGCCTGCCTGGTGGTGGCCATCGCTGCGCTGGGCATGAAGACGTCCTTCAAGCAATTGGCGCGCATGGGCTGGCAGCCGGTAAAGCTGATCGTGGCCGAGACGCTGTGGCTGGCGGTCTTTGTGCTGGCCGCGGTGCTGTGTCTGCGCTGAATCAACCGTTGCCGAAAGCCCTGCTTCACGTGCTCCCCCTGGCCACCAGCGCCCACGACAGCGACACCGGCACGGCGGCCTTGCCATGCCGCAGCGCGTCCAGCAGCGACTTCGCCGTCTCGCTGCCGATGGCATGGCGCGGCAACTGCACGCTGGACAGCGCGGGGCTCAGTTGGCGGGCCAGCGTGAAGTCGCCAAAGCCCAAGAGCGCCATGCGACCCGGCACGCTGACCTTGCGCCGCGCCGCTTCCAGCAGCGCACCGCAGGCCAGGTGGTCGTTGGCAAAGGCGGCTGCGGTGATCATGGGCGGGCCTGCCCGCACCAGGTCGCCCAGCACCTGGCGGCCGGCGTCGAAGGCGTCACCTTCTGGCGCCACCAGCACCGTCGCCTGGGCGCCGGCTGAGCGCACGGCGGTGGCAAAGGCCAGACCGCGTTCGTGGGCGCGGTAGTCCTCGGCCACGCCGCTGTCGACATAAGCCAGGCAGCGGTGGCCACCGCGCAGCAGGTGTTCAGCCATCGCGCGGCCGACCTCGTCGTGGTTGAAGCCGATCTGGGTGAAGCTGGTGCGGCGCGCCCCGCGCTCGGGCGGGTGGTGGTCCCAGATCTCGATCACCGGCGTGCCGGCGGCCTTGGCGTTGGCCAACAATTTCTGCGCACCCGGTGAATGGCGTCGGCCGGTCACGACCACCGCCGCCGGGTGCCAGCCCAGCAGCGCGCGCAGCTGGTGTTCTTCACGCTCCAGTGAATAGCCGGTGCTGGCGATCAACAACTCGAAGCCCGCGGCCTGCAAGCCATCGCTGAGGCCCTGGGCCGTCTCTGCAAAGATCGAATTGGCCAGGTTGGGCAGCAGCGCCGCGACGATGTTGCCCGCGCCGCTGGCCAGCAGGCCGGCCTGCTTGTTGGGCACGTAGCCGGTCGCTGTCAACGCCGCCTGAATGCGCTCTGCCGTGTCGCGCGCCACCACGGCGGGTTCGCGCAGGAAGCGCGAGACCGTGATGGACGTGACACCGGCCGCAGCGGCCACGTCTTGCAGCGTCACGCGGCCGTGGCCGCGCCGGGCCTGGCGCGGCGCGGCGCGGGGGGTGAAGGAGGGGTCGGTCAAACGGGTCACCGGGTTAGTCAGAATGGACGCTCAGAGCGGCGCTGGTAATGTTAGCGGTAACACGGCTTTCATGCAGCGCCCACTATGCCCTTCAATTGCACGCTGTTTGCGGCCTGACGCACCTCCCCCATGACCCCGGCATGACCCGAACCCCCGCCGACCTCCGCAGCCGCCGCTGGTTTGCCGCCAATGACATGCGCGGCTTCGCACACCGCCAGCGCATGCAGCAGATGGGCTTGCGGCGCGCGGACGTGGTGGGGCGGCCCATCGTCGCCATCGTCAACACCTGGTCCGACCTGTCGCCCTGCCACGCCCACCTGCGTGACCGGGCCGAAGCCGTCAAGCGCGGTGTGCTGCTGGCCGGTGGCATGCCTTTCGAGTTGCCGGCCATGAGCCTCGGTGAGGTGATGGTCAAGCCCACCACCATGCTGTACCGCAACTTCCTGGCCATGGAAGTGGAAGAACTGCTGCGCAGCCTGCCCATTGACGGCGCGGTGCTGCTGGGCGGCTGCGACAAGACCACGCCGGGGCTCCTGATGGGCGCCATCAGCATGGGCATCCCGGCGCTGTTCTGTTCTGCCGGGCCGATGCTGAACGACCGCTATCAAGGCAAGACGGTGGGCGCGGGCACGCACACGCGTCTGTTCTGGGACGACTACCAGGCCGGCAAGATCGAAGACGCCGACTGGGTCAAGCTGGAAGCGCGCATGACGCGCAGCCCGGGCACCTGCAACACCATGGGCACCGCCAGCACGATGACGGCGATTGCAGAAGCCCTGGGTCTGGCGCTGCCTGGCAGCACCAGCATCCCGGCCATGGACGCCGCGCACCCGCGCATGGCGGCCGACTGCGGTGAACGCATCGTGGCGATGATTGCCGAAGACCTGACACCGGCGCGCATCCTCACACGGGGCGCGTTCCTCAATGCCGCTGTGGTGCAGATGGCGCTGGGCGGCAGCACCAATGCGGCCGTGCACATCATTGCGCTGGCGCGGCGTGCGGGTGTCGAGTTGACGCTGGCCGACCTGGACGCCGTGGCGCGGCGCGTGCCCGTCATCGCCAATCTTTTCCCCAGTGGCGACCGGCTGATGGAGGACTTCTACTACGCGGGTGGCTTGCCGGCGCTGATGAACCGGCTGCGCGGCGAGTTGTCGTTGGACGAGATCACGGTCACCGGCCGCACGCTGGCTGAGCAGATCGAAGGCCAAGAGGTCATCGACAACGAGGTCATCCGCCCGCTGAACAACCCCGTCAGCGCCAGCGCCCTGGCCGTGCTCACCGGCAACCTGGCACCCATGGGCGCGGTCATCAAACCCAGCGCCGCGACACCGCGTTTGCTGAAGCACCGCGGCCGCGCACTCGTCTTCGACAGCCAGCCGCAGATGCTGGCGGCCATGGCCAACCTGGACCTGGACGTCGATGAAGACACCGTGCTCGTGCTGCGCAACGCCGGCCCCGTCGGCGCACCTGGCATGCCGGAATGGGGCGGCCTGCCGATCCCGAAGAAACTGTTGAAGCAGGGCGTGCGCGACATGGTGCGCATCAGCGACGCGCGCATGAGCGGCACACACTACGGCAGCTGCGTCCTGCACGTCAGCCCCGAGAGCGCGGTGGGTGGCCCGCTGGCGCTGGTGCAGTCCGGGGACATGATCGAACTGGATGTCGAAGCACGGCACATCCGCATGGACGTCAGCGATGAAGAACTCACCCGCCGCCGCGCTGCGTGGACCGCGCCCGTGCCCGCCTACGGACGCGGCTGGACGCAGCTTTACCAGCAGCATGTGACGCAGGCGCACGAAGGCTGCGACCTCGACTTTCTGCAAAGCGGCCCGGCCACGCCCGAGCCCGTTATCTACTGAAAGCCCAGCGATGAATCCTTTCCAACAGCTGCTGGCCGCACGGGCCACGAAGGTGCCTGTCGGCACCTGGATCATGTCCGCCAGCCCGCTGGTCGCGGAAGCAATAGGCCACGCCGGCTTCGACTGGGCGGTGCTGGACATGGAGCACACGCCGCTGGACCTGATGGACCTGGTGCACCTGCTGCAGGCCGTGGGCAACACAAAGCTGGTGCCGTTGGTGCGCGTGCCGTGGAACGACACCGTCAACGTCAAGCGCGTGCTGGACGCGGGCGCGCATTCGCTGCTGTTCCCGTTCATCCAGAACGGTGAAGAAGCGAAGAAAGCCGTGGCCGCCACGCGTTACCCGCCTGAGGGCGTGCGCGGCATGGCCGGCATGAGCCGCGCGTCGCGCTTTGGCACCGTGCCGGACTTCTTCAAGACCGCCAACGCCAACATCTGCGCCGTGCTGCAACTGGAAACGCCAGAGTCCATCGCAAGGCTCGAAGAGATTGCCGCCGTGCCCGGCGTGGGCGGGCTCTTTGTCGGGCCGGGCGACCTGTCGGGCGCGATGGGCCACGTGGGCAACCTGACACACCCGGACGTGATGGCGCTGATGGCCGATGCGGCGCAACGCGCGCACCGGATCGGCATGCCCATCGGCACTGTGGGCGGCACGCCCGAGGTGGTGGCGAAGTACCGCGCCATTGGCTACGACTTCGTGGCCGTGGCGTCAGACCTGGGCCTCCTGATGCGCGCGGCACAAGCGGCGGCGCAGGCCCTGCGGGCCATCGACGGCACGGTTGCCGCAGCCGTTACCAAGCCGCAAGGCGGCTACTGAAACCAAGCCGCAAATCGATACTGAAACACGCGCACCATGGCCGCTGTCGATCTCCAAGGGGTGAGCAAGAGCTACGACGGCAAGACGACCGTCATCCACGGCATCGATCTGCAGATTCGCCACGGCGAATTCGTCGTCTTCGTCGGCCCCAGTGGCTGCGGCAAGAGCACGCTGCTGCGCATGATTGCGGGGTTGGAACCCATCAGCGGCGGCCAGGTGCGCATCGACGGCCAGGTGGTCAATGACTTGCCGCCACGCAGCCGCGACATCGCCATGGTGTTCCAGGACTACGCGCTCTATCCGCACAAGACGCTGTTCGAGAACATGGCCTTTGGCTTGCGGCTGCGCAAGACGCCGGAGGCCGACATCCAGCGCCGCGTGATGGACGCTGCCCGGCTGCTGCGCATCGACCACATGCTGGACCGCCGGCCCGCAGCGCTCAGTGGCGGGCAACGCCAGCGCGTGGCCATCGGCCGCGCCATCGTGCGCGAACCCAAGGTGTTTCTCTTTGACGAGCCGCTGTCCAACCTGGACGCGCAGTTGCGCAACGAGATGCGCAGCGAAATCAAGCGCCTGCACCAGCGCCTGGGTGCGACCATCATCTACGTCACGCACGACCAGACCGAAGCCATGACGCTGGCCGACCGCATTGCCGTGCTGTCGGGTGGGCACACGATGCAGTACGACACGCCAGAGGCCATCTACAACCGACCTGCTGCGCTGTTCGTCGCGGGGTTCACCGGCGCGCCACCGATGAACCTGGCGGATTGCACGTTGGCTGGCGGACACGCTGATCTTGGCGACGCGCAGATCGTGCTGCCGGCAGCGCTGGCGCAGCGCGCCGCAAATGCGCCAGCGTTGACGTTCGGCATCCGCCCCGAGAACATCGCCCTGGCCCCCACCAGCGCCGACGCACAACGCGTGCCCGCGCAGGTGTCGCTGCTGGAACCGCTGGGCGCAGAGACGCTCGTCACCCTGCGCATCGGCCGCGCCGACATGGTGGCGCGTGCGCCGGCGTCGTTCAAGCACAAGCCGGGCACCATGATCGACGTGTATCTCAGCCCGCAACACCTGCACCTGTTCGACGCCAGCACGGGTGCCGCACTTTGAGGACACTGCCATGAGCCGTCGTTTTGCCATTGCCTCTGCGCTGGCTGCCATCGCAACCGTGGCACTGTGCCTCATCCCTTTGCAAGCCAGAGCGCAAACCAAACTGCGCGTCTTCTCCGGCGGCCAGAACCAGCGCCCCGATCTGATGCGCAAGCTCTTTGACCAGTACCAGAAGGTCAACCCTGGCGTCACGATCGACATCGAAACCGGCGGCGCCACCAGCGAGTTGCAGCGCCAGTATCTGAGCACTGTGCTCAACGCCAAGGACGCGGCGATCGACATCTACCTGATCGACATCGTCAACCCCGCGCAGTACTACGGCGCCGGCTGGCTGGAGCCGCTGAATGCCTATGTCGGCGACGCCGCAGTTGCCTTGAAGAATTACCTGCCGGTCTATGCCACGTCCAACGTGGTGGACGGCAAAGTGGCGGCGATGCCGGCCTTTGCCGACGCCATGTTCATGTACTACCGCAAGGACCTGCTGGCCAAACATGGCGTGGCAGAACCCAAGACCTGGGACGAACTGGCCGCTGCGGCCAAGAAGATCCAGCAAGCCGAGGGCGCACATAACCTTCAAGGTCTGAGCATTCAGGGCGCGCCCATCGAAGGCGCGGTGTGCACCTTCCTGTTGCCGTACTGGAGCCAGGGCAAGGAGCTGCAGGACGCTGCCGGCAAGCTCACGCTGGACCGCGCCGCGGCTGCCAAGGGCCTGCAGCAGTGGCTCAGCATGGTCGACAGCGGCGTCATCAAGAAGAACGTGGCCGAGGTGAAGACGCCCGACACGGTGAATGAATTCAAGGCCGGGCAGGTGGTGTTTGCGATCAACTGGTCCTGGGCCTGGGACCGCTTCAGTGACGACGCCGATTCCAAGGTCAAGGGCAAGGTCGGCGTGATGCCGTTGCCGGCGGTGACGGGTGGCAAGAGCGCCACCTGTGTGGGCGGCTGGCAGTGGGCGGTCAGCGCCTTCAGCAAGCACAAGGCCGACGCAGCGAGGCTCGTGCAGTTCATGAGCGCCGCGCCTGCAGCCAAATTCCTGGCTGCAGAAGGCTCGCTGCTGCCCACCACGCTGGCGGTCTATGCCGATGCCGATGTGCTGAAGGCGGTGCCCTGGTTCAAGGACGCAGCCGCCGTGGTGGTGGCCGGCCGCAGCCGTCCGCTGAGCCGCGACTACGGCCAGGTCAGCGACGTCATCCGCACCACCACCAGCGCGGTGCTGGCGCGGACGAAGACGCCAGACGAAGGCGTGGCCGAGATCGGCTCGCGCCTGGCGCGGGTCATGCGTTAAGGCGCGACCGTGACAACCACGGCACAGCCTGGCTGGTTGCATCGCTGGCTTGAGAGGTCACGCGACCCGAGTGAAAGAACGCTTGGCGTGCTGCTGCTGGCACCGGCTTTTCTGCTGCTGGCGCTGATCGTTGTCTACCCCATCGGCAAGCTGGTCTTCAACAGCTTCTTTGACCTGCGCCTGTCGGGCGGCAGCGGAGCCAGGTTCGTCGGCCTGGAAAACTACGCGCTGGTGCTGGCCGACGTGGACTTCTGGAACGCGACGAAAAACACCGTGCTCATCACGCTGATCACCGTGCCCGGCGCGCTGGTGGTGGGCCTCTGCCTGGCGATGCTGGCCAATCTGCCTTTCAAACGCCAATGGCCCGTGCGCCTGGCGCTGCTGCTGCCGTGGGCCTTGCCGCTGTCCTTTGCGGGCCTGATCTTTGCGTGGTTCTTTCACACGGAATACGGCGTGGTGAATGACGTGCTGCGCAGGCTGGGTGCGCCAGAACCCACGATGTGGTTGCTGCGCCCCCACTGGGCCTTTGCAGCCATCTGCGGCGCCATCATCTGGAAGACCAGTTCCTTCATGGCGCTGATCCTGCTGGCCGGGTTGCAGATGATTCCGAAGTCGCTGTACGAAGCGGCGGAAGTCGATGGCGCCAGCCGCTGGCAGCAGTTCTGCAACATCACCTTGCCGATGCTGATGCCCAGCATCATCGTGGCGCTGATCTTCCGCACCATCACCGCGCTGCAGACCTTTGACATCCCGTACACGATGACCAAGGGCGGCCCCGGCAACAGCACCGAAACGCTGGCGATGCTGATCCACAAGACCACCATCGACTACCTGGACGTGGGCTACGGCAGCACGCTGGCGGTGTGCATGTTCGTGATGTCGATGGCGATCACGGCGGTTTACTTGCGGCGTGTGGGGCAGAACGCATGAACATGATGGATCCCCGGTCGTTGCGCTTCATTGCCGCGGCCATCGTTGTGCTCAACGGCTTTTTTCCGGCGCTCTGGATCCTGCTCACGTCGCTGAAGCTTGAGTCCGAACTGGTCGCCAAGCCGATCACGTATTGGCCGCACAACCCCACGCTGCACAACTACGTGCAGGCCTTCACCGACCAGCCGCTGCTGCGCTACCTCTGCAACAGCGCGATGGTGGCGGTGGGTTCCACCGTGGTGTCGCTCTTCGTCGCTGC
>JANMKK010000232.1:0-7885 GCA_031372005.1 Rubrivivax sp.
CCGTGATCAGCACGTCGCGCCGCGTGCCTTGCGGACTGGCCAGCGTCAGCGCCACCTTGGCGCCCGCGTGGTGCACCAGCAGCGCCTGCGGCGGCGTGTCTGCGTCCACCGGCTGGCCGCCGACAGCGACGATGCGCTCGCCGGGCTGGGCCGCCACGCCGACGGCATTGAGGGGTGAGTCGGCACTGGCGTCCCAGGCGTCGCCCTGCACGGTGCGCATGATTTCCCAACCGTCCTGCACGGGCTTCAGCTCAGCCGCCAAGTGGCCCAGCGCGACAGCGGGAGGCTTGCGGTGGTCGCCGCCCATCTCGTAGGCATGCGAGGTGCCGAGTTCGCCTTGCAGTTCCCAGATCAGGTCAGACAGTTCGCCGCGCGTGGCCACGCGGGCCAGCAGCGGGGTGTAGCGGTCGCGCATGGCGGACCAGTCGATGCCCGAGATGTCTTCGGTCCAGAAGTGGTCGCGCTGCAGGCGCCACACCTCGGCCACGATCTGCGCCCATTCCATCGGCGGGTCCACCGCCAGGCGCACGCGCGCCAGGTCGATGTGGCCCGTCTTGCGCGAAGGTTTTTCGTCCACCGGCTTGGGGGCTTCATCGGGCGGCCGCGTGGCGTCGATGACGCGCAGACCCTTGCCGTTCTGCACCAGCAGCGTGTGGCCGTCGGCGGCCAGCACGAAGCGGTCGGCCTGCGGCAGCAGGGTCTTGGCTTCTGCGGTGTCGAAGTCGAAGATCTCCAGCCGCCCCGGCAATGCCTTGTGACCACCGCGGCCGTGAGCACCGGCGATGGGCAGCACGGTCCACAGCACCTTGCCGCGCGCTGCGCCGGCAACCTGCCCGTAGCGGCCTTCGGGCACCGGGAAGGCGGCCACGCGACGGGCCAGGCCGGTGGGGTCGATGGCGGGCAGCGGGGGCCGGGGCGGGGCGGGGCGGCGTTCGGGGTCACGGGCGTCAAGGCCGTCATGGGGATCCAGGCTGTCGCGGCCATCTCGGCCATCACGGCCTTCTCGTCCATCACGGCCCTGCTCCTTCATGCCCTTGGGCCGGGGCTCGAAAGGTGGCGGGCCGCCGGCTTGCAGGGCGATCA
This sequence comes from Rubrivivax sp., assembly GCA_031372005.1. Classification (GTDB taxonomy): domain Bacteria; phylum Pseudomonadota; class Gammaproteobacteria; order Burkholderiales; family Burkholderiaceae_C; genus Rubrivivax. Next base: position 1,084 of record JANMKK010000232.1, read on the forward strand.
GGTACGGCCGCGCCGCGCGCGGAAAACTCAGCTCGAACTGCACGGCGTCGTACACCGGGTCAAAGGTGCGCAGCGACAGAAAGTAGAGATAGCGGCCTTCGGGGTCGAAGGCGGCGCCGTAGTCGCGGAAGGCGGGCTCGGTCGCCAGCATGGGCGTTGCAGCGGTCACGCCGCTTGCCTGCACCAGCTTGATCGCCGTGTGGCGCATGCTGGTGGCAAAGGTGTAGGCCAGCCAGCCGCCGCAAGGCGACCACACCGGGTCTTCGATGCGGCCGAAAGCGCTGTGGTCCACGCGCGCCAGCGCCACTGTCGCGGTGTCGCCCAGCCACAGTTCGTTGCGGTGGTTGGCCATCACCACGCGGCTGCCTTGTGGCGCGGCGCGCAGCGCGGTAATGCGGCCGATGTCCCACGGCATTTCACGCGTGGTGTCGCCGTGGATCACTTCGATGCGCTCTTCGCCTGAGGCGTCGCTGGTGGCCACCAGCGTGGCCCCGCCTGTTTCATCGGCCGCCAGCCATTGCGCGAGCCGGCGCCGGGCCGGCACGCGGCCATGGCGCTGCACGGCGCCTTCCCACAACGCCAGGGTGTGAATCTGGCCGCGCGCCTCCAGCGCCAGGCTGTGGCCCTGCGGATGCAGGTGCAGGCCCTGCACCTGGTCCACAGCGGGCACGAAGCGGCGGGCCGTCTGGCTGCGGGCGCTGGGCACGTCGATGTCGATGCGGCGCGTGCTGTCCCGGGCGGGGTCAAAGAGCCACAGTTCAGCGCCGCATTGATAGACGATGCGCTCGCCGTCGCTGCTGGCATGACGCGCAAAATAGGTGGCATGGTGGGTGTGCGTGCGCAGGTCGCTGCCGTCGGGCAGGCAGGACTGGATGTTGGCGATGCCTTCGGAATCGCTGATGAAATACAGCCGCTCGCCGACCCACATCGGGCAGCTCGGGTTGCCTTTCAGCGCAGCCAGCCGCAGGAACTTGCCGCTGCAGCCGACATTGGCGTCTTCGATCCACAACTGCCCCACGCGGCCACCGCGGTAGTGCTTCCAGCGCGCGGGGTCACCCGTGTTGCGGCCGATGGCACGGCGGCCTCCGGGGCTGAAAGCCAGGTGGTCGATGGGGCCCAGCGGCACGCGTTCGGGCTGGCCGCCTTCAACGGCCAGCGTGAAGGCGTGCCAGTTGCGGAAGAAAGGCTGGCCGTGGTTGCTGCAGAAGACGATGCGGCCTTCGGGCGTGAAACCGCGCACCGCCAGTTCACTGCCCAGCCAGGTCAGGCGCCGCGGGGCGCCGCCTATTGCCGGCATCAGCCAGACTTCAGGGTGCTGTTCGTCGCGGCCGGTGTAGGCCAGCCAGCGGCCGCAAGGTGACAAGCTGGGCGTGGCGGGCTCGGACAGCCCGGCGGTGAGGCGCTGCGCCGTGCCGCCAGCGGTGGACACGCGCCAGAGGTCGTCGTCACTGACGAAAACCACCGTGTCGCCGTGCAGCGTGGGCTGGCGCAGGTAGGCGGGAGGGGGCGTTGACAAGTTGGCAAGCCGAGGGTCAGTGCTCATGATGGGCCGGCAAGAACGGTGGAGCAACCATCATCACACGCAGGCGCAGGCGCGGCGCACGGGCTTGCCCCCCAGAAGGTGGTGCTCCCCCTGCCGAGGGATGAATTCCCCCAAGAGCGGGTTGATGATCGCAGCGCTGCCTTGCTCCACACCGCCACACCGCCACCCCGCCACAAGACCCACCCCAGGACCCCACCATGCGATTCGACGAAAGCCATGAAGGCGACTACCGTATTTTTGTGGGCGCTGTGGAAGCGCCGCGCGGCGGCGGCTACATCGCCGCGCTCATCGTCAACCGCGTGCGCGGCGTCTTGGGCAAACACCCGGAAGCTTTTCGCGACGACAGCCTGGCCTGCGGGTACCGCTGGCCGTCGCCCGACGAAGCGATGCACTACGCGATGAATCGGGCACGAGAGTTGATCCGGTCGCGGTCGCAGATGCTGGCCTGTTAGGCCGGCGCTGCAGATGCCGGCCTGTCAGGCCGAGACAAAGTCGCGGATCAAGCCCATGGCTGCCGCAGGCTCGTCGCGCCAGGCACCATGGCCGGCATTGGCGAAGGTGACCAGGCGGCCCCAAGGCGCGGGGATGGCAGCCGCAATCTCCTGCGCGTCGGCCAGCGGCGTGACGGGGTCTTTCTCACCCGCCATCACGAGCACGGGGCACTGCACACGCGACAGGCCAGGCAGCAGCTGCATGCTGCGCTGTTCACCGCTGGCGGACGCAAAGAGGATGTCGGTGTTGAAAACCGTGCGTGCCCGTGCGTGGGCATCAGCGGGTGGCTGCGTGTTGTACAGCGGCGTGCACAACTGCTGATAGGGCGCCCAGGTGGCTTCGCCAGGCGCGGTCCAGAAGGCTTCGGCGGCAGCGCGTGCGGGCTCCCCACCCAACTGGTGAAACATCGCCAGCTTCCGGTTCAGCCCCATGTGGTGGCTGGTGCTGGACAGGATGACCTTGCCCGGGTGCGCAGGGTGGCGGGCCAGGTAGCGTTGCGCGACAAAGCCGCCGAAGCTCTGGCCCAGCACGATGGGCTTGACGATGCCGAGCGCATCACACAGGCGCACCACGTCGTCGGCAAAAGTATCCAGCAGCCATTCGTTGCGCGGGCGCCGGCTGCTGCGGCCGTGGCCCCGGTGGTCCACATAGACCACCTGCGCGATGTCGGCCAGCTGGCTGAAGACGGGTTTGAAGCTTGAATGGTCGTAGCCCGGCCCGCCATGCAGCAGGATCAGCGTGGGCTTTTCGCGCAGGGTGGCGCCGTCGGGCACCAGGCCGCAACCTTCGATATCGACATACAAGCGCACTTCGGGGGCAATGGTGATGAACATGCGGGTTTGGTGGGTGGGAACGGGGATGGAAGCGGGCAACGGCGCATGCACTGTACGTCGCGTCTGGTGAAGAATGGGGGCATGGCGGAAGATCAGAACCTTGACGAAAAACCTGCGCACTTCCTGGACCTGACCCAGTGGCCGCGGCGCGCCACTTTCGATTTCTTCCGCAGCTTCGCGCAGCCCTTCTTCAGCGTCTGCACCCGCGTCGATGTGGCAGCGCTGAAACCCGCGCTGGCGCAGATCGACAACAGTGGCCACACGGCCACCCTCACGCTGGCTTGCCACTACCTGGCGCTGCAACTGGCCAACCGCATGGCGCCGTTTCGCTACCGGTTGATGGACGGACTGGACGGACTGAACGGACTGAACGGCCGCGTGCGCGTGATGGCGGCCGTGCATGCCAGCACCACCGTGCTGCGCGCTGACGACAGTTTTGGCTTTGCCTACCTGCGCCACGACAGCGACTACAGCCGCTTCGCAGCCCACGGCGCAGTCGCGCTGGCCGCCGCCCGTGTTGCCGAGCCGGCATTCGTGCCGCGCTTGGGCGACATGGCGCTGCTGCACTTCACCACCCTGCCCTGGCTGCACTTCACGAGCTTTGCGCATGCACGCCAAGCTGCCGGCCCGTCTGCCGGCCCGTCTGCCGGCCCGTCTGCCGCCCTGTCTGCCGGCCACAGCGGCGCGGCAGATTCGGTGCCGAAGATTGCCTTCGGCCGCATCGACGCCGACCCGGCCGGTGGCCCGCAGCGCTGGTTGCCGCTGCAAGTGGACGTGCACCACGCGCTGATGGACGGCGTGCACGTCGGCCGCTTCGTGCAGGCCTTTGAAGCCGCCATGCGCGACCCGCTGCCCTGGCTTCAGGGCGGCGCCGTGCCTTGAACGGGCAGCGAGAGACGCTTGATCAACACCGCCGTCAGCAGCATCCCAAGCGCTGACGAAGCGCCGGTCGCCACCCACGTCCACTGCCAGCCGCCCGCCTGGCCGGCCAGCCAGGCCACCGCAGGCGGCCCGGCGAACTGGCCCAATGAAGACCACTGCTGCACCCAGCCCACGGTGCTGGCCAGCGCCCGTTCAGCCGGCGCCACGCGCACGGCCAGGGTGAAGAGCGTGCCGGGGATCAAGCCGCCGACACCCGAGAACAGCAGCACGGCGGCAAAGCGCAGACCAGCCGGCGCGCCGGTGTGGGCGAAGGCCAGCACCGCAGCGCCCGCCATGGTGGCAAAACCCAGCACCAAGAGCCGCTGCGGCGGCACACCACGCTGCAGCAGCCGGCCCGACGCGACGTTGCCGCCGATGTTGGCCGCCGCCGCCAACGCCGTCAGTACACCACTGAACATGCCGCTGAACACGCCCGCCAGCCCGGCCTGCGCGACGATGGTCGGCAGGAAGCCGATCACCGCCAACCACTGGCTTGAGTAGAGCGCAAAGATCACGGCCACCAGCCAGGGGCCGGGCGCGGCCAGCGTCAGGCGCAGGCTGGCTTTCCAGCTTGCCGCTGCACCCGCTGCACCCACCCCCCGCGGCGCAGCCGATGCCGCCGGCACCACCCGCGCCAGCACCACCGCCATCAGCAGCGACAAGCCGCCCAGCAGCCACCACCAGGCGCGCCACCCCAGCAACTGCAGGCACAGCGGCCCCAGCAGCAGGGCCAGTGCCGTGCCCAGCGGCATGTAGCTGCCCCACAGGCCCAGCATCGCGCTCAAGCGCGCCGGTGGCACCAGCGCCCGCAACAGCCCGGGCGCGGGCAGCACCACCAGCATCAAGCCGAAACCTTCGGCCACGCGCAGCAGCATCAGCGGCAGCGGACTGTGGGCGAACCCCCCGAGGCCGCTGGCCAGCGCCAGCGTGCACAGGCCTGTGAGCATGCTGCGCCGCGCGCCCAGCGCGTCAGCCGCCGCGCCCAGCGACAAGCCCAGGCTCATGCCGGCCAACTGCACCAGCGACAGCAGGAAACCCGCCTCCAGCAGGCTGATGTGCAGCGCCTGCTGCAGCGTGGCGATGGCGGGGGCGAGCTTGCCGACATGCAGCGCACCGCAAACGCCGGCCACGATGACGGCGTGGGCGGGTGCGGGTGCGGGAAACCGCTTCAGCGCGGCGGCCGCCCGCCCGCTGGGCCTCGCCGCGAGCCCCGGTCTTCAAGGCGTGGGCGGTCATCGCGTGGGCGGTCCTGCTGCGGGCGGTCACCCTGCGTACGCTGAGACTGCGGCTGCGACTGATGCTGCGACTGAGGCTTCGGCTGGGGATGCAGTTGGGGGAATGACTTGCGCTCTTCCCGCGCCTGCAGCAGCTGCGCTTCCAGTGCCGCGTCCGTCATGCCCTTCAAGGCGCAAAAGTTGGCGCGCTTGAGCGTGGAGCCTTCAAAGGTGCGCAGCAGCGCAGCGCGGTTGCGGCGGGCTTCGTTGTCGGCGATCTGCTCGGGGCTGAGCGGGGCGGCCGGTGGCGTGGGGACGGCTGGGGCGGCGGGGCCGACGCGCGCGGCAGCGTTTTCAGCGGGACGTTCAAACTGACCATCAAACTGACGGTCAGTCGGCGCCGGCCTGGGTGGGCGCGGGTCGGTCCGCGGTGGGCGCGCAGCGTGGGGGTCGCGTGGGGGGCGGTCCGGTTGCGGTGGACGATCGGCACGCGGTGGCCGATCCGCACGCGGGGGGCGATCGGCGCGGGGCGGCCGATCAGCCCGTGGTGGCCGATCCGCGTGCGGCGGCCGCGGCGGGCGTGCCGGACGGTCGGCCTGCCCTGGCGCCGTTGGCGTGGTGCCGGCTGAAGCCGCAGTTCCAGCCTCATCCACCGCCACCGCAACCGCCACCGCCACCGGCAGCGCCTGCCGATGTTTCTCGCGCTGCGCGTCGCGCTCCGCCTGGCGTCGCGCTTGCACGATGGCCAGGCGGCGTTCAAGTTCCAGCACGCCCGCGTCCCGGTGTTCCTGCGCAATGTCGCCGGCCGGCTGGCCGTCCAGGTCAAAGCGGTGCGGCGAATTCACCAGCGCCTTGATGTAGCCGGTGCTGGTGGTGTGGCGGTGCAGAAAGATCGACAGCGACTTCTTGTTGAACAGGCCCGGCGCGCGCTGCTGGATGTCGGCCTGGATGCGCAGCTTGATGGGCAGCATGCGCCCGGCCGCAAACAGCGCCGGGAAGTGCTGGGCCAGCAGCGCAGCGCAGGCAGCGGGCGACAGGTCGGGCGGTGCAGGCGTGGCGGGCGTGGCGGGAACGGGGGGTGCATCGGCAGCTGCGGAATCGGCAGGGGTGGCTTCAAGGGCTGCTTCAGCGGGCGCTCCGGCGGGCACTTCAGCGGGCACTTCAACCGCTGCTCCGGCGGGCGCTTCAACGGCTGCTTCAACCGCTGGTTCAGTCGTTGCCCCAGCAGGCGCTGCGGTCGATTCATCCGCCGCAGCGTCTTCGCCGGGCAGCAACGGCGGCAGCACGGCTTCTGGCACCACGGGCACGGCAGGCACCGCAGGCAGGTCTGCGATGGATGGGATCGGGGGGGTCTCTGGCGTGGTCACGGGGTCGGTGCTGCGGCGGTGCAGGAAGCGGATGGCGGTGGCGATTGTCCTCGGCTTTGTCTTCGGCTTTGTCTTCGGCGTTGTCTTCGGCTTTGTCTTCCGCATTCGAACTCGGCGACACCCCCCGCCGCCGTCGCGCCACCAACCCAGGCTGCCCCATGTGCCGCAGCGGCCGCCACGGTGCGGAGCGCGCGTTCAGCAGTGGGCGTTCAGTCGGCGTCGGGTGACGTGACCAGCGCCTGTGCCGGGTCGAACGCGGGGCCTTCGGCCATGCGCTGCCAGTACGAATCGAAGGCGTCGCTGCCCGCCGGCCACTGCTGCAGGAACGCGGTGCGCCAGGCAGCGCTGGCGCTGTTGACGGCGATGGCATCGACAAAGGCCGCACCGGCACGCAAGCCGTGGCGGCGTGCGCGTAGCGGTCCAGCCGTGTCG
>JANMKK010000254.1:0-9481 GCA_031372005.1 Rubrivivax sp.
CCTGTTCCTGCACAGCTGGCGCAGCACCATCATCACGGCCCTCACGCTGCCCATCGCCGTCATCAGCAGCTTCATTGCGGTGTATGCATTCGGCTTCACGCTGAACTTCATGACGATGATGGCGCTGAGCCTGTGCATCGGCCTGCTCATCGACGACGCCATCGTCGTGCGCGAAAACATCGTGCGCCACGTCGCCATGGGCAAGGACCATTTCACGGCCGCGCGCGAAGGCACCGACGAAATCGGCCTGGCCGTGATGGCCACCACCTTTGCCATCTGCGCCGTGTTTGTGCCGGTCGCTTTCATGGGCGGCATCATCGGCAAGTTCTTCTACCCCTTCGGCATCACGGTGGTCGTGGCGGTGCTGGTGAGCCTGTTCGTGAGCTTCACGCTCGACCCGATGCTCAGTGCGGTGTGGGCTGATCCGCCCAGTGCTTATCTCAAGAAGGTGTGGGGCGTCGGCCACGCCATTCGCGCGACAGATCGCGCCATGGACGTGCTGCACGGCGCGTACGAACGCGCCATCCGCTGGATCTTTTCCGAGCGCCGCTGGCGCGTCTGGCTGCCCGCTTACGGCCACGGCTTTGCGGCCGACACGAAGCGCGACAAGGCCAGCCCGCGGCGCTTTCGCAGTGCGACGATCACGCCGCGCGGTGTGGTCGTGGGTGGGGGCGTGCTGAGCTTCGTCATCGCGCTCGGCCTGGCGCCCCTGGTGGGCAGCGAATTCGTGCCCGAGACCGACCAAGGCTTCACGCAGCTGGCCTTGCGCATGCCGGTCGGCAGCAGCCTGGAGCGCACCGATGCCAAGGTGCGGCAGGTTGAAGAGATCATCGGCACGCTGCCGGAAATAGAGAACGTCGCCACGTGGATCGGCGGCGCGGGGCAACGCAACCAGGCCTGGCTCAACATCTCGCTGAAGCCCAGGCGAGACCGCAACCGCAGCCAGAAGCAGGTTGAAGAAGCCATGCGCACGATGATCGCCAAGGTGCCCGGCACCGACGCCAGCGTGGGCTTCAACCGGCCCATCTACGTCGCCATCCTGGGCAACGACGCCGAAGGCCTGGCCAAGGTGGCGGATGCATTTGCAGAGCGGGTGAAGAAGATTCCCGGCGCGGTGGATGTCGAGTCCAGCGTCAAGCCTGGCCTGCCCGCCTACGCGGTGCGCTTGAAGCCCGGTGCCGTGCGTGAACTGGGCCTGACCGCGCCGCAACTGGCCAGCAGCCTGCGGGCTTACGTCAGCGGCGAAACCGCCACCACCTGGACCACGCCTGACGGCGACCAGGTGGATGTGGTGCTGCGCTTGAATGAATCGGAACGACAGCGCATTGAACAGCTGCGCGGCCTGCCGGTGGCCTTTGCGAAGGACGGCACACCGATCAGCCTGGACAACGTGGCCACCATCGAGACCGTGTTCAACCCCGAGATCATCCGGCGCCAGAACCTGCAGCGCCGCGAGGCCGTGTTTGCCGGCGTGCAGGGTCGCAGCCCCGGTGAGGTGGGCGACGATGTGCAGAAGCTCATCAAGGAAACCATCCTGCCACCCGGGTACAGCTTCGACGTCGGCGGCCAGATGCAGCAGCAGGCCGAAGCCTTCAACGGCTTGCTGGCCGCCATGGCGCTGGCGGTGATCTTCATCTACATCGTGCTGGCCAGCCAGTTCGGCAGCTTCCTGCAGCCGGTTGCGATCATGGCGAGCCTGCCGCTGGCGCTGATCGGTGTGATGCTGGCGCTGCTGTGCTGGCGCAGCACGCTCAACATCTTCAGCATGATCGGCCTCGTCATGCTGATGGGCCTGGTGACGAAGAACGCCATCCTGCTGGTGGACTTTGCCAACCACGCGCGCAAGGCCGGTGCCAGCATGGCCGACGCGCTGCTGCAGGCCGGTTTGATCCGCATGCGGCCGATCATCATGACGACGATGGCCATGGTCTTCGGCATGCTGCCGCTGGCGCTGGCCTTCAACGAAGGCGGCGAGATCCAGGCACCCATGGGCCGCGCCATCATCGGCGGCATCATCACCAGCACGCTGCTCACGCTGGTGGTGGTGCCGGTGCTGTACAGCTACCTGGCGCGCGGCAAGAAGCGCAAGGGGGTGCCGGCTGAAGATGGGGCTGCCCTGGTCGTGGCGGGCAGTGCGGCGGGTCCGCTTCCGATGCCGGCGGACCGGAACTGATCAGCCGGGCTCAGGCCCGCGGTGGCCGCGAGACCGGCGCTGCGGCCGCCGTCTTCGTGCCGGTTTCGTGCAGCCGCTGCAGGACTTGGTGCAATGCGGTCTGCGGCGCGGGCGATGTCACCGCGTGCACGCTGTCGGCGCTGCGGCGGCCGCGGCTGCGCCGCACGCGGTCCGCGTCATCGGTCGGCGGCGGCGTGCCTGGCGGGCCACCGCGTAGGGTCGAGCGCAACGCCCACAACGCCGCTGCCAGCGCGAGAGAGGCCATGGTCAAGCCCGCCAGGGTCAACATGCCTTGTTGTTCGTGCAGCGCTGCGCTGCGCTCGTCCAGTGCCGAGATGCGGGCCTGAAGCGCGCTTTCCAGCGCGGCCAGGCGGGCCGAATCAAGCAGGTGCGCTGCTTGTGCCTGGGTCTGTGCCTGGTTCAGCGACCGGGTCTGCGACCGGGTCTGAGCTGGGCCGCCCATCGCCAGTCGAAGCAGTTGGTTTTGTGCGCTGGCTGGCGCATCCGCGCTGACCAGGTCCATCACCTGCACGGCCTGCTCCAGCAGCAACTGGTGACTCGCCAGGCTGTCCGCCACCTGCACCTGCCGCAGTGCAACGCGGCTGGCCAACTGGCGCCAGTCCTGCGTCAGTGCATCCGACTCGTGCAGCGCCTTGACCCAGTAACCGGCCGACAGCGTGCCCTGCAAGGCCCACAAGGCATCGTCCACCTCGGCTTTGCGCAAGCGGCGCTCGGCTTCCAGTTGAAGCCGGCCGCGCAGCACACGCTCGGCCACGTCGCGGTGGCCCAGCAGGCCACGCTGCACGGCCAACGCCTGGGCCAACGGGTCCAGTACCGAGCGCTCGGCGACCAGGGCTTCCAGGTCCGCAGTCTGGTAGCGCAGCACCTGCGTCAGCGGCAGCAGCACCATGGCCGCGCCAATGGCGCCGATGGCGGCAAATTTCAAGCGCGTGCGCTTGGAGGGGGGCAGGTCGGACATGGGCGGCAGGGGACAAGCGGTCGGGGCCGGTCGGGTGCCGGCACCTCTGCGTTATCGGCCGCTGCGCGGCGCGCTTGAGCCCAGAGGCTTGCAGCGCCGGATCAACACTCGACGATGTTCACCGCCAGCCCACCGCGCGCCGTTTCCTTGTACTTCGTCATCATGTCGGCGCCGGTTTCGCGCATTGTCTTGATGACCTGGTCGAGGCTGACAAAGTGCGTGCCGTCGCCGCGCAGCGCCATGCGCGCGGCGTTGATGGCCTTGACGGACGCGATGGCGTTGCGTTCGATGCAGGGGATCTGCACCAGCCCGCCGACCGGGTCGCAGGTCAGGCCCAGGTGGTGTTCCATGCCGATCTCGGCGGCGTTTTCCACTTGTTCGGGCGTGCCGCCCATCACCGCGCACAACGCGCCAGCGGCCATGCTGCAGGCCACGCCTACTTCGCCCTGGCAGCCCACTTCGGCGCCGCTGATGCTGGCGTTTTCCTTGTAGAGCAGGCCAATGGCGGCGGCAGTCAACAGAAAGTCGACCACGCCCTTGTCGTTGGAGTGGTGCACGAAGCGCGTGTAGTAGTGCAGCACGGCGGGCACGATGCCGGCTGCGCCGTTGGTGGGTGCCGTCACCACGCGCCCGCCGGCGGCGTTTTCTTCGTTCACGGCCAGGGCGGAGAGGTTGACCCAGTCCATCACCTGCAGCGGGTCGCGCAGGGCGGCTTCCGGGTTGGCGATGAGCGCGCGGTACAGCGGCGCCGCGCGGCGCTTGACCTTGAAGCCGCCGGGCAGGATGCCGTCGGCGGCGCAGCCGCGTTTGACGCAGTCCTGCATCACGCGCCAGATGTTGAGCAGGCCGGCGTCGATCTCGGCGTCGCTGCGCCAGTGCCTTTCGTTGCGGCGCATCACCTCCGCAATGCTGCCTGCGGCTGTGCCGTGTGCTGAACTGCCGCTGACTTCCCGAGTTCGCAGCAGCAACTCATCGCCACTGTGGAAGGGGTGCGGCAGTACCGTGGTGTCGGGTGCGATGACCTTTTGCCTGGCGCCATCTGCGGCCACTTCTTCGCTGACGACAAAGCCACCGCCGACTGAGTAATAGGTCTTGTTGCACAGCTCTGCGCCAGCGGCGTCGAAGGCGATGAAGCGCATGCCGTTGGCGTGGAAAGGCAATGTTTCGCGGCGGTAGAACTTCAGGTCGTCCTTCTCGTTGAAGCCGATCTCGTGCGTGCCCAGCAATTGGAGGCGGCCCAGCGTGCGCATGGCCGCCAACAGCGCGGGCACGGCATCGACATCCACCGTGTCGGGCTCGTGCCCGCACAGGCCCAGCAACACCGCCTTGTCGCTGCCGTGGCCCTTGCCGGTGGCGCCGAGTGAACCGTAGAGATGACTCTGCACGCGCGCCGTGTTGGCAAGAAGGCCGTCGTGCTGCAGGTGCCGCACAAAGAGCCGCGCCGCGCGCATGGGGCCCACGGTGTGGCTGCTGCTGGGGCCGATGCCGATCTTGAAGAGGTCGAAGACGGAGACGGCCATGAGGGTCAGTCGTCTTGGTCGCTGAATTCACTGAGCGGCACGCAACTGCAGAACAGGTTGCGGTCGCCATAGACGTTGTCCACCCGACCCACGGGCGACCAATACTTCTGCCGGCGCAAGCCCGTCACCGGGAAGGCCGCCGCTTCACGCGAATAAGCATGCGGCCAGTCGGCCTTCAGCAACGCCGCCGCCGTGTGCGGTGCGTTTTTCAGCGGGTTGTTGTCCTTCGGCCAGGCGCCACTTTCAACCTGCGCGATCTCGTGCCGGATGGCGATCATGGCGTCGCAGAAGCGGTCCAGCTCGGCCAGCGGTTCGCTTTCGGTAGGCTCCACCATCAGCGTGCCGGCAACCGGGAAGCTGAGCGTGGGCGCATGAAAGCCGTAGTCGATGAGGCGCTTGGCCACGTCTTCGGCGCCGATGCCGCTGCTGTCCTTCAAGGGCCGCACGTCCAGGATGCATTCGTGCGCCACGCCGCCACCCTTGAGCTGTGCATGGCCGCCGCTGTAGAGCACGGGGTAGTGGTCGGCCAGGCGAGCGGCGATGTAGTTGGCGCTGAGGATGGCCACTTCGGTGGCGTCGCGCAGGCCGTCGGCGCCCATCATGCGGCAGTACATCCAGCTGATGGGCAGCACGCCGGCGTTGCCCAGCGGCGCGGCACTCACCGCGCCGACACTGTGTTCGTTGCCGATGCCTGCGGTACGGTGCGAGGGCAGGAAGGGCACCAGGTCCGCCACCACGGCCACCGGCCCCACGCCGGGGCCGCCGCCACCGTGCGGGATGCAGAAGGTCTTGTGCAGATTCAGATGGCTCACGTCACCGCCAAATTCACCGGGTGCCGCCACGCCGACCAGCGCATTCATGTTGGCGCCATCGACATACACACGCCCGCCGTGCTGGTGCACCAGCGCGCAGAGTTCCTTCACGCGCACTTCAAAGACACCGTGCGTGCTGGGGTAGGTGATCATCACGGCGGCCAACGCTGCACTGTGCTTCTCGCACTGGGCCTTGAGGTCGTCCATGTCGATGTTGCCCATCGCGTCGCACTTCGTCACGACCACCGTCATGCCCACCATCTGCGCGCTGGCCGGGTTGGTGCCGTGCGCGCTTTCCGGGATCAGGCAGATGTTGCGTCGGCCTTCTCCGCGGCTTTCGTGGAAGGCCTTGATCACCAGCAGCCCGGCGTATTCACCCTGGCTGCCCGCATTGGGTTGCAGGCTCACACCGGCATAACCCGTGGCCTGCGCCAGCCAGGCGCAAAGCTGTTCGTTCATGGCCCAGTAACCCGCCAATTGATCTTGCGGCGCGAAGGGGTGCATGTGCGCAAACTCGGGCCAGGTGATGGGGATCATCTCGCTGGTGGCATTGAGCTTCATCGTGCAACTGCCCAGCGGGATCATGCTGCGGTCCAGCGCCAGGTCCTTGTCGCTCAAGCTGCGGATGTAGCGCAGCATCTCCGTTTCGCTGTGGTGGCTGTTGAATACCGGGTGCGTCAGGAAGGTGCTGGTGCGGCGCAGGCCTTCGGGGATCATCGGCTCGATGCCTTTCTCGAAGACCGCCATGTCGGGTGGCGTCTGCCCAGGCTTTACGAACAACGCCCAAAGCGCGTGGATGTCGTCGCGCGTGGTGGTTTCATCCAGTGCGATGCCGATCATCGTGTCGCCCCAGTCGGGGAAGCGGCGCAGGTTCATGCCGGCGGCGACAGCGCGTGCCGCTATGGCGGCCGTGTCGGCGCCGGTGTCGATGCACAACGCATCGAAGGCCGACATGCTGCGCAGCGCCACGCCCATGTCGCGCAGGCCTTGCGCCAGAACGGCCGTGTAGCTGGCCACCCGCTGGGCGATGCGCTTCAGGCCGGCCGGCCCGTGATAGACCGCGTACATGCTGGCGATCACGGCCAACAGCACCTGTGCCGTGCAGATGTTGCTGGTGGCCTTCTCGCGTCGGATGTGCTGTTCACGCGTCTGCAGCGCCAGCCGGTAGGCGGGTGCGCCGTGGGCATCGACGCTGACGCCCACCAGGCGGCCGGGCAGGCTGCGCTTGTACTCGTCGCGGCAGGCCAGGTAGGCCGCGTGCGGGCCGCCAGCGGCCATCGGCACACCAAAGCGCTGCGTGGTGCCGAGCGCAATGTCGGCGCCCAGTTCACCGGGCGGTGTGATGAGCGTCAGCGCCAGCAGGTCGGCCGCCACGATGAAGGCGGCCTGGTGGGCGTGGATGCGCGCGGCGTCGGCGCGCACGTCGTGGATGCTGCCGCTGGTGGTGGGCATCTGCACCAGCACGGCAAAGTAGTCGCCAGCGGCGATCAAGTCGTCCCAGTCCTTGGCGGAATTGGCCAGCACCACTTTCAGCCCCAGTGGCGCGGCGCGGGTCTGGATGACTTCGATAGTCTGCGGGTGGCAGTCACCGGCGACGACAAAGGTGCTGCTCTTGCTCTTGACGCTGCGCCTGGCCAGCGTCATGGCTTCGGCGGCGGCGGTGGCTTCGTCCAGCATCGACGCGTTGGCGATCGCCATGCCCGTCAGGTCGCACACCATGGTCTGGAAGTTGATGAGCGCTTCCATGCGGCCCTGGCTGATCTCGGCCTGGTACGGCGTGTACGCCGTGTACCAGGCCGGGTTCTCCAGGATGTTGCGCAGGATGACGCCTGGCGTGTGCGTGCCGTGGTAGCCCTGGCCGATGAAGCTTTTCAGCACCACGTTCTTCGACGCCAGGGCCTTCATTTCGGCGAGGGCCTGCGCTTCAGACAGGGGTGCCGGCAGGTTCATCGGCTTGGCGCGCGCGATGCTGCGCGGCGCGATGGTGTCGATCAGTGCACGTCGGCTGAAGTTGGGAAGACCAGCGCCAATGACGCCCAGCATATGCCGCTCATCATCGAGGTAAGGCCCGATGTGGCGGGCGGCAAATTCGGTGGCGTTTTCAAGCTCACCAAGCGGCTTCAAGGCAGACATCAACATGGGGCGATTTCCGGGTTCAGAGTGACTTGAGCAGCTTGTCGTAGGCGGGCGGATCCATGAGCTGGTCGAACTCTTCCATCTTGGTGATGTGGACCTTGAAGAACCAGCCGTGGCCCAGCGGGTCGGTGTTGGCCAGCGCGGGGTCGGCGCGCAGCGTTTCGTTCACTTCCACCACCTCGCCAGTGACGGGCATGAAGAGGTCGGCGGCGGCCTTCACCGACTCCACCACGCCGGCGATCTCGCCCTTGTTGTAGGTGCGGCCGACTTCGGGCAGGTCAACAAAGACCACATCGCCCAGCGCGTCCTGCGCGTGGTGGGTGATGCCGACAACGGCGGCTTCGTGGTCTTCGATGTTGATCCACTCGTGATCGGGGGTGTACATGGTCGTCATCGGCGGGCTCCTGGTGTGGGGGTGAATGGCTGTGTCGTCACCGCTTGTAGCGGTGCGGGTGAAAGGGCATGGGCACCACGCGCATCGGCACGCGCTTGCCGCGCACTTCGGCATACACCTCGTGCTGCGGCTGGCTGTGGTTGATGGGCAGGTACGCCATCGCCACGCACTGGTTGACGGTGGGCGCCAGCGTGCCGCTGGTGATGGTGCCGAGCTTGTGGTTGTGGGCGTCGAAGAGCACCGTGCCTTCGCGCACCGGCACCCGCTCCAGGCCGACGAGGCCGACGCGTCTGCTCGGCGGGCCGGCACTCAGATGCTTTTCGATGACGGCTGCGCCCGGGTAGCCGCCAGCGCGTGCACCACCGGGGCGCCGCACTTTCTGGATCGCCCAGGTCAGGCCCGCTTCGACCGGGCTCGTCGTTTCGTTGATATCGTGGCCGTAGAGGCACAAGCCCGCTTCCAGGCGCAGCGTGTCGCGTGCGCCCAGGCCGGCGGGCTTGACTTCGGGTTGTGCCAGCAGCGCTTGCGCCAGCGCGACGGCGGCTTCGGCGGGCACCGAGATCTCGAAGCCGTCTTCGCCGGTGTAACCAGAACGGGTGACGAAACAACCGACCTTCCCAAATTCGCCGTTGAGGATGAAGACGCCACCCGTCATGAAAGTCATTGCGGCGACAGCCGGGTTCAGCCGCGCCAGCGCATCAACGGCCTTCGGCCCTTGCAGCGCCAGCAGTGCGCGCTCGGGCATGGGCACCACTTGGCAGCGGTGGCCGATGTGGGTTTGCAGGTGCTGGATGTCGACGGCCTTGCAGCCGGCGTTGACGACCAGGAAGAGGTCGCCGAAGCCCTGGTCACGGTCACCAGGCTCGGGCTTGACGATCATCAGGTCGTCGAGCAGACCGCCGCTGCTGTTGGTGAAAAACGCATACCGCTGCTTGCCCCCACCCAGGCCCAGCACGTCCACCGGCACCAGGCTTTCCAGGGCCCTGGCTGCGTCTGCACCCACCAGCCGCAACTGGCCCATATGCGACACATCAAAGAGCGCGGCCGACTCGCGGCACTGCTTGTGCTCGGCCATCAGTCCGCTGCTGTACTGCACCGGCATGGCGTAGCCGGCGAAAGGCACCAAGCGCGCGCCCAGGCGGACGTGCAAGTCGTGCAGAGGGGTCTGGAGCAGGGCGGAATCGGATGCAGTGGACATGAGTGTCACCTCGGCAAGGGCGTCAACGCGAACACCGAATCGATCGGTGTTCCGGGCCCTCGCTGTCCGCTTTACCTGAGAGATTCAGCGCTGCCGCATCCGTGTTGGCCACGGACCCGCAGGCCTTGCCCCTTCGGTGGGCGTTGGGTGCCAGGGCACTTGCCGCCTCTCTCCAGTGAGGTGAAAAAGCCAGTCCTTTTGCCTGAGCGTTCGAGGCGGTTTTCACACCGGGCTTTTACACCGTACCCCTGCGCCTTCGGCGGCCCCAC
>JANMKK010000261.1:0-15245 GCA_031372005.1 Rubrivivax sp.
AATTCGGTGATGCCGTGCACCAGCGCGTGGCTCAGCCGCGTGTTGACGTCGTTGTTGCGCCAGGCCAGTTTGGCGGTGTCGTCTTTTGAGAGGCCCTTGGCGCTTTCGGCCACTTCCACCAGCCGTTCGCCAGCGGTGAGCAGCGGCTCGCCGGCCGCGTAGGACGGCGTCCTGTTCAGCACCACGTCTTCCACGCGTTCGCGCAGCACGGGCTCCAGGTCGTCGTACACGCCCACCATGCCAGCGTTGACGATGCCCATGTCCAGCCCGGCTTTGATGGCGTGGAACAGGAACACGGTGTGGATCGCTTCGCGCACGGCGTCGTTGCCGCGGAAGCTGAAGGACACGTTGGACACGCCGCCGCTGACCTTGGCGCCCGGCAGATTGGCCTTGATCCAGCGCGTGGCATTGATGAAATCGACGGCGTAGTTGTTGTGTTCTTCAATGCCGGTGGCAATGGCAAAGATGTTGGGGTCGAAGATGATGTCTTCGGCCGCGAAGCCCACTTCATCCACCAGCACGCGGTAGGCGCGCTCGCAGATCTCGACCTTGCGTTCATAGGTGTCGGCCTGGCCCTTTTCGTCAAAGGCCATCACCACGGCGGCGGCGCCGTAGCGGCGCACCAGGTTGGCCTGGCGCTTGAATTCGGCTTCGCCCTCTTTCATCGAAATCGAATTGACGATGCCCTTGCCCTGGATGCACTTGAGGCCCGTTTCGATCACGCTCCACTTGCTGCTGTCGATCATGATCGGCACGCGCGCAATCTCGGGTTCACCGGCGATGAGCTTCAGGAAGCGCTCCATCGCTGCGGCCGAATCCAGCATCGCTTCGTCCATGTTGATGTCGATGACCTGGGCGCCGTTTTCCACCTGCTGGCGCGCGACGGTCAACGCATCTTCAAAGCGGCCTTCCAGGATCATCTTGGCGAAGGCGCGGCTGCCGGTGACGTTGGTGCGCTCGCCGATGTTGACGAAGAGCGTGCCGGGCTGGATCAGCACGGGCTCCAGGCCGGACAGGCGCATGGGTTGAACGGTGGGGGTGGCGGCGGGGGCATTCATGGCTCAACTCCGAAGGTGGAGTGAGCGCCGTTGCTGCCCTGAGTGGGCCCCAGGGTGTCCCGAGCCTGGCTGGCCCTGGTGGGCCGTCGCAACGCTCCTCGGGACGAGGCCGGAATTCTAGCCGGGGGGGATGAAGATGAAGCCCGGCGTGTAGGGCGTGTTCGTGCAAGCGGTGCCGCTGAAGCTGCTCAGGCGCGCCAACAGGGCGATGTTGCCGCTGGGTTGCAGCAGCGCCAGGAAGAAGGGGCGCAGGTTGATGGTGGCTGTGGGGCAGAGTGGCAATCCAAAGTAGACATTGGTGGACACGCTGCCAACGCCGTAGGAGCCAGGCCCGTAAATGTTCAACGGGCTGAAGATGAACTCCACGCCCTGCGACCCGTTGTAGGCAAAGCCGGTGGACCGCAGGCCCATGCTGGCGGACCCGCCCGACGGCACGGCGTAGCTGCCGCCGCCGTCCAGCCCGCGCAGGTTGGCGTTGACCTTGTCCTGCGCCAGCGCCATGCCGCGGCGGTCGTTCAATTCGGTGGTGCTGGAAAAGCCCATGTCCGGCAGGTTCCAGGTCGCCTCCGCCGCCACACCCGGCTGGTTCAGGGCTTCGGCGGCAGAGGTCAGTGATGCGTTGAGCTCAGTCGCACCCCAGGTGGCCAGTGCAGCCGTCGGTTCGATCCTGACGAGCCACTGCCCCCCGCTCAGCGCCATCGCCGCGCCGTTCCAGCCACTGCCGCTGCCACTGCCGCTGCCACTGCCGTCTAGGCTGCGTGTCGGCCCCTGAATGCGCAGCACCGCCACGTCAAGCAGGCCCCCTGCAGGAAGCGCCCAGGTTGCGCGGTAGGCCGCCACCTGAGGCCAGGCAATGGCGGCGGAGACCTGGTCGCTGACAGCAGCCCGCAGATTGGGTTCCCGCTGCAACTGCGCCGCCGTCAGCGGCAGCAGCGTGAGTGGCCCGAAGGTGCCGGGCCGATCGGCGGCTGTCACGCTGTCGAGGAAGGAAGTGGCCAGGATGGTGTCTTCGCCCGCGCGCAAGGTGCGCTGCAGGCCCTGCTGCAGGGCGGCGCTGACGGCCGCGCTGGACGTGGCGGGCAGGGCGCTGCGCAGCGACAGCAAGGTGTCGCCCCGGGCTGCTGCTTCCAGCGTGAAGGCAAGGCCGAAGTACAGCGGCGGCACGGTCAGGCCATTGCTGGTGGCTGGCGTGCCCAGCAGGCTGCCGGTGGCCCATTCGCGGCTGCGGCGCTGCACCTCGGCACGCGCGGCGGTGCTCAGTTCTTGCGCCGGTGTGCCCGGCGCGGGGCTGTTCTCACGCGCCTGGGCCCTGGCTTTGAAGCGCAGGTCCAGCCCGGGGCCGTCGCTGCTGCCGCCGCCGCAGGCGCCCAGCAGCGTTGCAACCAGCACGCAGGCGGCAGCGCTGCGAAGTCCTGCGGATGGGTGGGTTTTCAACTGCCTTCCCCTGAGCGCCATGACGGCGCCATGTAGAGCGAGAAAGTCTAGGTGCGGGGGACGGGTGCGGCAAGCCCGCTGGTCGCCATCCACGTCACTCACTTAGGGGGCTAGCAGCGAGCCGCTACCGGCTGTGCGAGGTCAACCGCGCCAGCGCCCCTGCCGCACTGATTCCAGGCCCCAGCGCCTTGGCTGCAGCCGGCGCTGGCGCTGGCGGTGCGGGGTTGTCTTCATCCAACCCTGCCGCCGTCACCGGCGGCAACACGGCCACGCTGCCACCCTGCCGCATGGCCACGCCGACGGCCAGGATGTCGATCACCAGCAGGTGCAGGATGCGGCTGACCATCGGCACGTGGGTGGCCACGTCTTCGACGTGGTCCACGATCAGCACCACGTCGGCCTTGCGCGCAAGCGGGCTCTGGCTGGCGGTGATGGCCAGCACGGCGGCGCCGCGTTGGCGTGCGGTGTCGGCCACCGCCAGCAGATCGTCGATGCGGCCGCTGCTGCTGATGATGACGACCACGTCGGTGGCCTTGAGCACATTTGCCGACAGCACCTGAAGCCGCGCTTCGGTGACGCTGCTGCAGGGCACGCCGAAGCGCAGGAACTTGAACTGCGCGTCGTCGGCCACCACGCCGTAGTGGCCGACGGCGTAGAACTCGATGCGCTCGGCGCCGGCCAGCAGGTCGATGGCACGCACCAGCGTGTCGCGGTTGAGCTGGTCGCGCACCTGCAGGATGGCGCTGGCGGTGTTGGAGAGCACCTTCACGCCCAGCTCCAGCATGCTGTCTTCGCCAGTGACTTGCGTGTGTGTCAGCGGCACGGTGGCCGACAGGCCGGATGCCAGGCGCAGCTTGAAGTCACTCAAGCCAACGCATCCCAGCGTGCGGCAAAAGCGGATCACCGTCGGCTGGCTCACCTGCGCTGCGCGGGCAATGTCTGCAATCGGGTCGCCCAGTGTGGACCGCGGATGCGCCAGCACGTGGTCGGCCACGCGCCGTTCAGCCGGCGACAGGCTGTCGATGGACCGTTTGATCTGGCTCAGGATGGCCGAGCCATGGTCGGCGTGCAGGGTTCGCAGCTGGGCCGCCAGGATGGCCGACGCGCCAGTGAAGGTGGCGTGTTCGGCGGTGATGACGTAGGTGGGGATGGCCTTGACGTAGTCGCTGAAGCGGCCCTTGTCTTCAAAGCGGCTGCGGAAAGGCGAACGGTCAAAGTACATGCCCAGGCGCGGCACGATGCCGCCGCCGATGTAGATGCCGCCCATGGCGCCCAAGGTCACGGCCAGGTTGGCGGCGGCGGTGCCCAGCATGGCGCAGAAGGCGTCCAGCGTTTCCGCGCACACGGCGTCGCTGCCATCGAGCGCACGGCGGGTGATTTCGGGTGCCGACAGCGCGGTGCTGGCCAGGCCGGCGCGGGCGCGCAGCGCGCGGTGGATGAGCTCGATGCCGGGGCCTGACAACAGCCGTTCGTGCGACAGGTGCGCAAACTCGGTCAGGCCGTGGCGCAGGATGGCAATCTCGCGCTCATCCCGAGGCGAAAAACTGGTGTGGCCGCCTTCAGTGCCCAGCGCCACCCAGCCGTCGGCCGCAGGGATGAGGCCGCTCACGCCCAAGCCCGAACCCGAACCCAAGAGGCCCACCACGCTGCGGTCGCGCGCCAGCCCGCCGCCCACCTGGCGGCGCTGGTTGGGCACCAGGCGCGGCAGCGACATGGCCAGCGCGGTGAAGTCGTTCACCACCACCAGGGTTTCCAGGGCCAGGCGCTGGCGCATCTGTTCGATGTAAAACTGCCAGTGGTAGTTGCTCATCCGCACCTCGTCGCCTTCCACCGGGTTGGCGATGGCGATGGCCGCGTGTTCAATCTGCGGCACCTGGCCCGCAGGCAGGCCCGCCAGATAGGCGCTGACGGCGGCGTGAAAGTCGGCGTGGTCCGCGCAGCGCAGGGACGCGGTGTGCTGGAAAACGGCGGGCGCCGTTTCGACCGTGAAGCGGGCGTAGGTGCCGCCGATATCGGCCAGCAGGCGCGGGCTGTCGAAAGGGGTCATGGTGAGGGGTGCTGCATGGTGCTGCGAGGTAGCTGCAAGGCGCAGCAGGGGTCGGCGGCGCCTGTCCTCTCCACGATGCCGGGATGACATTGTGCGCGTGCTGTTGAGTGGGTCCGACGTCGGGGTGGCTTGCGACGGCCCTGTAGCTTCACTACAGGGCTTTGGGAAAACTGACGCTGCGCCTGCAATCGTGGACGGTGGTCGGGTGACGCGCTCTTGTCCCGTGCGTGTAGTTTTGCTACCGTTCTAGCTTTCGAGCATGCTCTGCAGCATGCCGCCTGGGCAGCAACGGGCGCTTCTGCTGACGGTTTGCAAGTCACGATGGGCAGGGTTGCTTTGGGGCTGAAGGCCAGCGGCGATTGATGAACGATACAAGTCCTGTCCGGGAAATCACCGCCGCGAGCGGGCACCTGCTGGCCCGTCCTTGGCTCGTGGCGGATGTCGGTGGCACCAACGCCCGCTTTGGCTGGCTGGCCCACGGCGCCGACCGGGTGTCGCACGTGGCGACCCTGGCCGTGGCGCGTTTCAGCGGCCCCGCGACTGCCGCGCAGGCCTATCTGGCGAACGTCGCGTTGCAACTGGGCGCTGCCTACCAGCCACCCCGCGCCGCAGCCTTTGCGGTGGCCACGGCAGTGGGTGCAGACCAGGTGGCGCTGACCAACAGCGGCTGGCGCTTTTCACGTCAGGCCACGCAGCAGCAGTTGGCGCTGGATGCGCTGGTCGTGCTGAACGACTTTGAAGCGTTGGCACTGGCGTTGCCGCGCCTGCAAGCGGCGCAGTTGCGCCCGATTGGCGCGGCCGCGCCAATCGACCCAGTCGACTCCAACGACCGCACGGCGATGCCGCTGCCGCTGTCATTGCCAAGCGCTGCGCGCGCCGTCATCGGGCCCGGCACGGGCCTGGGCGTGGCCGGCATCGTGCCCACGTCGCATGGCTGGGTGCCGGTGCCGGGTGAAGGCGGCCACGCCAGCCTGTCGGCGGGCGATGACTTTGAAATCGCGCTGCTGGCCGCCGTGCGCCACGAGCATGCCCACGTCTCGGCCGAGCGGGTCCTGTCGGGCATCGGCCTGCCGGTGTTGCAGCGCGCGGTGGCGGCAGTGCTGGGGCAGCCGGCGGATACCTTGACGGCTGAAGAGGTTGTCCGGCGTGGCCTGGCCCGCCAGGACGCCGTCTGCGACCGCACGATCGATGCCTTCTGCGCCCTGCTGGGCAGCTTTGCGGGCAACGTGGCGCTGGTGCTGGGCGCGCGCGGCGGGGTTTACATCGGTGGCGGCATCGTGCCGCGGCTGGGTGAACGGTTCTTTGAATCGCGCTTTCGTGAGCGCTTTGAAGCCAAGGGCCGCTTCCAGGAATACCTGCGCGCCATTCCCACCGCGCTGATCACGGACACCCTGGTGGCGCTGACGGGCGCGGCGGTGGCCCTGGAGCAAAGCGGGCGTTGACCTTCGCCGCATCTGGCAACGACTGCGGCGCGTATCGTCGGCCATGACTTTTCTACGTTTCTTGCCAACGGGTGGGCTACTGGCTGCGACGCTTTGGGCACTGTTTCTGCCTGCTGCGGCCCAAGCCCACGACACCTGGTTTCGCGTTTTGCCTGCAGGCGGTGGTGCACCGCTGCTGGCGTTGGGCACCGGCACGCGCTTCCCGGCGCAGGAATCGGGCATCAGCGTTGAATACCTGGCGCGCCAGGGCTGCAGCCTCCAGCCCGCCGATGCCAGCGTCAGTGGGCTGGCTGGGCGCCAGGCTCAGCCCCTGATTCAGCAGATGAAGCCGCTGCGCAACGTGGCCAGTGCACTGGTGTTGCGCGCGCCAGCGCAGGCACGAAGTTGCTGGGTGCAACTGGTGCCGCTGGACATTGAAATTGCGCCCGACGTGGTGCCGATCTACCTGCATGAAGTGCAGGCCGATGCAGCGCTGCGTGCCGCCTGGGCCGACATCCAGCAGCGTGGTCTGCCCTGGAAAGAGCGTTACACCAAACACGCGCGCATCGACTGGGGCGGCGGCGCTGCGCAGCCCGCGCCGCTGGGCATGGACATCGTGCGCGAGCCGTCGGACGACGGCAGCCTGAATTTCCGCGTGCTCCGCGACGGACAGCCGTTGCCGGGCCAGGCAGTGGAATGGGTCAGTGACAGCCTGGCGTTGGGCATTTGGCGCCGCAGCGACGCCGATGGCCGCGTCAAGGTGCCCGCTCTGCCAGCCGGCCAGTGGGTGGTGCGCGCCATCGACCTGCGCTTGTCCACCGTAAAGCCTGACAGCTGGGACAGCCGCTTCGTGACGCTGGCCTTTGAGGTGCCGCCGGCTGCCGCGCCTGCGGCAGCTTCAGGGGCTAGGTTGCCCCCGCGCTGAACAGCGCACCGCGCGCCGCCTGCGTGATGGCCGCCACGCCTGGGTGCGTGATGCGGCGTTCGACGGATATGGCGTAGAAGTCTTCCACGATCTCGTCGCTGCGGCCAATCACCTTCACGCCGTACTGCGCCACCGTTTCATCTTCCACCACGGCGGGCGAGATGAAGACACCGGTGCCCTGGCGGCCAAAGGCCTTCATCAGCGCGCCGTCGTCGAATTCACCCACCACCTGCGGGTGCAGCCCAAGGCGCGTCAGCCAGGCTTCAAACTGCGGCCGCGACGATGACGTGGCACCAGGCACCAGCATCGGTGCGCCGTTCAGGCACTGCGGGAACGGGCCCTTGAGTTTCCTGGCCAGCGCGGGCGCGGCGAAGAAGCCCATCGTCGAACTGCCCAGCTTGTGATTGAAGGCCTTCACGCTCAGGCGGCTGGTGAGCGGTTCGTCGGCAATCACCAGGTCCATGCGGTGCAGCACCAACTGCGCCATCAGGTCATTGAAGCGGCCTTCGGTGCAGATCAGGCGCACGGGTTCCTTCAGTGCCAGAGCCGGTTCCAGCAGCCGGTAGGCGACGGACTTGGCGACCGCGTCTTCAATGCCCACGCGCAGCTCCAGCACCTGGTTGCCGGCGTGGCTCTTTTCGCGCAGCGCGGCTTCGAGTTCACCGCCCAGCGCAAAGATCTCGTCGGCATAGCGCAGCGCGACGCGGCCGTCGTCCGTGAGCTCCAGGTTGCGCCCGCTCTTGCGGAACAGCCGCCGGCCCAGGCGCCCTTCCAGCAGCTTGATCTGCGCCGACAGCGTCTGCGGCGTGGTGTGCAGCTGTTCGCCCGCGCGCACCACACCACCGGCCTTGGCCGCGACCCAGAAATAGTGCAGGTGTTTGAAGTTCATGGCTTGAAGTTCGTGGTTTGAAGTTCATGACTTGAAGTTCGTGGCTTGAAATTAATGCTGCGTTTTTTGCGAAGTTATTTTGATTGAATATCGAATTTACGCGAAGGATTTTCGTCCCTACATTGAGTGAGTTGATTCCTCTCACCGTCTTCAAAGGAGACTGCCATGCGCATGAGCACCAAGGGCCGTTTTGCCGTCAATGCCTTGATCGATCTGGCCCTGCGCGAACCCGCAGGCCCGGTTGCCCTGGCGTCCATCAGTCAGAGGCAGCAGATTTCCCTGTCCTACCTGGAGCAGCTCTTCAGCCGCCTGCGCCGTGACGGTGTGGTCGAAAGCACCCGCGGCCCCGGCGGCGGGTACGCGCTGGGCCGCAGCGCCGAAAAGATCACGGTGGCCGACATCGTCAGTGCCGTGGACGAGCCGGTGGACGGCCTGGACCACGACGACCGCAGCCTGGGCATGTCCCAGCCCCTGTGGCAGCGCCTGAACACGGTGATGCTGGCGCACATGGCCACCATCACGCTGCACAGCCTGGTGCAGGAACAGCTGGACCAGGGTGTGCGCGTCGAAGCCCGGGCGCCGCGCCGCGCCGCGCCGCTGCCGACGGTGGTCAAGCCCGTGCGCACCCTGGCGCCAAATTCGGTGTTTGCCTTTGGGCGTTCGTTCGCCGGCTGAGCGGCAAGGCGACGGCGCCACTGCGCTTTCCGCACTTCTGTGTCACTGCCCCACTGCGCCACGGCGGTTTCAGCGCCGCCGCGCTTCCACTTGCACCACCAGACGCACGCGGTCACCGACCAGCGGCAAGAGGAAGGTGGCGCCGAATTCGCTGCGCAACAACTCGCCCTCAAAGTCGCCGCCGCAGACTTCCACGCTGCCGTCCTGCCTGCAGCCGAAGTGGCGTGCGCGCAGCGACAGCGGCTGGCTCACGCCGCGAAAAGTGAATTCGCCACGCACTTCGGCCACCCGGTCGCCGTCGAACCTGAAGCTGCGGGCGACGAAGAAAGCGTCGGGGAATTCGCTGCTGGCCAGCAAGTCGGGCTGGCGCAGGCGGGCGTTGAAGACCGCCATGCCCGTGTCCACGTTGGCAGTGGCGATGCGCAATCCCACTTCACCCCGGGCGGCAGCGCGGTCAAGCGTGATTTCCCCCGTCACCGGCCCGAAGCGTCCGCGTGACGTGGAGGTGCCGAAGTGCTGCACCTCGAAGTGAACGAAAGTGTGCTCGGGGTCAAGCACATAGACGGCAGGCGCTGCGGCTGCGCTGGCGATGACGGCCAGGCTCGCCAGCCCGAACAGAAGGGTCTTCGAGGGGGACTTCATGCCCCCGATCTTGAGGCCGTTTGCGGGCAACCTGCGAAGAACTTACTGCCGGATCGCTTCCACCTGAACCACCAGTCGCACGCTGTCAGGCGCGACCATCGGCATGCCGTAAGTGATGCCCCACTGGCTGCGCTGCAACGTGGCTTCAAAGTCGCCCCCGCAGACCTCGCGCTTGAAGATCGGACTGGTGTAGCAGTTGAACTGGTTGGCCTTCAGCGTCAGCGGCTGGGTCTTGCCGACCAGCGTGAGCGTGCCTTCCACCGCAGTGACCTTGTCGCCGCTGAAGATGAGTTTGTCGCCAACAAAACGCGCGGTCGGAAATTCAGCGACGTTGAAGAAGTCCTTGCTCTTCAAGTGGCCGTCAAACGGTGCCACGCCGGTGTTGATGGAGCCCATGTCGATGGTGATGTCCACGCGGCCGGTCTTGGCGGCGCGGTCGAACTGGATCGTGCCTTCCTTCTTGTCCCAACGCCCGCGATTGAAAGAGGTGCCGAAGTGCGCGACTTCGAAGTTGACGAAGGTGTGCGTGGGGTCAATGGCATAGCTGGCGGTTTCGGCGTGGGCGCTGCCCAAGACGGTGAACAGGCATGCAGCGGCTGCAAGGCTGGTTTTCATGGGAACTCCTGAGGTTGCGAAACGACTAACGAAACGATGGTCAGAGCGGCGCGATGCCGCTGAGCACAAACTTGAAGCGCACTTGAACTTCATTGGCCAGCAGCGAGGAGTCGGCCCATTCGCCCTCACCCACCTTGAATTCCAGCCGCTTGATGGTGAAGGCGCCGGTTGCCGTGCTGTTGGCGCCAGACTGAACAAGTTGCACCGGCACCGTGATGTCACGCACCGAACCCTTGATCGTCAGCTTGCCAGCCACTTCAAAGCGCCCGGCGCCGGCGGCCCTGATGCTGCTGGACTGGAAAGTGGCCTTGGGAAAGAGGGCCACGCTCAGCCAGGTCGGCTTGGGCACTTCGGCGTCCAGTTCTGCGCTGCCGAAGCGGGCGCTGCCGGTGTCGATGCTGAAGTTGACCGTGCCGGTTTCGGGCTTCTTCGGGTCGAGCGCGACTTGCGCGCTGAAGGCGCTGAATTTGCCGTCCACCGGCACACCCATCTGCCTGGTCGTGAAACCGATTTCACTGGCCGAAGGCACCAGCGCGGCAGGCTTGGGCTGGGCTGCAGCGGGCCGGGCGATGGCCGCCAGCAGTGCAGCGGCCAGGGTCAGTGCAAAGAGGGTTCGTGAAGTCATGGTGTTTGAGGGTTAGTCGTTCAAGAACTTGCCGGCAGCATGCGGCGCAGCAGACCGTCGCGGTCGATAAAGTGGTGTTTCAAGGCACCCGCGGTGTGCAACAGCACGACCGCGCCCAGCGCATAGGCCAGCCAGCGATGCAAGGGTTTGAGCGACTCGGACAGTGCGCGGTCCACCGGCACGAAGTCGGGAAGCGGCAAGACACCCAACCAGACGATGGGGAAGCCCGCCGCCGAGCTGTAGGCCCAGCCGGCCAGCGGCACGGCGAAGAAGAACGCATACAGCGCCAGGTGCGCACCCTGGGCTGCACGTTGCTGCCAGGCCGGCATCGGCAGATCGTCCGGTGGCCGATGCGTCAGGCGCCACAGCAGGCGCAGCGCGCTCAGGGCCAGGATCGTCACACCCGCCCACTTGTGCCAGTTGTAGAGCTTCAGGCGCGTGGGTGAAAAGGGCAGGCCGCTCATGTAAAGGCCCAGCGACAGCGAGCCGATGATCATCAGCGCCAGCAGCCAGTGCAAGGCGATGGCCACGGGGGTGTAGCGGGTGGTTGAAGGGCTTGGCATCCGGTGCAGTGTCAGGGGGGCGCGCGCCGCCGGAGTTCAAGGCATTTGATCGCCGACATCAGGCCTTGCGAACAGCCTTGCGAACAGCCTTGCGAACAGCGCAGTGCAGCCCGGCGGCTCAGTCAGCAGGCCGTGGCGCAGGCCAAAGTCCAGCGTGACGAGCGCGGCGTCCACCGTCACCCTGTCGCCCGCAGCCAGCGCCAGGGCCTGCGCCACGGGCAGCAAGTCGAAACGTGCCACCTCGCCGTCCTGGTTCTGCGGCACAAAGCCCGCCGGCAGCCGCAGGTCGAAGCTGTGCAGGTCCTCCAGCTGCACGCCTTCGGGAATGTCTCGATGCACGCGGATCACGCGGTGGGGCTTGGCCGCAGCCATCTGCACGGGCGTCAGGCCGGCTTCTTCCCAGCCTTCACGCACCAAGGCTTCGCGCGGGCTCTGGCCATCGGCCACACCACCACCGATGAGGTTGTCGTGCAGGCCGGGGTCGGTGGCCTTGTGCGACGAGCGCTGGGCGATCCACAGGTGAGTGGGGCGGCCTTCTTCACTCGCGACGTAGCCAGTGGCATGGGCGCCCAAGGTCAGCGTGCCCCAGAAGCGCGACGCGGCCCTTTCGGTGCGGGCCAGGTGCTGCCCCGTGCTCAGGCTGACGATGGCGTAGGTCTCGTCGCGCCAGGCCCGCACCAGCCCTTCGCCGCGCAGGGTGTGGTTGATGCTGGCCAGTGCCTCGTCGCGCGCCGCACCGGCCGAAATCAGTTCGATGCGGTTCGGCTCCACGCGCAGCCAGGCGGGCCAACGCTGGAGCGCGTCTGCATGCGCCCGGGCGACCGAGCCCACCGCATGGCCGGCGATGAAAAAGGGCAGGCGCGTGGCGGGGTCATGCGCACGCGCCGCAGCGACCGCTGACCAGGCCATCGGCGTTTCAGGCAAGCGGTGTGAACTCGGCAAACAGTTGCTGCGCTTCTGCCAGCTCAGACACCTTGACGCAGGTGCACGCGGCACCAAACGCCGCCCACATGGCGTGGACTTCGGGTTGCTCGTGCGCCGCCGCGATGGCCTTGGCCGACGACCACTCGAAGACTTCCACCAACGTGCCGTCGGCCGCACGCATGCTGTACGGCGCGCGGTCGGTGGCCAGGCCCAGCCTGCGCAGCGTGGGCACGTGGCTGCGCACGAGGCCTAGCAGCGCAGCTTCCTGCCCCGGCCTGGGCCGGTAGCAGGCGATCACCGGGCGCGGCCATTCGCTGATCGGTGTGGCGGTGATCTCGGCACCCAGCACCAGCCGGTGCCCGCCGGGCGCCTGCACGACGATTTCACGCAAGCCCCACGGCTGGTTGGTGGGTGCCAGCAGCACGGTGCCGCCTTGCGCCACCACGTGCGCATGCAGGCCGTCGATGTCGTGGCCCACATGAAGCCGTGTTTCGCCGCAAGGCTGGATCAGGCCTTCATTGCGCGACAGGTGGATGTAGATCGGGTCGCCGTGGCTGCGATCGCCCAACTTGACGCGGCCGTGCACGCAAGGCGGCTCGCCATGCAGGAAGTCGAGCGTGAAACCCAGCACGCGCACGAACCAGTCTGCCGCCGCCGCCACGTCGGGCACCGGCAGCACGGGCTGCACGCCGTGCAGCTGGTGGTGTTGGGCAAGCTGCGCGCTCATGCTGATGGTCAGGCTCAGGCTGCCTTCTTCATGTCCGCGGCGCGCCAGCGTTGCATCAGCGCGTCCCACTTCGGCCGCGCGGCTTTCAGGTGCCGTTCCTTGATGTGGCCATAGCCGCGAATCTCTTCCGGAATGCGCGCGATCTCGGCTGCCAGCGTGCGGTTGCCGGCGTTCAGCGTCTCCAGCAGTTCGTCGATGCAGGCCGTGTATTCCACGATCAAAGCCCTTTCGGTCTTGCGCTCGACGCTCCGGCCAAAAATGTCCAGCGCCGTGCCGCGCAGGCCCTTCATCTTCGCCAGCACACCAAAGACGCTGCGGATCCAGGGGCCGAAGGGTTGCTTGATGAGTTCGCCCTTCTCGTTCTTCTTCGACGTCAGCGGCGGCGCCAGGTGGTGCACGATCTTGTAGTCGCCTTCGAACATCGCGGAAATCTTGTCGCTGAAGGCGGTATCGGTATGCAGCCGCGCCACTTCGTACTCGTCCTTGTAGGCCATCAGCTTGAAGAGGTAGCGCGCGACAGCCTCGGTCAGCACTGTGCCGCCCAGCGCTTGTTCGGCTGCCTGCACCTTCTCGACAAAGGCTTTGTAGCGCGCCGCATAAGCCGCATCTTGGTAGCCGGTGAGGAACTCGACGCGCTTGACCACCATCTCGGCCAGGCCCGTCTTCTTGACGAACTGGATGACTTGTTGCGCCTTGAACAGCGCCTGCACCGCGGCCAGATCGTGCGCACAACGCCGGCCCCATTCAAAGGCGGCCTTGTTGTTGTCCACCTGCACGCCGTTGAGTTCGATGGCGCGCATCAAAGCCGCATGGCTGACGGGCACGCGCGCCTTCTGCCAGGCGTAGCCCAGCATCAGCGGGTTCGTGTAGATGCTGTCGCCCAGCATCTGCACCGCCACCTGTTCGGCATCAAAAGCGCCCACCAGCTCGTCGCCCACACTGGCGCGCACGGCGGCTTCGCAGTTGCCGCCGGGGAACTGCCATTCCGGGTTCTTCACGAAGGCGGCCGTCGGCGTGCCGTGCGTGTTCAGCGCCACATAAGTGCGGCCCTGCTGCATGACAGTCAGGGTGTACTTGGCGGCGCCGACGATGCTGTCGCAGGCGATCACCAGGTCAGCCTGCGCGGTATCGACTTTGGTCGTGAAGATGGCATCCACGCGGTTGGCGATCTGGATGTGGCTCCAGGTGGCACCACCTTTCTGCGCCAGGCCGCCGGCGTCCTGCGTGACGACGCCCTTGCCTTCGAGGTGCGCTGCCATGCCCAGCAGTGAACCGATGGTGATGACGCCCGTGCCGCCGACACCGCCGACGACGATGCCCCAGGCCTTTTCCGCCACCGGCAGGATCGGTTCTGGAATGGCGGGCAGGCCGCTCAAGTCACCTTTCTGCGCTTTCTTCGGCTTCTTCAACTGCCCACCTTCGACGGTGACGAAGCTCGGGCAGAAGCCCTTCACGCAGCTGTAGTCCTTGTTGCAGCTGTTCTGGTTGATGCGGCGCTTGCGGCCGAATTCGGTCTCGACCGGCTCGACGCTGAGGCAGTTGCTCTGCACGCTGCAATCGCCGCAGCCTTCGCACACCAACTCGTTGATGACGACGCGCTTTTCGGGGTCCACCATCTTCCCGCGCTTGCGGCGGCGGCGCTTTTCCGTCGCGCAGGTCAGGTAGTAGATGATCACTCTGGTGCCCTTGATCTCGCGGAACTGGCGCTGGATGGCGTCGAGCTCATCGCGGTGGTGCACGGTGACACCCGCTTCAAGCGTGATGCCGTCGTACTTTTCGGGCTCATCGGTCACGATCACCAGCTTGGCGACCCCTTCGGCAAGCAGGCTCTTCATGATCTGCAGCACCGAATGACCTTCAGGTCGTTCGCCCACCTGCTGGCCGCCGGTCATGGCGACGGCGTCGTTGTAGAGCACCTTGTAGGTGATGTTCACCCCCGACGCGATGCTCTGCCGGATGGCCAGGCTGCCGCTGTGGAAGTAGGTGCCGTCGCCCAGGTTGGCGAAGACGTGGGCGTCCTTGCTGAAGGGCGCCTGGCCGGTCCAGGCCACGCCTTCGCCGCCCATCTGACTGAAGGTGCTGGTGCTGCGGTCCATCCACACGCTCATGTAGTGGCAGCCGATGCCGGCCATGGCGCGGCTGCCTTCCGGCACGCGCGTGCTGGTGTTGTGGGGGCAGCCGCTGCAGAACCACGGCGCGCGGTCGCCGGTGTCGGTTTTGAGTTCGGTCAGCTGACGTTCGCGCGCGCTGACCACGGCCAGGCGTTCGTCCATGCGCGCAAAGATGTCGGCAGGGATGCTGCCGTCGCGGCCCAGCTTCTTCAGACGCTTGGCAATGGCCTTGGCGATGATGGCGGGCGTCAGGTCGGCCTTGGCGCGCAGCAGCCAGTTTTCGCTGGGGTTGGGCATGCTCCATTCGCCACCGGTGCGATCTTCCCCATTCGGACCTTCGGGTTCGTCGAACTTGCCCAGCACGTTCGGCCGCACATCGGCGCGCCAGTTGTAGAGTTCTTCCTTCAACTGGTATTCGATGACCTGGCGCTTTTCTTCGACCACCAGAATCTCCTGCAGCCCCTGCGCAAAGTCGCGCGTGATGGTGGCTTCCAGTGGCCAAACCACATTGACCTTGTGCAGCCGGATGCCGAGCTGGCGGCAGGTGTCGTCGTCCAGGCCCAGGTCAGCCAGTGCCTGCCGCGTGTCG
>JANMKK010000316.1:0-2444 GCA_031372005.1 Rubrivivax sp.
GCCTTGCAATTGCTGGACCCGGCGGCGCGGTTGCTGCAGGACGCTGAACGCCTGTTCAGCCGCCACGGCCGCGTGCTGCGCGCGGCGCCGTTTGAGGCCGCGTCGGCCGAGGCCCTGTTCCGCGTTGCCGCCAGCGACTACCTCGACCCGCTCTTCCTGCCGCGCCTGGTGGCGCACATCAAGCGCACGGCGCCGGGTGTGCGGCTGGAGCTGATGCCACTGACGCAGGACTACGACTACCGCCGCCACCTGGGCGCGGGCGATGTGGACCTCGTCATCGGCAACTGGCTGAAGCCCCCTGAAGAACTGCATCTGGGCCGCCTGCTCAGCGACGAAG
Organism: Rubrivivax sp.; assembly: GCA_031372005.1. Lineage (GTDB taxonomy): Bacteria > Pseudomonadota > Gammaproteobacteria > Burkholderiales > Burkholderiaceae_C > Rubrivivax. The sequence continues at coordinate 338 of JANMKK010000316.1, forward strand.
TGGTGTGCCTGGTGGCTGAGGACCACCCTGCCCTGCGCAGAAACTGGACGGTGCAGAAATACCTGGACAACGAACACGTGGCCCCCATGCCCATGAGCCCTGGCGCCCTGGGCGTGATCGACGAACACCTGTTGGCCAGTGGTGCGCAACGCCGCATCGTGGTGCGGGCTTCGCACTTCAGCCTGATCCCGTTGATGGTGGCACAAAGCCTGCTGGTGTTGACCACGGGGCGCCTGTTCTGCAGCCGCTACGTGGGCACGCTGCCGGTGAAGATCGTGCGCTGCCCCGTCGCCTTTCCAGCCCTCAACTACTACCAGCTGTGGCACGAACTGACCCACACCGCGCCCAGCATGCGCTGGTTCCGCGAGCAGGTGCGTGAAGTGGCGCGGCAACTCGGCGGCGCCAGCTTGCCGCAGAAGAGTGCTGCCTGAAAATTCCGCATGAAAGTCGCCGCATGAAAACTGCCGCATGAAGATCGCAATTCGCGCCGACCTGCTGGACTTCACGGCCACCCCGTCCTGGGGCAGCCCTGGCCTGCACGGCGTGCGCTTTCGTCCCGACCACTGGTTGCTGGTCGGCGACGACGGCCGCATCCAGGGCGTGCAGCTGGACGACCCGGGCCCCGACTGGCAGCGCCATGACCACAGCAGCCGGTTGCTGATGCCCGGCTTCATCGACAGCCACGTGCATTCGCCACAGCTCGACGTCATCGGCAGCTGGGGCTCGACGCTGCTGGACTGGTTGCAGGACTACACCTTTCCGGCCGAGGCGCGCTATGCCGACCCCGCCGTCGCGACCGCCGGTGCCGCGTTGTTCCTGGACGCGCTGTTGGCCCACGGCACCACCGCCGCAGTCGTCTTCCCCACCGTGCACAAGGTGTCGGTCGATGCCTTGTTTGAAGCCGCCAGCGCGCGCGGCATGCGCCTCATCACCGGCAAGGTGCTGATGGACCGAAACGCGCCACCCGCCCTTTGCGACGACCGTGACGATGTGGCCAGCACTGAGCGCGACTGCGAAGCGCTCATCCAGCGCTGGCACGGCCAGGGCCGCAACGCCTATGCGGTGACGGTGCGCTTCGCCATCACGAGCACACCCGAACAACTGGCGATGGCGGGCGAACTCTGCCGCCGCCACGCCAGTGTCTACATGCAGACCCACGTGGCCGAGAACACCGACGAAGTGCGCTGGGTGGCTGAACTCTTCCCCGAAGCGCGCAGCTACCTCGACGTCTACCACCGCTCCGGCCTGCTGCACGACCGCGCCGTGCTGGCGCACGGCATCTGGCTCGACGCCCGTGACCGCGCGCTGCTGCGCGATACCGGTGCACACGTCGCGCACTGCCCCAGCAGCAATCTCTTCCTGGGCAGCGGGCTCTTCGACTGGCAAGCCGCCATCGACAGCGGCCACCGCGTCAGCATCGCCAGCGACGTGGGCGGCGGCACCTCGCTCAGCCTGTTGCGCACGCTGGCCGAGGCCTACAAGGTGCAGGCCTTGCGCGGCACCCATCTCAATGCCTGGACGGCCTTGCACGCGGCCACACGCGGCGCCGCCGAGGCGCTGGGCCTCAACCACGAGATCGGCACGCTGGAGCCCGGCCTGCTGGCCGACGTGGTGGTGTGGGACTGGGCCGTGGGCCCGGTGGCGGCACAGCGCGACGCGGTTGCACGCGGCGCGTTGCCCGGTTTGTCAACCGTGCAGCCACAGCCGCTGCACGCGCGTGTGTTTGCCTGGATGACGCTGGGCGATGAGCGCAACGTCGTCACCAGCTACGTCGCTGGCAAGCAGCTGTACGAACGACGGTACCAACGAGAGGTGACCGCGTGCTGAGACTTGAACTCACCGGCATCAGCAAGCAGTACCCAGCCGTGCGCGCTTGCGACCGCGTGTCGCTGCGCGTCAAGCCGGGCGAGATCCACGCTGTGCTGGGTGAAAACGGCGCGGGGAAAAGCACGCTGATGAAGATCATCTACGGCGCCGTGCAAGCTGACGAAGGCCAGATCCAGTGGAACGGCCAGGCTGTGAAAGTCACGAGCCCGGCGCATGCGCGCAAGCTCGGCATCAGCATGGTGTACCAGCACTTCAGCCTCTTCGACACGCTGACAGCGGC
>JANMKK010000362.1:0-5897 GCA_031372005.1 Rubrivivax sp.
CCGCCCGGCAGCGGCCTGGCCGACACCCGCGTCAAGGTGGCGCTGGCCAGCCGCCTGCCGCTGCCGCTGGCAGACGCTGAACTGGCCGCGCTGCCCACCGCGCGCGACACCCTGCACCGCGGCAACGGCTGGGTGCTGGCGGCGGCCGGGCGCGAAGGCTCGCCCTGGGTCTATGTGCAGGCCGTGCCTGAAACGGCACTGCGTGCCGTGGTGCTGCCGACGCTCTTGCCCAATGCGCTGCTGGGTCTGGCGCTGCTGGCGGTGTTCGTCGCCAGCCAGTGGCTGTTTGCGCGCTGGTTCGTGACGCCCGCGCTGGCCGTGCTGGGCTACCTGCGGCAGCTTTCCACCGACCCGAATGCGCGCGCGCCGCAACTGGGCCCGCGCTGGCTGGGTTGGGTCGATGCCGTCACGGAAACCTTCCAGGTCCAGCGCCTGCTGCAGCGCCGTGAACGCGCGCATGAAACCTTCAAGTCGGCCATGGTGGACCACGCGCCCACGGCCATCGTCACCACCAGCGGCCAGGGCCGCATCGTCGATTTCAACCCCGCCGCCGAAGGCATGTTCGGCGTCAGCCGGGCGCTGGCGATGGGGCATGAGCTGGCCGATGTCATCCTGCCCGAAAGCCACCGCAGTGACCTCACGCGCCTGGCCAGCGCCGGCGATCCGGTGAAAAACGCAGCCTGGGAAACCGTCGGGCGCCACGCCGGCGGGCGCGAATTCCCGATCCAGCTTCTGGCGTTTCAAGTCCAGATCGACGGTGAGCCTTTCGACACCGCTTTCATCACCGACCTGTCGGCTCAGCATGAGTCGGCGATGCAGATCGACCGCCAGCGCGAAGCCCTGCGCCAGAGCGAAAAACTCAGCGCCATGGGCACCCTGCTGGCCGGTGTGGCGCACGAACTGAACAACCCGCTGGCCATCGTCATGGGCCGCGCCAGCCTGCTTGAAGAAAAAGCCGAAGGCAGCGTGCTGGAGGCTGACGCGCGGCGCATCCGCGAAGCCGCTGAACGCTGCGGCCGCATCGTGCGCACCTTCCTCAACATGGCGCGCCAGAAGCCGCCTTCGCGCAGCGCCGTGCAGCTGGGTGGCGTCGTGCGCGCGGCGGCTGACATGCTGGGCTACACGCTGCGCAGCCATGGCATTCAGGTCGATCTGCACCTGACCGACAACATGCCCGACGTGCAGGCCGATGCCGACCAGTTGGGCCAGGTCGTGCTGAACCTGATGGTCAACGCGCAGCAGGCGCTGGAAGGGGTGGACGGAGCGCGCGTGCTGGCCATTGAAACCGGTGTCGAAGCACCCCGCACGGACCGCGAACCGCGCGTCTGGCTGCGTGTGGCTGACAGCGGCAGCGGTGTGTCGGCCGCAGCGCGCGAACGTCTTTTCGAGCCCTTCTTCACCACCAAGGCGGCGGGCTTCGGCACCGGTCTCGGGTTGTCGGTGTCGCGTTCCATCGTGCGTGAACACGGCGGTGAACTGATGCTGGAAGCCGGTGTCAGTGGCAGCGGCGGGTCAGGCACAGGCCTTCGCGGCGCGTCCTTCCGCATCAGCCTGCCCATCAGCGGCGAAGCCAGCGCGCCCTCAGCGCCCGTGCCGCTGGACACCGGCAGCGGTGAGTTGCATTCCCGCGTGCTGGTGGTGGACGACGAAGCCGAAGTGGCCGACCTGATGCGCGCCGTGCTGGAAAGCGCGGGCTTCGATGTGGCCACCGCAGAGTCTGGCGCTGTGGCGCTGGAACTGCTGGGCGAAGCGCGCTTTGACGCCATCGTCAGCGACGTGCGCATGCCTGACATCGACGGCGCCGCGCTGTGGCGCGCGGTGCGCGACCGCCAGCCTCAGCTGGCGCGCCGCATGCTGTTCGTCACGGGCGACACGCTGTCGCAGCAGGCGCGGTTGGTCCTGGAAGAGTCGGGCTGCTTGAGCCTGGACAAGCCCTTCAGCAAGGCCGACTTGCTGGCGGCGGTGAGGGCGGCGGTCGAGCGCTGAGGGTGCCCGCCGTGCCGCTCCATACGCCACACGACACCCCGCAGAGCCTGCTGGACGCCACGTCGTTCGCCACCTTGCCGGCGCGGGCGCTGCTGCTGCCGACGGCCGCCGTCTGGTGCCGATGTTGCGTTGATGTTGCGCCGATATCCGCCTGACGCCTAGACGCTGAACGGCGTCTGCGCCAGGAAGGCCGCCGCCGGCCCCAGCGCAAAGAGGTTGGGGCTCTGGCTGGCCGGCATGGCGGCGCGGATGCGAGCGTGGAAGCTCGCGTAGCCGCCGGCAAATGCACCCCGGTTCCAGACCTGCAGCAGTTTTTCGGTGAAGGCGCCGTTGTGATCACCGTCCAGGCTGGTCTGGTTGTCCATGCAGCCTGAGATCAAAACGACGGACGGTTTGAACGCGCCCACCAACGCCGTGGCCTGCACGGCCGGGCCGGTGACTGGCACCTGCGCCAGCGCCGCATCGGGGTCGGCCACGACTTTCTTTGCCGCCGCGGCGACATCGGCCTGCAGCTTGTCGTACATCGCCTTGTGCTTGGCATAGACCCGCACGCCCACGGCGTCGGGCATCAGCTTGGCGCGAAAGCCCGGCGGCGGTGGCGGCGGCGTGCGTGCGCGCGTGACGCTGCCGCTGTGGCAACTGTCGGACAGCACCAGCACGCGCACGCCGGCGGCAAAGCGGCTGAGTTCAAAGTACAGCTCGTCGTCGATCAGCTGGCCATCGAACAAACACCAGGTCTCGTCCTTGCGGTCGGGCTCGTCGCGGTTGGTGTCCGGCACCTGGCCGCCATGGCCCGAATAGGTCAGGAAGAACAGGTCGCCGGACTTCAGCGCCTTGGCCGCGCTGCGCATGTGCGACAGCAGCGCGGTGCGGGTGGCCTTCTTTGTCAAGAGCACGGTGGGCTTCATGCCCTTGCCACGCGCCAGTGCCGCCATGTCATTGGCGTCGAATTCACACGCTGCCAGCGGGCCTTCCCAGCCTTCGTAGGCGGCGCCGCTGACACTGTTGAGGCCCAGGTGCAAGGACAGCGCCTTGGGCTTGGCGCGGGTGGGTGTGGTCATGGGCTGGCTCCTGCGGCTGCGGCTTGAAGGGGCGGTGATGATGGCGGCAACCGGGATGGCGGGCAAGACCGGGTAGCCCCTGCCGCAGGTTGGGTGTCCACGGCGGCGCTGCGGTCTGGGGTTGCAGGGGTTGCAGGGGTTGCAGGGGCTGCAATCTCAAGCCAGGCTGCTGATCAGCGCCAGCGTGAAGGTGGCGCAGGCCACGCACATCACCATGCGCAGCAGGTGGCTGTCGGCGGCGCCAGCCAGTGCCAGCTGGTCGCGGGTGTCGATGGCGTCCAGGCGGCTCAGGCCACCCATCGTGAGCACCGACTCCGGGCTGCGGGTGTCGGCAAAGTCCGTGCGGCGGTTCTGAATGGCAAACATTTTTCTGGGCTCCCCTGCTTCAACTTCTGCAGTGGCCCACCGGCGGTGCGCCACGGTGCAGTTGTAGGCGGGGGGCCGTTATGCGGCCGTTACGCGGCTGGCGGCTGGCGTGACGGCGCCTGCCAGCCCAGCAGCGCCCGGTGGACCGGGTGCTGGTGCAGGAAGCTGTCGGCAAATTCCGGCGCCACGTGCACGGTGGCTGCGCTGTGCAGCCAGTCCTGGCCAGCGCGGGCCAGGGTTGCGGCTTCATGGATGTCGCTCGGGCGGCCTGTGGCGGCCAGTGCCTGCGCCGGGCCCAGCCAGCGCAAGGCACGGTCGCCGTGCAAGGCTTCGGCCGTGGGCAGCAAGCGCAGGGCCTGGCGCGCGGCGTGGTCCGCTTGATCCGCTTGATCCGCATAAGCGGCATGCGCCGCCCGACCACCGCGTACCGCGTCAGCGCCGCACTGCGCCAGGTGCAACCACGCGCCCAGTTCGGCGCTGTGCAAGAGGCGCCTGCCGGCTTCTTGCGCCACTGCCAGCAGCGCGGCCGCGCGGGCTGGCGGGTCCAGCGCCAGGGCTTGTTCGGTGCGCACGATCAGGTGCAGCTCGGGCCAGCCGTTGACGGGCGCGGTCGCGGCGGCTTCGGCCAGCAGATCGGCCACGTCGGCTTCGTGGCCACTGGCGGATCGGCTCTGGATGCGCCGCTTCACCCGCGCCAGCAGCACCAGCCAGCGCACGGTGTAGCGCGGCTGCAGCGTGCGCGCGGTGGCCAGTGCCGGGCCGCCCAACAATTGCAGCGCGCGGGTGTGCTGCGCCAGGTCGAGCCAGACATGCGCGCGGTGCATCTGCGCCACCGGCACCCGTGCGGGGTTGCGTTCGGCCAGGATGTCTTCGGCGCGGTCACACCACTGCAGCGCGGCCTTGTAGTGGCCCAGGGCCCGCTCGGCCTGCGCCAGCAGCACGGCAATGTAGCCGGCACTGCCGCCGGCCAGTTCGTAGTTCTGCACGATGCGCTGCGCCTGCGTGGCCTGGTCCAGCGCGCCCTGGGCATCACCCGCATCCAGGCGGCTGAGTGCGTAGTTGCCCAGGTGGGTGGCGCGCTGGGCGTGTTCGCGCAGCGCGGCCGATTCCGCAATCGCGCGCAGGTGGTGCTGCTGCGCCTGCGCGGCCTGGCCCAGGTTGTCCAGCACCACGGCCAGGTTGCCCTGAAATTCGACCTGGTCTTCGGGCGCAGCGTGGCCTTCGGTCCAGGCCTGCGCCGCGCGCAGGTGGGCCAGAGCGTCCTCAAAGTCGCCCGTCATGCCCATGGCCGTACCCAGGCGCTGGCGCACCGAAGCCAGCAGCACTTCGTCCTGCAAAGGCAGGGCCAGGTTCAGCGCTTCTTGGCCTTGGGCGAGTGCCTGTTCCCATTCGCCCAGCACGGCGGCGTACCAGGCGCGGTTGGCCATCACCTTGGCGAATTGCCAGGGCGTGCGCGCCAGGCTTTGCTGGCGTTCCAGCAGCGGCAGGCCGTCGGCCTGGCGGATAGTGTTCATGTGGCCGTCGATGGCGCTGTTGACCAGATCAAAAGCTTCGTCGGGCCGCGCCTCGCTTTGCGCGATGTCGGCGGCGTGCAGCAGCAGTGTGATGCGTTCACTTTCGCGCAGCGCACGGCGTGCCTGTTCAGCCGCCGCACGCAGCGCGGGCAGGGCGCGTGTGCGCTGGCCTGCGGCTTCCCAGTGCGCAGCCACGCGCGCGGCTTCGCCGGCCGACTTTTCGAGCCAGCTTGCCGTCTGGCCGTGCAGGTGGCGGGCGATCAATTCGGGCAGGCCTTGCAGCACCGCGTCGTGAATCAGGTCGTGCGAAAAAGCGTCGCCGCGCAGCACCTGCTGGGCTTCGAGTTCGGCCCAGGCGTCGGCCAATTCCAGCGCGTTGCGCGACAGCAGGGCTTCGGCCAGCGCGATGCCAAAGTCAACCCCGGCCACGGCGGCCACACGCGCCAATTGCAAGGCCTGGGGCGATAGGCGCGCCAGTTGCTGGCCAATGAGTTGCGCCAGCGACTGCGGCCGTGGCAGGCCCGCGCTGGCGCCAACACCCGCTTGCAACGCACCTTCGTTCCACGCCAGCTTGAGCGTTTCCAGCGCAAACAGCGGGTTGCCGCCCGTGCGCTGGTGCAGCAGCGCCGCGTTGTCCTGGCCACGCAAGCCGGGCAGGGCCAGCGAGTCGATGAGCTCGGCCAACTGCGCTTCGGTCAAAGGCTGCAAGGTCAGGCGCGTCTGTGGGCCGGCGCTGGCCAGCGCGTCGAGCAAGGCTTGCAAGCGGCTGCCTGCGGCGGCCGGGCGCAGGCCCAGGCACCAGCGCAGAGTGGGCGTTGGCGCTTGGGCGCCGCTGTCGCGTGGCGCTGCCAGCAGCAGCTGCAAAAGCTCCAGCGTGGCGTCGTCGGCAAAGTGCAAGTCGTCCAGCGCCAGCGTGTGCACGACACGGCTGGCCTGGCGCAGCAAGGCCAGCACGGGGCGCGCCAGCGGC
>JANMKK010000366.1:0-2479 GCA_031372005.1 Rubrivivax sp.
GCGGCCGGGCGGCAACTCATCAATGGTGCTGACGTCCAGGTCGGCAAAGTAGCTCATCGCCAGCGTGCGCGGGATCGGCGTGGCGCTCATCATCAGCAGGTGGGGTTCCAACATCTGCTCTTGCAATTTTTCGCGCAAGGCCAGCCGCTGCGCGACGCCGAAACGGTGCTGTTCATCCACCACCGCAAGGCCCAGCTTCGCAAACACCACCTCGCGCTGGATCACCGCGTGCGTGCCCACCACCAGCAGGGCTTCGCCCGACGCCACCTGCGCCAGCATGGCCGTGCGGCCCTTGCCCTTGCGGCTGCCGGTGAGCCAGGCCACCGTGATGCCCAGCGGCTGCAGCCACACCACCAGCTTGCGAAAGTGCTGCTCGGCCAGGATTTCGGTCGGCGCCATCAGCGCGCACTGCCAGCCCGCGTCCATGGCGGCCGTGGCGGCCAGCGCGGCCACCACCGTCTTGCCCGATCCGACATCGCCCTGCAGCAGCCGGTGCATGGGCTGCGGGCGCGCCATGTCGAGCGCAATCTCGGTCACCACACGCTGCTGCGCGGCGGTCAGCTTGAAGGGCAGTGCCTTCAGCAGCCGGGTTCCCATGCCCTGTGCACGTGCGCGCAGCGCGGGCGCCGCCAGCCGGGCGCGCGCGGCCTGGGCCTGCGACTGTGCCAACTGCTGCGCCAACAGCTCTTCAAACTTCAGCCGCTGCCAGGCCGGGTGGCTGCGGTCTTCCAGCATGTCGATGGCGTCGTCGGGGCTTGGGTGGTGCAGCAGCAGCAGGGCGTCGCGCAGCGGTGGCAGGCCTGCAGGCACGATGTCGGGCGGCAGCAGTTCCGCCAACGGCGCACGGGTCAGCGCGGATGCCACCACTTTGCGCAGGTAGGCCTGCGGCAGCTGCGCGGTGCTCGAGTAGACGGGCGTCAGCGCGGTCGGCAACGGTGTGTCGGCGCTGACGGCGCGAAATTCGGGGTGCACCATCTCTCGGCCCAAAAACCCCACGCGCACTTCGCCCCGCACCCGCACCAGGTTGCCAACCGCCAGCGTCTTCTGGTTGGAGGGGTAAAAGTTCAGCAGCCGCAGTTGCAGTTCACCGCTCTCGTCGGCCATGCGCACCACCAGCTGCTGCCGCGAACGGGTTTCGACGCGGCACTCCAGCACGGTGCCCTGCACCTGCGCGCTGATGCCGTCGCGCAGGCTGGCGATCGGCCGCAGCCGCGTTTCGTCTTCGTGGCGCAGTGGCAGGTGCAGGGCGAGGTCGATGTCGCGCACCAGGCCCAGCTTGCGCAGCGCGCGTGCTGGGGCTGACAAGCCAGTCTGGCCCAGCTTGCGCAGCGCGCGTGCTGGCCCCGACAACTTGTCGCTTGGGGCTTTGGCGGGCTGGGCTGGCGCCGGGGGTGTGGGCATGGAACAATTTTGACCTTGCCACCGAGCCGCCTCAATAAAAACCCAAGCCATGAACAAAGCGCCGCCGCGCGACTACGGTCTTGCGGATTTCGACTTCACGCTGCCGCCCGATCTCATCGCGCAGCACCCCGCGCCAGAGCGCAGCGCCTCGCGCCTGCTGGACGGCCGCGGCGCATTGCCGGTGGACCGTGTCTTCCGCGACCTGCCCGCGCTGCTGCAACCCGGCGACCTGCTGGTGTGCAACGACACCCGCGTCATCAAGGCGCGGCTGCTGGGTGAAAAGCCCACGGGCGGGTCGGTCGAAGCGCTCATCGAAAGGGTGTTGCCGGGTCATGAAGTCTGGGCGCACCTGCGCGCCAGCAAGTCGCCACGCGCGGGCAGCCTGGTGCGCTTCGGCGATGCCTTCGACGCCGAGGTGCTGGGCCGTGCCGGGCCCGAGGGCGCGCTCTTCCACCTGCGCTTTCCGCAAGACCCGTTGACGCTGCTGGAACGCCACGGCCACGTGCCGCTGCCGCCTTACATCACGCACGACGACACGGCCGAAGATGCCGCGCGCTACCAGACCGTGTTTGCGGTCCACCCCGGCGCTGTGGCGGCGCCGACGGCAGCGCTGCACTTCGACCAGACGCTGCTGGCCGCGCTGGCCGAACGCGGCGTGCAGCGTGCCACCGTCACGCTGCATGTCGGCGCCGGCACCTTCCAGCCCGTGCGCACCGAGCGTCTGTCAGACCACCGCATGCACAGCGAATGGTTCGATGTGGGCGCGGCCACGGTGGCGGCCGTCGAGGCTGCGCATGCCCGCGGCGGGCGTGTGGTGGCCGTCGGAACGACCACACTGCGCGCCTTGGAAAGCGCCGCCCGCAGCGGCGCGCTGGAGCCGCAGACGGGCGACACCGACATCTTCATCACCCCGGGCTTCCGCTTCCAGGAGGTGGACCAACTCGTCACCAACTTCCACCTGCCCAAGAGCACGCTGATGATGCTGGTGAGCGCCTTTGCCGGCCACGCGCAGGTGAAGGCGCTGTACCGCCACGCGGTGGAATCGCGCTACCGCTTCTTCAGCTATGGCGACGCGATG
>JANMKK010000412.1:0-19001 GCA_031372005.1 Rubrivivax sp.
TTCCCACAACGGGGAAAGGTCGCGCAGCTTGGCCACGCGGTCTTGCAAGGTGCTGACCGCGTAGTCGATTTCTTCCTGCGTGGTGAAGCGGCCGATCGTCATGCGCAGGCTGCTGTGTGCGAGCTCGTCGCTGCGGCCCAGGGCGCGCAGCACATAGCTGGGTTCCAGGCTGGCGCTGGTGCAGGCCGAGCCCGAAGACACCGCCAGCCCCTTGACGCCCATGATCAGCGATTCACCTTCGACGTAGTTGAAGCTGGCGTTGACGTTGTGCGGCACGCGATGTTCGATGTCGCCGTTGATGAAAACCTGTTCGATACCACTGATGCCGTCCAGCAAACGCTTCTGCAGCATGCGGATGCGTTCGATCTCGGTGCCCATTTCGGCCTTGGCGATGGCGAAGGCCGTGCCCATGCCCACACACTGGTGCGTGGGCAGCGTGCCGCTGCGCATGCCACGTTCATGGCCGCCGCCGTGCATCTGCGCTTCCAGCCGCACGCGCGGCTTGCGGCGCACGTAAAGGGCGCCGATACCTTTGGGGCCGTAGGTCTTGTGCGACGCCAGGCTCATCAAGTCCACCGGCAATTTGTCGATGTCGATGATGACCTTGCCGGTGGCCTGCGCGGCATCGACGTGAAAGATGATGCCGCGTTCACGGCAGAGGGCGCCGATGGTCGGGATGTCCTGGATGACGCCGATCTCGTTGTTGACCAGCAGCACCGACACAAGGATGGTGTCCTTGCGCAGCGCGTCCTTGAATTTGTCCAGGTCCAGCAGGCCGTTTTCCTGCACATCGAGGTAGGTCACCTCGAAGCCCTGGCGCTCAAGCTCTCGCATGGTGTCGAGCACGGCCTTGTGTTCGGTCTTCAGCGTGATGAGGTGCTTGCCGCGCGAACTGTAGAAGTGCGCGGCACCCTTGATCGCCAGGTTGATGGATTCTGTGGCGCCGCTGGTCCAGACGATCTCACGCGGGTCGGCGTTGATCAATGAAGCAACCTGGCCGCGCGACTTTTCAACAACCTCTTCAGCCTCCCAGCCCCAAGCGTGGCTGCGTGACGCGGGGTTGCCGAAGTGTTCACGCAGCCAGGGAATCATGGCATCGACCACACGCGGGTCGCAGGGCGTGGTGGCGCCATAGTCCAGATAGATGGGGAAGTGCGGGGTCATGGATACAGCTCTGAAGGAAAGTGGAACCGGTGGATCAAGCGGCGCCTTGAAGCGCGGTCATTTCGTGAACGCGTTCCCGAGTGCAAACACCGAATTCGGCGCCGTGATCTTGATCGGCTTGACCACCGGCACGCTGGAGATGGCGCGCTTGATGGGCGCTTCGTCAATGGACACGCCCTTGGCCAGTTGTTCGTCCACCAGCTTCTTCAGCGAGACCGAGTCCAGAAATTCGATCATCTTGGCATTCAGCCCCGCCCACAGGTCGTGCGTCATGCACTTGCCGGTGTCTTCGCCCATGCAGCCTTCGCTGCCGGCGCAGCCGGTGGCGTCGATGGGTTCATCGACGGCCACGATGATGTCGGCCACCGTGATCTCGGCCGATGAACGGCCGAGTGAATATCCGCCGCCGGGGCCGCGGGTGCTTTCCACCAGTTCATGGCGGCGCAGCTTGCCGAACAACTGTTCTAGATAGGAAAGGGAAATCTGCTGCCGCGCGCTGATGGCGGCCAGCGCCACGGGGCCGGCGTTGGAACGAAGCGCCAAGTCGATCATGGCGGTGACAGCGAAGCGGCCTTTGGTGGTGAGACGCATGGTGAAACCTCCTAGCGCCAGAGCGCCGATGGGGTGGAGAGCCGGTGTCGGTCAAGCGCTTGCAGAGCGTCTTTCAGCTGGGCACGGCCTGCTGAAAACGATTCATCAGTTGATTCCGACAGATTTTGTCAACTATAGCAGAAGTCGAGTGATTTCATCAGGCATTGCCTGCAACGACTCAGAGCACCTGCCCCTGTAAAAGTTGCAGCGGCTGTCCCGCTAGCAGCCGCTCAACAACGCCGTCGCAGGCGTCTTCGACCAGGTCGAGCACATGTTCAAAGCCGGCCGGTCCGCCGTAGTACGGGTCGGGCACTTCCTGCGTGTCGCGGTGCAAACGCGCCATCGGCATCAGCAGGCAGATGCGGCCCGCCGTCGCCGGGGACGACCGTTTGCGCAGCCACTCAACGTGGGTCCGGTCCATCGCCACCAACCAGTCGAACGCGGCGAAGTCTTCTGGCCGCATCGGGCGGGCACGGATGTTGCCGATCTGATAGCCCCGCTGTGCCGCTGCGCGCACGGCCCGCGCGTCGGGCGGCTCATTCGTGTGGTAGCCCTGCGTGCCGGCGGAATCCACCAGCACCTGCCCTTGCAGACCAGCGCGCTGCAGCTTGGCCCGCAACACGCCTTCCGCCGTGGGGGAGCGGCAGATATTGCCAGTGCAGATCATCAAGACACGCGTGAACGTGGCCGATGGGTCGGCCGGCGCCGGCACCCCGGTCAACCATTGTTTGATCTTGGGGATCACCGGGGCACCTTCTGCACTTTTTGCACCTTCTGCACCGTCTGCATCGCCAGCGGCTGCGCGGCCGGCATGGGCTGAACCAGCGGCACCACATCGGCCACGCTGGCGCCAAAGGCCTGTTCGCGCAGCAACGCCAGTTGGTCGCGCATGCGGGCCGCTTTTTCAAAGTCGAGGTTGCGGGCGTGTTCCAGCATCTGCTTTTCGAGCAGCTTGATGCGCTTGCCCAGGTCTTTCTCCGACATGCCTTCGACCTCGGCTGCAGCCTTGGCGGCTTGCAGGTCGTCCTTGGCGGCCTTGTCGGACACCACGCCGTCGATCATGTCGCGGATGCGCTTGACCACGCTCTTGGGCGTGATGCCCATCGCAAGGTTGTGGGCGATCTGCTTGTGGCGCCTGCGCTCGGTTTCATCGATCGCGGCCTTCATGCTGTCCGTGATCTTTTCGGCATAGAGGATCGCACGGCCATTGATGTGGCGCGCCGCGCGGCCGATGGTCTGGATCAGGCTGCGCTCCGACCGCAAGAAGCCTTCCTTGTCGGCGTCCAAAATCGCCACCAGACTCACTTCCGGCAAGTCCAGCCCCTCGCGCAGCAGGTTGATGCCCACCAGCACGTCGAAGATGCCCAGACGCAGGTCGCGCAAGATTTCCACGCGTTCCACCGTGTCCACATCACTGTGCAGGTAGCGCACCTTGACGCCGTTGTCCGACAGGTATTCCGTCAGCTGTTCGGCCATGCGCTTGGTCAGCGTGGTGATGAGCACGCGCTCGTTCAGGTCCACGCGGATGCGGATTTCCTGCAGCACGTCATCGACTTGCGTAGATGCGCGGCGGACTTCGACTTCGGGGTCCACCAGGCCCGTGGGCCGCACCACCTGTTCCACCACCTGGCCGGTGTGTTCCTTCTCCCACGCTGCCGGCGTGGCCGACACGAACACCGCCTGGCGCATCTTGCGTTCGAACTCCTCAAACTTCAGCGGCCGGTTGTCCAGCGCGCTGGGCAAACGGAAGCCGTACTCGACGAGCGTGGTCTTGCGCGCACGGTCGCCGTTGTACATGCCACCAAACTGACCAATCAGCACATGGCTTTCGTCCAGGAACATCAGCGCGTCCTTGGCCAGGTAATCCACCAGCGTCGACGGCGGCTGGCCGGGGTCGGCGCCGGACAGGTGGCGGGTGTAGTTTTCAATGCCCTTGCAGTGGCCCACCTCCTGCAGCATTTCCAGATCAAAACGTGTGCGCTGCTCAAGCCGCTGCGCTTCCACGAGCTTGCCTCCTTTGACGAATTCATCCAGCCGCGTGCGCAGCTCTTCCTTGATGGTGCCGATGGCGTCCACCACCCGTTCCCGCGGGGTCACGTAGTGGCTGCTCGGGTAGACCGTGAAGCGCGGGATCTTCTGCCGCACGCGGCCGGTCAGCGGGTCCAGCAGCTGCAGGGTTTCAACCTCGTCGTCGAAAAGCTCGATGCGCAAGGCCAGTTCACTGTGCTCGGCCGGAAAGATGTCGATGGTGTCGCCGCGCACGCGGAAAGAACCGCGGCCGAATTCGATCTCGTTGCGCTTGTATTGCATGCGGATCAGCTGCGCGATGACATCGCGCTGGCTCATCTTGTCGCCCACCCGGAGCAGCATCACCATCTTGTGATAGTCAGCCGGGTTGCCGATGCCGTAGATGGCGCTGACGCTGGCGACGATGATCACGTCGCGCCGCTCCAGCAGGCTCTTGGTGGCACTCAAGCGCATCTGTTCGATGTGCTCGTTGATGGCGCTGTCCTTCTCGATGAACAGGTCGCGCTGCGGCACATACGCTTCGGGCTGGTAATAGTCGTAGTAGCTGACGAAGTACTCCACCGCGTTGCGCGGGAAGAACTCGCGGAATTCGCTGTACAGCTGCGCGGCCAGGGTCTTGTTGGGCGCGAAGACGATCGCCGGGCGGCCGGTGCGCGCAATGACGTTGGCCATCGTGAAGGTCTTGCCCGAGCCCGTCACGCCCAGCAAGGTCTGGTAGGTCAGGCCGTCGTTGATTCCCTCGACCAGCAGGTCGATGGCAGCGGGCTGGTCCCCCGCAGGCGCAAAGGGCTGGAAAAGCTGAAACGGAGAATCCGGGAAAGTGACAAATTCGCCGGCCTCAGAGTCCACCGCGTCGGGGCGCACTTCGGTCGGTACTTCGGCAATGACGCTCATGCGGGTTTCCCTGGGTCGGACACTTAGAATCGAAGCCGCACACGCCAGCCAATGAAGCCGCCGCGAGCAACCCCACAGATTACCGCAGTGCGCCTTTGCGCGCACCGCACCGGCCGCCCAACCACCCCTTCTGCAGGACTTCCTTTCATGTCTGCTTCCTTGTTCACCGCCGTTGAAATGGCCCCGCGCGACCCGATCCTGGGCATGAACGAGCAGTTCAATGCAGACCCGAATCCCGGCAAGATCAACCTCGGCGTTGGCGTCTATTTCAACGACGAAGGCAAGCTGCCGGTGCTGCGCTGTGTGGCGGCGGCCGAAAAGCTGCTGTTGGAAACACCCAAGGCCAAGGGCTACTTGCCCATCGACGGCATTGCGGTTTACGACAAGGCCGTTCAGGGGCTGGTGTTTGGCGCCGACCACGCAGCTGTCACTGGCGGCCGCATCGCCACCGTTCAGGGCCTGGGTGGCACCGGCGGCCTCAAGGTGGGGGCCGACTTTTTAAAGAAACTGAGCCCCGGCGCCAAGGTGTTGATCAGCGACCCGAGCTGGGAAAACCACCGTGCGCTGTTCACCCAAGCCGGCTTCCAAGTAGAGGCCTACCCGTACTACGACGCCGCCACGCGCGGCGTCCGCTTTGACGCCATGCTGGCCGCGCTGCGCGGCGCCGCGCCGGGCACCGTGGTTGTGCTGCACGCCTGCTGCCACAACCCCACCGGCTGCGACCTCGGCGCCGCGCAGTGGGAACAGGTTGCTGCCGCGTGCAAGGCGGGCGGCCTGGTGCCCTTTCTGGACATGGCGTACCAGGGCTTCGGCAAGGGCATCACTGAAGACGGCGCTGCCGTGCACATTTTCATGAAGCAGGGCATGCCGTTTTTCGTCTCGACATCGTTCTCGAAGAGCTTCTCGCTCTACGGCGAACGGGTTGGCGCGCTCAGCGTCGTGTGCCAGAGCGCCGAAGAGAGCAGCCGCGTGCTGTCGCAACTGAAGATCGTGATCCGCGCCAACTACTCCAACCCGCCGACCTTCGGCGCGCACGTCGTGGCCACCGTGCTCACCACGCCTGCGCTGCGCGCGATGTGGGAAGAAGAACTGGCCGGCATGCGCGAACGCATCCACGCCACCCGCGTTCAACTGGTTCGGCGCCTGCGCGCTGCGGGTGTGGCAGGTGAGCTGGACTACATCACCCAGCAATTGGGCATGTTCAGTTATTCGGGCCTGAGCCAGCCGCAGATGGAGCGCCTGCGCAGCGAATTTGGCGTGTACGGGCTTGATTCCGGGCGCATCTGCGTGGCGGCGATCAACAGCCGCAACATCGACGCGGTGGTGTCTGCGCTGGCCAAGTTGATGTAGGGCAGGCCACGCCAGAATCGACCGGCGAACAGGCCCGTTTTCGGGCATTCAGTCCTGGACCGGCCGCGCACAGTCGGGCGCGCGGTGGTGATGACGTCCCGCCAAAACAAGGCCTTCGGCAAATTTGCTGCGCTGCAGCAAAGAAGCCGCTACAGTCAGCAACATCCCAAGGGTGGGCCGGCAAACCCGTCGGCAACCATCCCGCGCCTCACCGGAGACACCGATGCTCTACCAGATGTACGAGACCCAACGCGCCCTCATGTCGCCCTTCTCCGAGTTCGCCAGCGCGTCGGCCAAGCTCTACGACCACCCGCTGTCGCCCTTTGCGCACACGCCCATGGCGCAGCGCGTGTCGGCTGGTTTTGACTTGCTGCACCGGTTGGCCAAGGAATACGAAAAGCCGCCCTTCAACATCACCGCTGCCACCGTGGGTGGCGTGACGATCGCGGTGCAAGAGCAGGTGGCAGTCGCCAAGCCTTTCTGCCGCCTGCTGCGTTTCAAGCGCTTCACCGACGACCCGAAGGCACTTGACACGATGAAGTCTCAGCCTACCGTGCTGGTGGTGGCACCGCTGTCGGGCCACCATTCCACGCTGCTGCGCGACACCGTCAAGAGCCTGCTGCACGACCACAAGGTCTACATCACCGACTGGACAGATGCGCGCATGGTGCCGCTGGACCAGGGCGCGTTTCGCCTGGACGACTACGTCGAGTATGTGCAGGAATTCATCCGCCACTGCGGGCCCGAAGTGCACGTGATCTCGGTGTGCCAGCCCACGGTGCCCGTGCTGGCCGCCGTGTCGCTGATGGCCAGCCGTGGCGAGCCCACGCCGCGCAGCATGACGATGATGGGCGGCCCCATCGACGCCCGCCTGAGCCCCACCGCCGTCAACAACCTGGCCACCAACAAGAGCTTCAACTGGTTTGAGACCAACGTCATCTTCCGCGTGCCGCAGAACTTCCCGGGCGCCGGGCGCGCCGTCTATCCCGGCTTCCTGCAACACACAGGTTTCGTGGCGATGAACCCCGACCGCCACCTCAGCAGCCACTACGACTACTTCCGCGACCTGATCCGCGGTGACGACGACAGCGCCGAATCGCACCGCCAGTTCTATGACGAATACAACGCCGTGCTGGACATGCCGGCCGAGTACTACCTGGACACCATCAAGACCGTGTTCCAGGACTTCGCGCTCGTCAACGGCACGTGGACCGTCAACGGCGAACTCGTGCGCCCGCAAGACATCACCACGACTGCGCTGTTGACCATCGAAGGCGAACTGGACGACATCTCCGGCGCCGGCCAGACCAAGGCTGCGCACGGGCTGTGTTCGGGTGTGCCAAGCGCGCGCGCCTTCCACTACGACGCGGAAGGTGCCGGCCACTATGGCATCTTCTCGGGCCGCCGCTGGCGCGACAAGGTGTACCCGGAAGTGCGCGGCTTCATCGCCCGCTTTGATGCCGAAGCGGCCGCACCGAAGAAGGCCTCCCAGCCTGCAGCCAAGGTCGCCCGTCGCAAGGCGCGGGCCTGAACCGGCGGCCGATAATGGGGCGGTGACCCCGCCATCCGCTGCCTTCGACTTGACTTCGCGGCTCGATGCCGCATTGCCGCAAACGCAGTGCACCCGCTGCGGTTACCCCGACTGCCGCAGCTACGCGCAGGCCATGGCGGCCGGCGACGCCGACATCAACCGCTGTCCCCCAGGTGGCGCTGAGGGCATCGTGCGGCTGGCGCAGATCACGGGCCGCAGCCCGTTGGCGCTGGATACTGAACGCGGCACCGAAGGCCCACGCGCGCTGGCCGTCATCGACGAAGCCTGGTGCATCGGCTGCACGCTGTGCATCAAGGCCTGCCCGGTGGACTGCATCGTCGGCGCGCCCAAGCTGATGCACACCGTCATGGACGACCTCTGCACGGGGTGTGAACTCTGCGTGCCAGTGTGCCCCGTGGACTGCATCGCAATGCTGCCGGTCACACCGGGCAAAAGCGGCTGGCAGGCGTGGAGCGAACCGCAGGCCGAAGAGTCGCGCGACCGCTACGCCTTCCACCGCTTGCGCATCGACCGCGACCAGCGCGAGAACAATGAACGCCTGGCCGCGAAGGCGCAGGCCAAGCTGGCAGACTTGGGCGCGCACAGCAGCATCGCGGACCCCGACGTGCTGGCCGCCAAACGCGCCATCATCGACGCCGCGCTGCAACGCGCCCGCGCGCCCCGTGGCGACGCCAAGGACCCGCATGAAAGCTGATGCCATCGCGCCGTTCTTCGCTACGCTGGCCGCCAGCAACCCACGGCCGCAGACCGAACTGGAATACAGCAGCGTCTTTGAATTGCTGGCGGCCGTGCTGTTGTCGGCGCAGGCCACCGACGTCGGCGTCAACAAGGCCACGCGACAACTCTTTGCGCGGGCGCCCACGCCGCAGGCCATGCTGGACCTGGGTGAAGCAAAAGTGACGGAGCTCGTGCGCACCATCGGCCTGTTCCGCACCAAGGCGAAGAACCTGGTGGCCACTTGCCGCATCCTTATCGACCAGCATGGCGGTCAGGTGCCACGCACGCGCGATGCGCTGCAGGCGCTGCCCGGTGTCGGCCGCAAGACTGCCAACGTGGTGCTCAACGTGGCTTTTGGAGAAGCCACGATGGCGGTGGACACGCACGTCTTCCGCGTCAGCAACCGCACGGGCCTGGCGCCTGGCCGCAACCCGCTGGTGGTGGAAGAAGGTCTGCTGAAACGCGTCCCGCCGCAGTACCTGGTGGACGCGCACCACTGGCTCATCCTGCACGGCCGCTACGTCTGCCTGGCGCGCGCGCCACGCTGCAGCGCCTGCGCCGTGCGGCTGTGGTGCGACGAAGGGCGGCGCTTCACCGGCAGGGCCACTGCTACGATGCTTCAGAAGGACAGACCGGGGGACAGAGATGGCCAAGCTTGAAGACCTCACTGAGCGGGTTGACCGACTGGTGCTGCGCCACCAGGAGCTCAAGCGAACCAGCACCTTGATCGAGCAGCAACTGTTGGCCGTGACCGTTGAGCGCGACAGCCTGCGGTCGCGGCTGGCGGCGGCGCGAGCACGCGTGGACGCGCTGCTGGAACGCCTGCCGGCCGACGCTGCCAAACACAAAGGGGTTGGCGCTTGAAGCAGGTTGAAGTCTCCATCCTCGGGCAGGTCTACATGCTCGGCTGCCCTGAAGGCGGTGAAGCGCTGCTGGCCACGGCCGTGGCCGGTGTGGACAAGGAAATGACGGCCATCCGCGACGGCGGCAAGGTCAAGGCGCGTGAACGCATCGCCGTGCTGGCCGCCCTGAATCTGGCGTATCAGCTGGCCGAGCGGGGCACGGCGCCGGCGGCCCCCGCGAGCACGCCGCAACCCGCTGCAAAGGCCGGTGTGGCGCTCGACGCGCCTTCAGAGACAGAGCTCGAAGCACTCGTGCGGCGCATCGACGCCGCCTTGGGTGACGACGGGCAGTTGTTGTGATGAAGAGCGCACTGCAAAGGGCACTCGCTGCAGCAGATTGCGGGTCTAGAATGGATTCGTCCGCTGTGTCTGGTGAGCCTAATATGTCCTTGAGCCGATGGTCTATGACCAAGGGCTTGGAACATTGCCTTGCTGGTGTGAGCGTCTCGCGTCAGATGAACCCGAAGCTTGGCTGACCTCGCCCACCTGAACTCCCCCTTGGTTCAGGCAAACGGTTCACTTTTCACGGCGGACACCCTCTGCTTTTTTGCGTCTCCATGCCGTCGCCTGAACCCTCTGCGCTTGCTCCCACCGGCTACTGGCTGATGAAGAGCGAGCCCGACGAGGCCTCCATCGACCACCTGGCACAAGCCCCGCAGCAAACGCTGCCGTGGACCGGCGTGCGCAACTACCAGGCCCGCAATTTCATGCGCGACGCCATGCGTGTGGGCGACGGCGTGCTGTTCTATCACTCGTCCTGCCCACAACCCGGCATCGCGGGCCTGGCGCGCGTGGCCGGCGCTGCGGTGCCCGACACCACGCAGTTCGATCCCGCCAGCCCCTACTTCGACGTGAAGTCGCCGTGCGAACAACCGCGCTGGCTGCAGGTCGACGTCAAGCTCGTCCGCAAGACCCGACTCTTGCCACTGGCCGAGCTGCGCAGCGCGCCGGAACTGGCCAGCCTGCGCGTCTTGCAGCGCGGCAACCGCCTGTCGATCACGCCCGTCACGCCCGAACAGTGGCAGGCCGTGCTGGCGCGCTTGGGCGCTTGAGCTGACCCCGCTGTTGGACATCCCGCTGCTGTTGATCGCCGAGTTGCTGGCATTGGGCATCGGCGTCGGTTTCCTGGCCGGCCTGCTGGGGGTGGGCGGCGGGATGATGATGGTGCCCTTCATGACCTACCTGCTCACGCAGCGTGGCGTCGAGCCCGGCCAGGCGGTGAAGATGGCCATCGCCACCAGCATGGCCTCCATCCTCTTTACCAGCATCAGCAGCGTGCGCGCGCACAGCAAGCTCTCCGCTGTGCGCTGGGACATTGCACGCGCCATGGCGCCGGGCATCGTCATCGGTGGCCTGGCGGCCGGCGCAGGTGCTTTCGCGCTGCTCAAGGGCCAGGGCCTGGCGCTGGGCTTCGCGGTCTTCATCGGCTACACGGCGCTGAAGATGTTTCGCAACCAGCCGCCGCGCCCGGGGCGGCAGATGCCGGGTGCTGTCGGCACTGCAGGCGTGGGGGCCGGCATCGGCTTCATTTCGGGCTTGCTGGGTGCCGGCGGCGCTTTCCTGTCCGTGCCGTTCATGACCTGGTGCAACGTGCCGCCGCGCCATGCCGTGGGCACCAGTGCGGCACTGGGTTTTCCGATTGCCCTGGCCAGCACCGCAGGGTACGTCATCGCCGGCTGGCAACTGGCGCCGGCGCTCCCGGGTGCCTGGGGCTACGTCTACCTGCCGGCCCTGGCGATCGTGGCGGCCGCCAGCATGAGCCTGGCGCCGATCGGCGCGCGCGTGGCGCAGACGATCAACGTCGTGCTGCTCAAGCGCATCTTTGCCGTGATGCTGCTGGCTTTGGCGGCCAGCATGCTGCGCCATGCCTTGGCCTGAATCGAAGGCCGCTGGCCGCAGCGTTCAGATCGCTTCAAAGCGGATCGCTGCCAGCGTGAGGTGGTTGCCGCCCCGGCGCTGGGCCTCGCCAAGCGCAGATTCACAAGCCGCCAAGAGCCCGTCCTGGGTGTTGGCGGTGTGCGGGAAGCTGGCCACGCCCATTGCCACCGTGAAGCCCAGTTCCTGGCCTTCCAGCACCACGATCTGGGTCGAGCATTTGCGGCGCAAGCCTTCCATGCGCGCATGCGCCGTGGCCAGGCCCACGCCCGACAACAGCACCGCAAAGCGCTGTTCTTCATAGCGGCATGACGCGTCCATTGCGCGCGTGCCACCGCGCAGCAGGCGGCCCATCGCTTCCAGCACACTCTGCTTGCCCGAAGCACCCAGCGCCAGTACCTTGGGCGCGAGCGCGTCAAGTTCGATGAAGACGACGGAGAACTCGCGGTGCTCGCGCGTGGACAGATCCACTTCGCGGCGCAGTTGGTCTTCGAAGTGAGCGCGCCGGTGCAGGCCGGACGCCGGGTCGCGCAGCGCCTGGTCGGCGATCTCGCGGCGCAGGCGGTCGTTGGCGTGCTGCTGCTGTTCGATCTGTTCGAGCGCACCGCGCAGCTGCAACTCACGCTGGCGTTCTTCGGCCTTGTCGAGCCAGATCGCCGTCAGCCAGCGCGGGCCGGCGGCGGACGGCGTGGCCAGCACCCGCAGCACCGAAAAATCCTGCCGGCTGCCGGCCCAGTCAAACTGATGTTCACTCAGCAGCGGGGCGCCATGGGCCAGCGCGGTCTGCTCCGCCGCCCGCAGCGTGGTGGCCAGCGTGGCGTCGAAGATGTCGGTGTCCGTCAAGCCGGTGACGGCTGTTGCTGCCCGGCCCAGGAAGGCGGCCATGGCGTCGCTGACATGCACATACTTTCCGGTGTCTGCGTCCTTCACCGCCAACAGGCCCTGTTGCTGCTGCACGAAGGCTGGCAGCGTCAATGCCAGCGCCGCCCCCCATGCCGGGCCGGCACGTGTTGATTCGTTGAAGGTGTCCTTGCTCAAGCTCATGGCGTAAAAGAGTTTTGATCGCGCGCCGATCAGGCATCAGGCCGTGGCGCGGGCCGGAGCTGCACCAAACTGTGTTTCGCGCCCTATCTTGGTGTGGCTCGCCAAGCAGAGCAAGACGCTGTTTGATTCTGGCCCCTAGATTGACACCTGCAGCGCGCGAAAAAGCAGGTGCAAAGGTGCTTCTGTTCTGACGCCAAGCCGGGTTCGCTGCGTGCATGCCGAATTCGCCGCGAAGTCGGTGGCGGCGCAAAGTGCCGTTTGACTGGCCATCCACCGCCGACATGGACAATGAAGGCTGCACGGCCTGTGGCGGACCAACCCGCATCCGATGGGCCCGCAACTTGCAACGCTGCAGCAAGGAGAAAAGCCCCGAATGAGCATCGCCGTCTATCTGAAAGACATCGGCCGCGGCGCCGCAGGCGCACGCTCGCTCAGCAGCGAAGCGGCGCAGGACCTGATGCGTCAGGTGCTGGCCGGCGAAGCATCTGCTGCTCAGACCGGTGCCTTCCTGATCGCGATGCGCATGAAGGGCGAAACACTGCCTGAACTCTGCGGTTTCCTGGACGCGGTGCATGCCCGCTGCACGCGGGTGTCCAGCGACAGGCCCGTGGTGCTGATCCCGTCCTACAACGGCTCGCGCAAACTGCCCAACCTGACCCCCCTGCTGGCGCTGTGGCTGGCGCGAGAAGGCTTGCATGTGTTGATGCACGGGCCGGTGGCGGTCAGTGGCAGGGTGGGCAGCGCCAGCATCCTGCACGACCTGGGCATGCAACCGGCGCAACATGGCAATGACATCCACCGCGCCTGGTCGCGCCGTGAACCCGCCTTTGCGCCCACCGCCCTGCTCTGCGCGGCGCTGCAGACGCTGCTTGACCGGCGCCAGGAACTGGGTGTGCGCGGCCCGGGCCACACGGTGGCGAAGATGCTCAACCCGGTGGTGGGTGCGCCCGCGCTGCGGCTGGTGAACCACACCCACCCGGAGTTTGGCGCCCTGATGGCAGCCTGGGCCGAAAGCAGCGGGGCTGACGCGATGCTGCTGCGCGGCACCGAAGGCGAACCCGTGGCCGACCCACGCCGCCAGCCGCGCATCGACACCTGGATCGGCGGCCGCCTGCGGCCCGACCTGTCGCTGCCAGCCCACGAAGGCGTGCTGACCAACCTGCCGCTGCTGCCGCGCGAGACCGACGCGGCCCACACCGCCGTGTATGTGCAAGAAGTGCTCAGCGGCATGCGCCCGGTACCGCCGCCACTGGCGCGCCAGGCCGCGCAGATCGTTGCCGCGGTGGCGCTGCTGGCGCAGCGCACCGCAGCCATGGAACGGCCGACCTGAGCGCGGTGTGCTGCAGTCCTGACGCGTTGGCGTCCGATCTCGGGCTATAATTTCAGGCTTTGCTGGCAAACCAGCGTGTCGATCTTGCAGTGACCGCCCTCGGCTCCCGAGCCTCCCGAAACTCCCAGACGTGCGGAGTACGGCGCAGACGAAGCCCGGCACTGATCTGCAAGACACCGAACGCACCATTTCATTCGGGACCCCGACTTCCATGACCACGATCCGCGTCAAAGAGAACGAACCTTTCGATGTCGCACTGCGCCGCTTCAAGCGCACCATCGAAAAGATCGGCCTGCTGACCGAACTGCGCGCCCGCGAGTTCTACGAAAAGCCCACCGCCGAGCGCAAGCGCAAGAAGGCTGCGGCCGTCAAGCGCCACTTCAAGCGCGTGCGCAGCATGCAGCTGCCCAAGAAGCTGTACTGACCTGCATTGACTGTTTGGCCACAGGCTGTTGCCTCTCGGCTGACCCCAACAAGCCCGCGCGGGACTCCGCAGCGGGCTTGTTTTGTTTACGCAAAGCCCACGATGACCACACCGAGCCTCAAAGACCGCATCACCGAAGACATGAAGGCCGCCATGCGCGCCAAGGACAGCGACCGTCTGCTGGCCATCCGCATGCTGCTGGCGGCCTGCAAGCAGCGCGAGGTGGACGAACGCATCGTGCTTGACGATGCGGCGGTGGTGGCCATCGTGGACAAGCAGCTCAAGCAGCGCAAGGACTCCATCGCCGCTTTCCAGCAGGCCGGCCGCACCGACCTCGTGGACAAGGAAGCGGCCGAAGTGAAGGTGCTGGAGGCCTACCTGCCACAGCGCCTGTCGGCCGATGAAGTCAAGGCCACTGTCGCCGCGCTGATTGGCGAACTGGCGGCCGAACTGGGCGCCATCGGCACCGGCGACATGGGCAAGGTGATGGCCGCTGCCAAAGCGCGCTTAGCGGGCAAGGCCGACATGGGCCTGGTCTCGGCTGCGGTCAAAGCGGCGCTGGCTAAGTGATGTCCATGAGCGGCATTCCTTTCCGTTCACTCACCCCCGCGCTGGCGGTGGCGCCCCAGCTCACACCCGACGCGATGGCCGAGGCCGCGCGTTTGGGTTTCAAGAGCGTGATCAACAACCGACCCGACTTTGAAGCCGGGCCTGGTCAACCCACCAGCGCCCAGATCGAAGCTGCGGCGCTGGCTGCGGGCCTGGCCTACCGCCACCTGCCGGTGGCCCCGTCCTTCCAGACGCCACAAGAAATAGCAGCCTTCGCCGACCTGCTGCAGGAACTGCCCGAGCCGGTGCTGGCCTTCTGCCGCAGCGGCACCCGTTCGGCGCGCCTGTTCAGCGCGGCCAACAGCCTCTGAGCCACGCCGGCGTGGCGCTTGGGGCTTACCCCAGGGCACGCTGATACGCAGTCCCGGCGCACTTGTCGCCCGCTACATTCAACCCCCTGGCCCACGTGGGAGCGCGTGTTCGACACGCCGGAGGTTTTGAATGGAAATGTTGCTGCGCTTGACGCGCCTGATTGACGGCATCAACGACCGTTTTGCAGAAATCGCCAAGTGGGCGGTGCTGGCTTCCTGCGTCATCAGCGCCGGCAACGCGCTGGTGCGCTACCTGGCCAACTACAGCTCAAACTCGTGGCTCGAGATTCAGTGGTACCTGTTCGGTGCCTGCGTCATGCTGGGCGCGTCGCAGGTGCTGCGCCTGAATGAACATGTGCGCGTGGACGTGTTCTACGGCCAGTATTCAGGGCGCACGCAGGCCATCGTCGACCTGGCCGGTTTGGTGCTGTTCCTGATGCCGGTGATGGTGCTGATGATCTACTTCTCGTGGCCACTTTTCCTGCAGATGTACCGCACGGGCGAGATGTCGGGCAATTCCGGCGGCCTGATTCGCTGGCCGGCCATGCTGCTGCTGCCGCTGGGTTTCACGCTCGTGCTGCTGCAGGGCATTTCTGAAGCGGTCAAGCGCGTGGCCTGGCTCACGCACCAATACGACGGCGAATTCCATTACGAAAGACCGTTGCAATGAGCATGGAGAGCTTTGCCCCACTGATGTTTGTGGGGCTGATCCTGGTGTTGATGATCGGTTTTCCGGTCGCCTTTTCGCTGTCGGCGCTGGGCCTGGGCTGCGGCTACTTTGCGGTCTATCAGGGCTGGTTCCCGGCCTCGTTCATGTCGGCGCTGCCGCTCAACGTCTTCGGCATCCTGTCCAACGACCTGCTGCTGGCGATTCCCTTCTTCACGCTCATGGGCACCATCCTTGAGAAGTGCGGGCTGGCCGAGGACATGCTTGATTCGATGGGCCAGCTCTTCGGCCCAGTGCGCGGCGGCCTGGGCTATTCGGTGATCATCGTCGGCTTCATCCTCGGCGCCGTCACCGGCACCGTGGCAGGCCAGGTGATCGCGATGGCGATGATCTCGCTGCCGGTGATGATGCGCTGGGGCTACAACATGCGCTATGCCACGGGCGTGCTGGCGGCGTCCGGCACCATCACGCAACTGGTGCCGCCTTCGCTGGTGCTGGTGGTGTTGGCCGACCAGCTCGGCAAGCCCGTGGGCGATATGTACAAGGGAGCCTGGGGACCGTCGATCCTGCAGGTGCTGATCTTCCTGCTCTACACCTTCCTGGTGTCGCGTTTTGCGCCTTCGCATGTGCCGGGCGTGCCCCGGGAAGCGCGAACGCTGGCAGGGCCTGCGCTGGTTATCAAGTGCCTGCGCGGCATCATCCCTTCGGCTGTGCTGATCTTCCTGGTGCTGGGCAGCATGGGCGGCCTGCCAGGCATGAACACCGCCGTCTGCACGCCCACCGAAGCGGGCGCCATGGGCGCCATCGGTGCCTTCGTGCTGGCCGCCATGCACAAGCGCCTGACCTGGCCGCTGGTGAAGGAAGCGAGCATCGGCACCATGCGCATCACCGCCATGGTGGTGTTCATCCTGATCGGCTCGCGCGTGTTTTCGCTGGTGTTCCAGGGTGTGGAAGGTGGCAAGTGGATCGAGCACATGCTGCTCAGCCTTCCGGGCGGCCAGACAGGCTTCTTGATCGCGGTCAACATCTTCATCTTCTTCCTGGCGTTCTTCCTCGACTTCTTCGAGATCGCCTTCATCATCATCCCGTTCCTGGCGCCCGTGGCCGACAAGATGGGCATCGACCTGATCTGGTTCGGCGTGATGATCTGCGTCAACATGCAGACGAGCTTCATGCACCCGCCCTTCGGTTTTGCGCTGTTCTACCTGCGCGGCATTGCCGACACGCTGTTCAAGAACGGCAGCCTGCCCGCCAAGGTGGAGTCGCGCGATATCTACCTGGGCGCCATTCCCTGGGTGTTGATGCAACTGGTGCTGGTGGCCGTGGTGATTGCCTTCCCGCAAACGGTGACGGCCTTCCTCGACAAACCGCAGGCGCTGGACCTGGACCAGGCCGGCCGCGAACTGCAGCAGATGGAAGGTGGCGGCACGCCGGCAGAGCCCGACGCTGCGGCATCGGCGGCAGACGGCGCGGTCAAGCCGGCCTCGGCCGCGAGTGCGGCCGATGGCAGCAGCAGCGATGAAGACCCGATGAAGGCGCTGGAAGAGTCGATGAAGAAAGACGCTGCAGGGTCCAAAAAACCCTAGCCTTGCCTTGCGCGCAGGCAAAAAAAGAGCCCCGCGTTGCGGGGCTTCTTCTTGGGTTCAAAGGCCCGATCTTTATAGCTTCACGCTCTGCATGTAGCTGTCGAAGCGCGCTTCGGTAAAGCGGAACCAGAGGTTCGCTTCACGGCGGAAGTTGCTGTAGTCGTCGTAAATTTTCTTGAATGCCGGGTTGGCCGCACTGATCTCGCCGTACAGGTCCATCGATTCCTTGAAGGCGGCGTCAAGCACCGGCTTCGGGAACGGGATCAGCTTGGTCTTGCCCGCCACCAGCCGCTTCAGAGCCCCCGGGTTGCGGGAGTCATACTTGGCCTGCATTTCGGTGTGCGCATACGCGGCTGCGCTTTCGATGATGGCCTTGTATTCGGCGCTCAGCCCGTCGTACGCCTTCTGGTTGACGAACAGGTCCAGTTGCGGGCCACCCTCCCACCAACCGGGATAGTGATAGATGGGCGCCACCTTGTTGAAACCGAGCTTTTCGTCGTCATAGGGGCCGACCCATTCGGCAGCGTCGATGGTTCCTTTTTCCAGCGCCTGGTAAATCTCGCCACCGGGAATGTTCTGCGACACCGCTCCCATGCGCGACGTGACCTTGCCGGCGAAGCCGCCAACGCGGAACTTCAGGCCTTTCATGTCGGCCACGGTCTTGATTTCCTTGCGGTACCAGCCGCCCATCTGCGCGCCGGTGTTGCCCATCGGGAAACTGATGAAGCCGTAGCCGGCATAGAACTCGCGCATCAGCTTCAGGCCATTGCCGTCGTACTGCCAGGCCGTCATCTGGCGGCTGTTGAGGCCGAAAGGAATGGCGCAGCCGAGTGCGAAGGCGTCGTTCTTGCCGAAGTAGTAGTACGGTGCCGTGTGACCCATTTCCACGGTGCCGTTCTGCACCGCGTCCACCAGGCCTGCCGAGGGCACCAGTTCGCCATTGGCGTGCACCGAAATCTCGAACTTGCCGCCGGTCATGTCCTTGACCTTCTTGGAGAAGGTTTCAGCGGCACCGTAGATCGTGTCGAGTGACTTGGGGAACGAAGAGGTCAGGCGCCAGCGCAGCGCCGCCTGGGCGTGGACGATGGCCGGTGCAATGCCAGCAGCCAGCACGCCAGCCAAGCCGGCGCCATTTACGAAGGAACGACGTTCCATTGAATTCTCCTGTCGGGACCAGTGGTGAATGAGGGGAAAACCGAGGGGAAAGACTGAGGAAAAAGATCGGCAAAGGCGCGAAATTCTAGAAGTCGGCCAATCCCCTTTTCAGGCGGGTTTACCCGTTTGATAACCCGTCAGGAACCCGCGAGCTTCATGCGCGACAACAGCACCGAACCCACCGTCTTGCTGCCCTGCGTGTAGGTGTCTGCACCCACGGCCACGATGTCCTTGAACATCTCACGCAAGTGGCCGGCAATGGTGACCTCATGCACCGGGTGCACGATGCGCCCGTCCTCCACCCAGAAGCCCGCCGCGCCCCGTGAATAGTCGCCCGTCACGTAGTTGACGCCCTGCCCCATCAGTTCAGTCACGAAGAGGCCGCGCCCCAGCTTGGCCAGCATCTTGTCCAGCGTATCGCCAGGCTTGGTGCGGCGGCTGGTCATGCACAGGTTCTGCGAACCACCCGCGTGGCCCGTGGTCTTCATGCCGAGCTTGCGCGCCGAGTAGCTCGACAAGAAGTAGCTCTGCACCACACCGGCATCGACGATGCGGCGCGCCTGCGTGCGCACGCCTTCGTCGTCAAAGGGTGCGCTGCCCTTGCCTTTGGGCTGGTGCGGGTCTTCCAGGATGTCGATGTGCGGCGCCAGCACCGGCTGGCCCAGGCAGTCCACCAGAAAGGTCGCCTTGCGGTAAAGCGCCCCACCTGAAGTAGCCTGCACATAGGCGCCCAGCAGGCCCGCCGCCACGGTGGATTCAAACAGCACGCGCACCTTGCCCGTGGGGACGCGGCGCGATTTCA
>JANMKK010000426.1:0-8594 GCA_031372005.1 Rubrivivax sp.
GACGGTGCAGGCCACCGGCGTGCGCGTGCAAGCCGGTGGCGGGCCGGCCGTGCTGTCGATCTTTGTCGACACCAGCGAGCGGCTGGCGGCGCAGGAAGCGGTGCGCCGGTCGCAGGCCATGCTGGCGCACGTGGTGGACACCAGCCCCGACCTGATCACGCTGACCGATGTCGCGAGTGGCCACTTCGTGATGGTCAACCAGGCCTTTCAGCGCATGAGCGGCTGGCCCGCCACCGAGGCGGTGGGCCGCACGGCGCTGGACCTCGGGATCTGGGGCGACAACTCGGCGCGCGAACACTTCGTGACCCAGCTGCGTGCCACCGGCGGCGTGACCGACTTGCCCGTGAGTTTCTTCAACCGCCAGGGCGGTGAAGTGGCCATGCGCGTCTCGGCGGCGCGCTTCATGATGGACCGCCGTGAACACATGGTGATCAACGCCCGTGATGTCAGCGCTGGCGAACGCGACCGCATGGAGCGTGCGGCCATTCTGGACAACGCGTCGATCGGCATTGCCGTCATCCGCAAGCGCCGCTTCGTGCTGGTCAACCCGCACTTTGAGCGCATCTTTGGCTGGGCCCACGGCACGCTGGTGGGACAGGCGGAATCGGTGGTCTGGCCGCATGCCCATGACTACGCAGAAGTCGGCCTGGTGGCCGGCTCGCGGCTGTCCAGAGGTGAGCCCGTGGAGATGGAACGCACGGTCCGGCGCCAGGACGGCAGTACCTTCACGGCGCTGGTGCGGGGCTGTGCCATCGACGCCACGCGGCCCGCCGCCAGCGGCACCGCCTGGATCGTTGAAGACGTGACGCAGCGCCGCCAGTTTGAACGTGCCCTGGCCCGCGCCCGCGACGACGCCGAGGCCGCCAACCGCGCCAAGAGCGCCTTCCTGGCCAACACCAGCCACGAGTTGCGCACACCGCTCAACGGCATGATCGGCCTGTCGCGCATGGCGCGCGCTGAAGGCGTGAGCGAAGCCTTGCGCCAGCAGTATCTGGGCCAGATTGCCGACAGTGCGCAGTCGCTGGCGGGCATCATTTCCGACATCCTCGACCTGTCCAAGATCGAAGCCGGCAAGCTGCAGATCGAGACCACCGCCTTTGACCTGGGCGCACTGCTGCGCACGCTGGAACACATCTACCAGACGCTGGCAGGCGCACGCGGCCTGGCGCTGCGCTTCACGGTGGACGGCAGCGTGGAAGGCGGCGTCTGTGGTGACCCGCTGCGCGTGCGCCAGATCGTCACCAACTTCCTGTCCAACGCCCTCAAGTTCACCGCCAGCGGCCATGTGCAGGTGCTGGCCCGGCGCGACGCCGACGGCATGGTGCGCATTGATGTCCGCGACAGCGGACCGGGCATCGACGCGCCGTCGCTGCAGCGCCTCTTCAAACCTTTTACGCAGGCCGACCAGTCCACCACCCGACGCTTTGGCGGCACCGGCCTCGGCCTGTCCATCTGCCGCGAACTGGCACTGCTGATGGGCGGCACGGTGGGTGTGGACAGCGAAGTCGGCCAGGGCAGCCGCTTCTGGGTCGTGCTGCCTTTGCCACCCAGCGAAATGCCGCTGCAGCCGCTGCCGGCGGCGCTGCCGGGCGGGCCGGCCAGCCTGGCCGGCACCCGCGTGCTGATGGTGGAAGACAACGCCGTCAACATGATGATTGCGGTGGCCATGCTGCAGAGCTGGGGCGTGCAGGTGGTGGAAGCCGCAGATGGCTCCCAAGCGGTCACGGCGGTGCAGCACAGCGCCGCCGTGGGTGCGCCCTTTGACGCCGTGCTGATGGACGTGCAGATGCCGGTGATGAGCGGCCATGAAGCCACACGCGCCCTGCGTCAACTGGAGGCCGGCCGCCGCCTGCCGATCATCGCGCTGACCGCGGCGGCACTGGTGAGTGAACGCGATGAGGCGCTGCAAGCGGGCATGGACGACTTCCTGACCAAACCCATCGACGCCGACAAGCTGCAGGCCGCGCTGCTGCGCCACTGCGCTGCCGCAGCCTGACCGCTTGCAGGCCTGGCTGCCGGGCCGCCTGGCCGCCTAGACGCTGGCGATCGGCATCGGCTTGCCGGTCAGGTAGCCCTGCACCAATTGAAAACCCATGCTGCGGCAGACCACCGCTTCGGCTTCCAGCTCCACGCCTTCGGCCAGCGGCACCGAGCCCAGTTCCAGCACCAGGCGCACCAGGTCGCGCACCACACGCTGCTTGCGGTCGCTGGCCTCGTGGATGCCGCGGATCAGGCCCATGTCGAACTTGACGAAGTGCGCCGGCACGTCGCCCAGTTCATTCAGCCGCGCCTGGCCGGCGCCGAAGTCGTCGTAGGCAAAGCTGACGTTGATCTCGGCCAGCCGCGCGGCCAGGTCCTTCATGCGTTCGATTTCCATGACGGCGGTTTCGTGCACTTCCACCACCAGGTCGGGCGCGCCCTGCTGCGCGCGCAGCTTTACCAGTTCGGCGAAGAAACTTTCGGCAAAGGTTTCCTTGGGGTGCGTGTTGACGAAGAGCTTGGTGCCCTTCAAGCGCGGCGCGATGGCTGCGATGCCGTGGTTGCGGAAAGCCTCGCTCAACTCGGCTTCACGGTCGAGCATGGCGGCCAGGTGGAAGAGGTGGATCGGCGACGCCGGCAGGTCGGGGTGGGTGCAGCGGCCCAGCAGCTCGTACGCAAAGAGCTTGCCGCTCTGCGCATCGACGATGGGCTGCGCCGCGGCCGACAGGCCCTGGCCGCGCAGCAGGTCCATGAACTGGCGCTCGTGGCGCACGAAGTTCTGGCTCAGCGTGCTGCCGGCGGGCGCGATCAGCGTGCGTTCGCCGTCGTCGGCCTGCTGCGCCATGCGGGTGGCGGTTTCCACGCCCAGCCGGTATTCCGCATTGCCGAAGTGCAGCACGTCGTTTTCAGCCACCGGCCGCGCGCCGCGGATGCGTTCGCGGTTGACGTAGGTGCCGTTGGTGCTGTCCAGGTCCGTCAGCCGCAGCAGACCGCCTTCTCCGGCCTGGAATTCGGCATGCTGGCGCGACAGGCCGCGTGCGTCCACCGCCAGGTCATTGGTGGCGTCGCGGCCGACGCGGAAGGGCAGCTTGTGGATGGGCTGCGTCAGGCGCGAGCCGTCGGTGGCGACACTTTCCAGGAACCAGGCTATGTTCACGTGACCCCACCGCTGCTGTGGCTCGGCCCACGCGGACCGACATTGAAAGGCAATGTAAACCCAAAGCGCAGGCGGTTGACCCCTGCATCCCCTCGGCATCCCCGTGCACCGGGGGGCAGAATCCGCAGCCATGCCGCTAACAGTCACCCACCACGCCGCCGCCTCGCGCTTTGAAGGCGTGGTGCAGGGCGCACTTTCGCAGGACATTGCCCAAGACATTGCCCAGGACATCGCCCAGCACACCGCGCAAAACACCGCGCAAGACATCGCGCTTTGCAGCTACCGCCGCGTTGGTGATGTCCTGGTGTTGCACCACACCGAAGTGCCGCCCGCATTGCAAGGCCGGGGCCTGGCGGGTGAACTCGTGCAATCGGCTCTCGACTGGGCGCGCGCGCAGGGCCTGCGGGTGCGGCCCACCTGCAGCTACGTGTCGGCTTATATGCGGCGCCACCCTGAGACCCAAGACTTGCTGGAAAGCCCCGGAGACCACCGATGCCCCTGACCCGCCGTAGCGCCTGGTTGGCGCCTATCACCACGCTGATGAACACGCTGATAACGACGCTGACTGCCGCCAGCCTGCCTGCCCCTGCCTTCGCACAGCCAGCCTTCCCCACCAAGCCCGTGAAGATCATCGTCGGCTTCCCCGCTGGCGGCCCGCTGGACGCCCACGCACGGCTCTTGGCTGACCGCCTGGGCCAGTTGTTGGGGCAGCCGGTGATCGTGGATTACAAGGCCGGCGCCGGTGGCACCGTCGGTGCCGACTTCGTGGCCAAAAGCGACGCCGACGGCTACACGCTGCTGATGGCCAACACCGGCACGATGACCATCAACCCGGCCATCTACCCGAAGAACCCGTACCAGACGCTGCGCGACTTTGCGCCCGTGGCGCGCACGGCGATGCAGCCGCTGGCGATCCTGGTCAACCCCAGTGTGCCGGCCAACAGCATTCAGGAACTGGTGGCGCTGGCCAAAAAGAGCCCCGGCAAGCTCAACTATGGGTCGGCCGGCAACGGCGGCATCAGCCACCTGGTGCCCGAAATGTTCAAGGCCGCGACCGGCACCTTCATCGTCCACATCCCCTACCGCGGCAGCGCACCGGCTTTCACCGACCTGCTGGCGGGCCAGGTGCAGGTGATGGCCGAGTCGATTCCACAGGCCGCGCAGTACGTCAAGCAAGGCAAGCTGCGCGCACTGGCCGTCACCAGCCGCGAGCGCAGCAACGCGCTGCCCGACACGCCCACGCTGATGGAAGCGGGGCTGAAGGACTTCGACGTCGTTGGCTTCTACGGCGTGCTGGCGCCGGTGGCCACGCCGAGGGCGGTGGTGGACAAGCTGGCCGCAGCCTTCAAGGCGGCGCTGGACACGCCCGACATCAAGAGCCGCATGGTGGCGCAGGGCGCCGACCCGGCCTTCCTGGGCCCCGAAGACTTCACGCGTTATCTGGGCGCCGAGATGCCAAAGTGGGCCAAGGCGGTGAAGGACTCGGGCGCGCGATTGGATTGACCGACAAGCATGACCATGCAACCCACCGACGTGCTGGCCTTCTGGTTCGGCGACCCGCCCAGCGCACAAGCGCGCGGCGAGTGGTTTCGCAAGGACGCCGCCTTTGATGCCCTGGTGCTGCAGCGTTTTGGCGCGGCGCTGGAACTGGCGCTTGGCGGCGGACTGCGGCATTGGGACGCTGAGCCGGCTGGCGCGCTGGCGCGCATCGTCGTGCTCGACCAGTTCACGCGCAACGCGTATCGCGGCACGGCGCGGGCCTTTGCAGGCGACACGCTGGCGCTGGCCGCCGCGCGCGAACTGGTACGCGGTGGCGGTGACCAGTTGCTGCCGCCGTTGCAGCGCTGGTTTGCCTACCTGCCCTTTGAACATGCCGAAGACCCGGGCGCCCAGGCGCTGTCGCTCGCACTGTTCAACGCGCTGGCCGCCCAAGACCCCGGTGCCGAGGATGCCCGCGTCTGGGCCGTCAAGCACCACGCCGTGGTGCAGCGCTTTGGCCGCTACCCGCATCGCAACGCGTTGCTGGGCCGCCTGTCCACGGCCGAAGAAGAAGCTTTCCTGCGCGAGCCCGGATCTTCGTTTTGAGCTATTTCGGGCGGTTT
Source organism: Rubrivivax sp. (assembly GCA_031372005.1). Taxonomy (GTDB): domain Bacteria; phylum Pseudomonadota; class Gammaproteobacteria; order Burkholderiales; family Burkholderiaceae_C; genus Rubrivivax. Next base: position 5,239 of record JANMKK010000426.1, read on the forward strand.
GTTGCTGACACTGTTTGCTCAATAATTCTGTATTGACAGAAATTACAGTCGGGCGCACAGTGCTGCCATGGACCTCACCCCGACACTCTCACGCTTCGTCCTGCACTGGGGCGAGATGGGCACCCGCTGGGGCGTCAACCGCACGGTCGCGCAGATCCACGCCCTGCTGTACATCCAGGGCCGGCCCATGCACGCCGAGGAAATTGCCGACACGCTGGGGGTTGCGCGCTCGAATGTGAGCACAAGCTTGCGTGAACTTCAGGGCTGGAACCTGGTCCGCCTGACACACTTGGCTGGCGACCGGCGCGACCACTTTGAAACCTCCACGCAAGTCTGGGAGTTAGTCCGCACTATCGTCAGAGAACGACAAAAACGGGAAATCGCACCGACAGTTGCCGTGCTGCGCGAACTGTTGTCCGACCCCGCCGTCAGCCGTGAACCTGCCGCCGCCAAGCTGCGCATGCAAGAGACGCTGGAACTGCTGGAAACGCTGACCGCCTGGAGCGACGAGATGCTGCGCCTGGACACCGACACGCTGTCCAAGGTGCTGAAGCTGGGCGCGCGCATCAAGAAGCTGGTGCAGCGCGGGCCGGCGGATGACGAGGGCATCACGCCAGCGCACCTGCTCGGGCCCTGAAGCCCGGGCCGCCATCCATGCACCCTAAGAGTGTTTTTTTATACCAATGCATTTCGTAAATGACAGAAATGTCTGCAAAGAACGCCATGAAAACTCACCCACTGACCCTGCTCTATGACGCCGCCTGCCCCGTCTGTTCGCTGGAAATGGACCACCTGCGGGCCCGCAACACCGCAGGTCATCTGGCCTTCATCGACATCACCGCGCCGGGTTTTGATGCCGCCGTTTACGGCACCACGCTGGCGGACCTGCACGCCCAGATCCACGGCGTGCTACCGGACGGCAGCCACTTGATTGGCCTGGCCGCGTTGCGCGAGGCCTACGCCGCCGTGGGCCTGGGCTGGGTGCTGAAGCCCACCACTTGGGGCCTGCTGGCGCCGCTGGCCGATGCGGGTTACCTCGTATTCGCGCGCCACCGGCAAGGCATCTCCAGGGCGGCGGCGCCCTTGATTGCGGCCGTGCGGGCCGTGCGAGCCGTTCGCGCGCAGCGCGTCTCAAGGGCCATGGCGGCGTGCCAGGGCGGGACATGCACGGCCGGGCTGGCGACGGCCCCTGTCGCCAAGAACACGGAAGGAGCGGGGTCATGAAAGTGCTGGTCAGTGGTTGCGCATCGACGCTGTCGTCAACTGCGTCGGCATCCTGATGCAGCGCGGCGGGCAGAGCTTTGAGCGGGTGCACACGGAAGGGCCGGCTGAACTCTTCCGCGGCGCGGCGCTGGCCGCGCTGCAGCGTGGCTTGCCGGGATTGCCGAACTCGCCGAACTCGCCGGGCATTCGAATCGTGCAGGTCTCGGCATTCGGCGCCGCCACAGGCACGTCGCTCTACCTGCGCAGCAAGCGCGCAGCCGACGAGGCCCTGTTGGCGCTGCCACTGCAGGCCACGGTGTTGCGGCCGACGCTCATCGATGGCCCCGGTTGCGCCAGTGCCCGTGTGTTTGCCACGCTGGCCAGCCTGCCGGTGGTGGCGCTGCCGGGCGGCGGCGGGCAAGCCTTGCAGCCGATCCAGGTCTTTGAAGTTGCCGAGATCGTGGCACGCTGCCCGGAGCGCGCAGCGCCCGCCGCTGCCGATGGCCGCCCTTCGCTTGACGGCACACGCCGCTGAAGCCCTGCCGCAGCAGGTGCTGTGCCGCGACACCGTGGACCTGCTGGCCCAGGGCAACGTGCCCGCGCACAACGCAGCCGCTGCAGTGCTAGCGCGCGCCCTCGGGCTTTGCGGCCGGCCTGCGGGTGTCGCCGCCGCAGCCCTTGCTGGACCTGCGGGTGCAACTCAGCCCGCTGGTGGCTGCGGGCTTGCGCGCCTCGCTGGCGCGAACCTGTCGCTGCTGGCTGCGGTGCTGTGGCTGGCGCTGCCGGCGAAAGCGCAACACGCAGTCTGGCAAGACCGGCCGCGACCCTTGCAGCGAACGGCGGCTGCACCAACCGCGTGATGCGGTCGCTGGCGTCGGTGCGGTGCGCGACTCCGCAGCGGCTGCCTCTGGTGTCAGCCGGGCAGGGCGGCCAGCGCCACGCCGCTCTTGCGCATGGCGGCCAGCAGCGCACGGTCCAGCGTGGCCAGGGGCAAGCGGCGGCGCAGCGCAAGTTCCAGGTAGCAGGCGTCGTAGGCGCTCAAGCCGTGTTCAGCGGCCAGGGCGTCCAGCGTCGGCAGCGTCACGGGTTCGCGGCAGACCTGCAGTCGCAGGCCGGCAGCAGCAGCCGCCAGCTCGGCGCGTTTGTCGCCGTCGATACGGCGCCGCCGCTGCGCGCTTTGCAGCAGGTTGGCCATCTCCAGCAACCACAGCGCGGGCACCCAGACTTCGACCGTGGCCGTGGCGTGCAGCACGGCAACGGTGTAGGCCGTGGCTTCGTCGGGCAGCAACCACGCCGCGCTGACCGACGCATCCACCACGAAAGCAGTTGTGGCGATGGCGAACGGGCTGGGCGCGGCTTCCTGGGCCACCAAGCGGCGGGCTGACGGTGAAGCCGCCCTTAGCGACGGCGGCGCCGCCCTTGGCATCAGCGGCGGCCTGCGCGCACCAGGCTGCGGCTGGTCAGCGGGCCGAGGGTCACGCCACGGCTTGCCTGCTGCAGCCGCGCGACCGCGCCCTGCGCGCTGCGCTGGCGGGTGGCGGCGTCTTCCGGCGGCGCCAGGCGGGCCACCACGATGCCGCGGCGGGTGATCTCGATCACCTCGCCGGCAACGACGCGGTCCACCAGTTCGGACAGGCGATTCTTGGCGTCAAAAAGGGCGACGGCGGACATGGCGGCTCCAGCGGCGAAAATGAATTGCAATATAGCCAGCTAGCCATACGCCGTCAAACCAGCGCTACAGCACCGCCGGCTGCAGGTAGCGGATGGTCCCGGCGGTCGCATCCATCTCCACCTCCAGCCCCACCGGCAGCGTGAACTTGCGCTTGATGTGGCCGAACTGCGCGCCGCGATACACAGGCACGTTCAGCGGCAAGAAGTAATCGTCGAACACTTCATCCAGCGTCAGCGTGCCGTAGCCGTCGCCGGGTTCGCACTTGGTGAAGGCGCCCAGCACCACACCGGCCACGCGCTGCAGCACGCCACTCAACATCAGCGTGCTGAGCATGCGGTCCACGCGGTAGATGTATTCGTTGATGTCTTCCAGGAACAGGATCGCGCCGTCAAAGGCCGGCCAGTACGGCGAGCCCGCCATGCTCGTCAGCACCGCCAGGTTGCCGCCCAGCAGCGGCCCGCGCGCGGTGCCGCCGCGCAGC
>JANMKK010000449.1:0-4045 GCA_031372005.1 Rubrivivax sp.
GCCTCTGCCGCCCCCAAGGCATGGACACGCGCAGCCACGGCCACCGGCAACCGGGCCAAGGCATCGGCCAGGGCACTGCCCACCGCCAGTTGCGGCCACAGCGCCTGGGCGGCAGGGTTGATCTTTTGGACCTGCCACCCTTCGGGCGTCATCAAGGCCAGCACGCAGGGCAGCGGGTTGGCCGCCAGCAACGCCGCCAGCGCACTGGCGGCCAAGTGCAGCGCGTCGTCTTCATCGGTGGGCCGCGCGCTGCCGATAAAACCGGCAAAGCGGCCTTCATCGTCGCTGCGCGGCACGCCGCTCAGCGCCCAGCCGAAGCTGCCCGATTGGCTGCGGCTGGCGCACAAGCGCAAGTCGCTAAACGACTGACCGGCGCGCAGGCGGTCCATCAGCGTGGGGTCGGCTGATGTCGGGTCGAACAGGGCGCAGTCGGTGGCCGGCGGCTGGCCCGCTTTGCGCCAAGCCAGCAGGCGGTGCTGCTCGTCGGTTTGCCATGCGATGCCGTTGCCCAGTTGCTCGGCCTCGCGCAGCGCTTCGCGGGCAGCGCGCAGGGCGCTCTGGTTTTGCAACCGGGCCCGCAGTGCACCCAGTGTGTAGGCCAGGCCGGCAACCAATGCGCCTGTCAGCGCCAATGCGAAGGCGATGAGAAGCCAGCCGACGGTTCCGGTGGTGACGATGGACCCGCCGTTGAAGTCGCTGCAGCCACCCAGCAGGGACATCGCGGCGGCACCGGCCCCGACCAGTCTTGGGTGCGAGCAGGTCGTGCAGGAGGTGGGCATTCGCAGAATTGTACGGACGGTGTCGTCGGCCTTCGCACCTCAAGTTCAAGCGGGTGGGGCCGAAAAAATGCGGGTCGAGTGCGGGCTAACTGCTGCCAGATGCAAGTTGCAAGTTGCAAGTTGCAAGTTGCATTCTCGCCAGCCTGCTGGTCCACGCTCTCCGTTGTTATCCTCTGCCGACCATGACTTCCCAGCCGAATCCACCCGCGCCACCCGCGCCGCCAGCCGCGACCGTCAACCTTGACGCCACGGCCCTGGCGCGCCTGCGTGAACTCGACCCGGATGGCCGCCACGGTGTGGTGACGCGGGTGCTGACCGCCTTTGAGACTTCACTGGCGCGCATGCTGACTCAGCTGCAGGACGAGCGCGATGCCGAACACCCCACCGTGGTGGCCGGTGTAGCCCATATGCTGAAGTCGTCGTCGGCCAGTGTCGGTGCGCTTTCACTGGCCCAGGCCTGTGCCGACATCGAACTGAAACTGCGTCAGGGCGACACGTCGGCGCTGCAAGCCGACATATCGCGACTTATCTCCGAAGGTGAATCTGCGTTGCAAGCAGTAACCGCTATCCTGCGGGCTTGAGCCCAGTGCCGCCGATGACGCCCACGCACCCATTCGCCGACGCCAGCCTGCCTACGCAGCCCGAAGTGCTGCTCGTCGATGATGACGATGTCAACCTGTTGCTGACCGCCCTGGCCCTGCGCGAACGCGGCTTCACAATGGTAGAAGCCGCCAGCGGTGAACGCGCCCTGGAATTGCTGCGCGAACGCACGCCTGACATCATCGTGCTCGACGCCATGATGCCTGGCGGCCTCGACGGTTTCGACACCTGCCGCGCGCTGCGCCTGATGCCGGGTTTCGAGAACATCCCGGTCCTGATGCTCACGGGCCTGGACGACGACGCATCCATCACCCGGGCCTATGAGGCCGGCGCCACCGACTTCTTCGTCAAGGCCACGCAGTGGGGCCTGCTGGCCGGGCGCCTGCACTACCTGCTGCGCGCGTCACGCACACGCATCGAACTGGAGCGCAGCAAGAGCAAGCTGGCCCGCGCGCAAGACCTGGCGCGCATGGGCAGTTTCGACTGGCTGCGTGCAGGCGGCGGCATCCTGATGTCGCCCGAGGCGCTGCGCGTCTTCGGCTTTGGGCCGCATGAACGGTTGAGCCTGCGCGTGCTGCTGCGCATGGTGCCGCAGGACGACCGCCGCGTGCTGCTGCGCCAGCTGCACGAAGCGCTGCGGCACACCTCGGTGGTGACCACCGACGTGCCCATCGTGCTGCTGGACGGCCGCCAACGCATCATCCACGCCGAAGCCGAGCCCGAGTTCAATGAACACGGACAGGGTGCGGGCTATTCCGGCATCGTGCAGGACGTGACCGACCGCCGCCAGGCCGAGGACAAGATCCGCCAGCTGGCCAATTTCGACGCACTCACCGGCCTGCCCAACCGACGCCAGTTGATCTGGCGCGCTGAACGGGCGCTGGAACAGGCGCGTCGCATGCAGCACCAGTTTGCGCTGCTGCTGATCGACCTGGACCGCTTCAAGATCATCAACGACACACTCGGCCACGGCGCCGGGGACGAGTTGCTGGTCGAAGTCGGCCGCCGCCTTCGGGCTTGTGTGCGCCACAGCGACCAGGTCATGGAAGGTGCGCTGGAAGCCGTGGGCGTGCGTTCGCACCGGTCGCTCGAAGCCGTGGGCCGCCTGGGGGGTGACGAATTTGTCGCGCTGCTGCCCGAAGTGGCCGCCGACCAGGACGCAGAGCGCGTTGCACAGCGCGTGCTGGACGCCTTGCGCGAACCCATTTTCGTCAGCGGTCAGGAATGTTTCGTCACCGCCAGCGTGGGCGTGGCGATCTACCCTCGGGACGGCAATTCGGTGGTGGACTTGCTGCGCAATTCCGACATCGCGATGTATTCCGTGAAGGCGCAGGGCCGCAATGCATCGGCCATCTACAGCCCCACGCTGGCGGGCCAGGGGCGCCAGAAGCTGGAGCTTGAAACGGCGCTGCACAAAGCGCTGGAGCGTGACGAACTGGTGCTGCACTACCAGCCCAAGATCGACGTGCGCGGGGCCCGCATGGTGGGCGCTGAAGCGCTGATGCGCTGGCAGCGCGGCAACACGCTGGTGCCACCGGCTGAATTCATCCCGCTGGCCGAAGACACGGGCCTGATCGTGCCGATGTCGGAATGGGCTTTGCGGGAAGCGGCGCGCCAGGCGCGGCTGTGGCAGGACGCGTTTGGATTCGCCGATTCCATTGCCGTCAACATGCCCAGCCGGCTCTTCGAGCGCACCGACCTCGTCGAGCACATCCACCAGTGCGTCAGCCACTACGGCGTGCCGCACCGGGTGATCCACCTCGAGATCACCGAAGACAACCTGATGAAGGAGCTGCAGAACGTCATCCCGTCGCTGCACCGCCTGAACGAGATCGGCGTCGAGATTTCCATCGACGATTTCGGCACCGGTTATTCGTCGCTGGCCTACCTGACGACGCTGCCGATCTCTGAACTCAAGATCGACCGCAGCTTTGTGCGCGACCTCGGCATCACGCCACAGAGTTCGGCGGTGGTCACGGCCATCATCGCGCTGGCCCGTTCGCTGGGCCTGCGCGTGGTGGCCGAAGGCGTGGAGACGTTGCGCCAGATGGAGGTGCTGCACCGCCTGGGCTGCGGCGTGATGCAGGGCTTCCTGTTCAGCCGCCCGGTGCCGGCTGAAGAGTTGCAGCGCTGGCTTGAGCAGACCGTGTTGCCGCGCAAGGCGCCGTGGATCGGCACGGCGATGAGCGGCGACGCGGGCGGCGCCGACCTGCCCCGCTTGGTCAACGGCCGGCCCAAGCGCTAGCCACCGGGAGAGACGTGGGTTTGACTTCGGAGGCGCCGCGCGCCAGCGCAGCCACCTTGGCCAAGGGCGCGTTGCGGCGGTTGAGTGCCGCCCGCTGCCCCAGCACGTGGCCGCGATCACGGCCTTGTGCGAACAGGCGCGCCGCCAGTTGGGGCAGGGGCACCGCCAGGTGGACCAGCTGGTGCAGCTGTGCCGTGAACTCGGCGAAGGCATGGTCGAACTGTCTGAAGACGACAGCTGGGCCCAGGGCCAGTGCCAGGGCCAGGGCCAGGGCTTGCAGAAAGCACTGGGCAGCGACATCAGCCTGCGGGGCCTGCGATCTGCCGCCGTGATGCTGACTGAGACGCGCCAGCGCCAGCATCGACATGGTGATCACGATAAGCAGCGCCAGGGTCCCGCCGGCGACCGCGAATTCGGCTGG
>JANMKK010000457.1:0-13936 GCA_031372005.1 Rubrivivax sp.
GCCATCAAGCCCACCAGCTCGATCCGCACGCCCAGGCCCAGCATCGACCGCGCGGGCGCGCCGACGGTGGTGGAAACGCTGGGCCGGCACGACCCCTGCGTGGGCATCCGCGCCACGCCGATTGCCGAAGCCATGCTGGCGCTGGTGCTGATGGACCACGCGCTGCGCCACCGCGCGCAGTGTGGTGACGTGAGCCTGGCGCTGCCCGCCATTGCAGGCGCCGCGCCGGCTTCAGACGCTGGATGACGGCTGCCGCGCCCGACGCCACTCCTGCTCCAGCGCCTGCTTCAGGGCCCGCCTCAGGACTGGGGCGATTCGGCGCGTTGACCTTCACGTACTTCGCCGCCGTCGGCCTCTTCAACCCCTACGCGCCGCTGTGGTTTCAGAGCCTCGGGTATTCCACGCTCGTCATCGGTTCGATCGCTTCTCTGCAAAGCTGGACCCGCGTCTTCGCGCCCTACGGCTGGAGCTGGGCCGGCGACCACAGCGGCCGCCGCAGTGAATTGATCCGCCTGGCGGCGCTGGGCGCGCTGCTGTCGGCCCTGGGCCTGCTGGGCGTGCGTGCTGCGGTGCCGGTGGCGCTGGTGACGGCGCTGCTGTTCCTGGCCAACAGCGGCGTCGTGCCGCTGTATGAAGCGCTGCTGGCGCAGGCGCTGCAAACCAAGGACGGCATCGACCCCCAACGTTATGGCCGCGTGCGGGTGTGGGGGTCGGTGGGCTTCATTGTCTCGGTGACGGCGTTTGGCGCCTTGCTTGAATGGGCCGGCATCGGCATCTTCCCGGCCTTTGTGGCCGTCATGAATGCAGGCCTTTTGCTGACCGCATGGCGGCTGCCCGCCACCCACGCCGACGCGGTGCACGAAGAAGCCGCGCCACCCGTGCTGCCGCGCTTGCGGCGCCCTGAAGTGGCGTGGTTTTTCGCCTCGATCTTCTTCACGGTGCTCGCTCACACCAGCTTGTATGCCTTCTTCTCGCTCTACCTCGTGGAGCTGGGTTACGGCAAGACAGCGGTGGGCGCGCTGTGGGCGGTGAGCGTGGCGGTGGAGATCGTCTTCTTCTGGACCCAGGGGCGCTGGTTTCCGATGCTCACACCGCACCGCTGGCTGGAAGTGGCCGCGGGTGTGACGGCGCTGCGCTTTGTCGCCACGGCCAGCGGCGGCAGCGTGGCCCCTGTGCTGGTGCTGGCGCAGATGACGCACGCGGTGACGTTTGCGGCCCACCACGCGGCCTGCATCGCGCTGGTACACCGGTTGTTTCCGGGCCGGCTGCGGGGCCGAGGGCAGGCGCTGTACACGATGCTGGGCTACGGCCTGTCGGGGGTGCTGGGGGGTGTCGGTGGCGGCTGGATCATTTCGCACCTCGGCTTTGCCGCTGTCTTCTGGGCGGCGGCACTGAGCGCGCTGGTCGCAGCCGCCTGCGCACGGTTGTCGGCACATGCTTTGGCATCGGCCGAGCCGGCTGCAGCCACGCCAGGCTGAGCACAAATCTCCGATCGCCCGCATCGCCCCGCGCATTTCACTCAAGAGTGCCGACGCTGCTGCCGACATAGCCTGACACCGGCTGCGTCCTGCGGCCCGTGTTGTTGCGGAGTTCATCATGGATTTGTCTGCCGGCACGTCGCTTGCGCTTGCCTGCCCCCCTGCGTTTCAAGGCGAGCGCGGCAGTGCCAAGCCCGTCGCGGCTGCGCGTGGCCCCTTGCGGCTGCGCGACTTCTTCCGCTACCACGGCATCTGGGCGCCCGGAGTGCGCCTGTTCCGCGCCATGGGTTTGCGGGCCAAGGCTTTCACGATCGCGCTGACCTTCCTGCTGCCGATGACGCTGCTGGCCGGCAACTTCTTCAGCCACCATGCCGCACAGATCGGGTTTGCTGCCAAAGAGCGGGTCGGCTTGGTCTATGTCCGGGAAATCGTGCCGCTGCTGACGCTGCTGCAGCGCGAACGGCAGCTTGCCGTGCAAGCGGCCACGCCGGGTGGCGCCGCACCCGACATGGCCGAAGCGCGTGACGCGGTGGCGGCGCAGCTGCTCAAGCTTGCGGCGGTTGAAAAATTGCATGGTCCGGACCTGGGCACCACCCAGAGCCATGCGGCATTTGTTGAAGCCGGCAAGGCCGCCGCTGCGGTGCGTGCAGGCGGCAATGGGGACGCCACCTTTGCCGCATTCAGCGCGCAGATCAAGGCCCTGCTGAACCTGCTGGGCCAGGTCGCTGACGGCTCCAACCTGCGGCTTGACCCCGACATCGACAGCCACTTCCTGATGGACGCCGCCGTGATCCGGCTGCCGGCGATGGTGGAGAACGCGTCCCAGCTTCGCGGGCTGGGCAACACCCTGCTGCTGACGGCATCGGCGAAGTTGCAGCAAACACCACTGCAAGTGCGCCGCGTGGTCGAGCACTTGACCCTGCTCAGCCGCAACCAGTCGGCGGTGGAGGCCGGCTGGGTCAGGGCAGGTGCCCACAACCCCGCGCTGCGCGACGGCGTCGACGCCGATGGGATCCAGGCGCCCTTGCGCACGTGGGTGGCCCAGGTGGATGCCACTGTGCTGCGCGCGGAAGGCGTGCAGGGCGACGCGGCCACCCACGTGTTGCTGGCCAACGGCGCCATCGACGCGATGCTCAAGCTGCAAGGGCAAGCCCTGGACCGGCTGGACACTTTGCTGGTGGCCCGTGCCGACGCCGTGGCCTTCAGCCGCAACCTGGCGGTTGCCGTGCTGGCCATCGGCCTGGCCGCGGCGCTGTACCTCTTTGTGGCTTTCCAGAAGGTGCTGAGCGGCGGCTTGAAGGAAGTCGCTTTTCACATCGACGCCATGCGCGGCGGTGACCTCACGACATCGCCGCGCGTCTGGGGTGCTGACGAAATGGCGCACCTGATGGGCACGCTGGTGCAGATGCAGACCTCGCTTCGGCGCATCGTGTCGCAGGTGCGCGGGGCGTCCAACCGCATCGTCGACGCCAGCAGCAACATTGCCAGCGGCGCCATCGATCTGAATGCTCGCACCGAACAGTCGGCAGCCCACTTGGAAGAAACCGCGTCGGCGATGGAACAGATCGCTTCCACTGTGCGCCACAGCGAAGCCAAACTGGTCGAGGCCATGCGCCTGGCCACCAGCAACGCCAAGACCGCTGAACGTGGGGGCCAGATCATTGGCGAGGTGGTCAGCACCATGCAGGCCATCAACACCTCATCCAGCCGCATCGGCGACATCATCGGCACCATCGACGGCATCGCTTTTCAGACCAACATCCTGGCCCTGAATGCGGCCGTGGAGGCGGCGCGGGCCGGTGAACAGGGCCGCGGCTTTGCGGTCGTGGCATCTGAAGTGCGGGCGCTGGCACAGCGTTCTTCCGCTGCGGCGCGCGAGATCAAGTCCCTCATCACCGGCAGCGTCGAACAGGTGGAAGGTGGCATGCGTGTGGTGCAGCGTGCCGGCAGCACGATTGGCGACATCGTCGGCAGTTCGCAGCGCGTGCGCGAATTGCTGGCCGAGGTGGTGGTGGGCGCGCATGAACAAACGCTGGGTGTGGCGCAGACCGCCAAGGCCGTGCGTGACCTGGACACCGTGACGCAGCAAAACGCGGCACTGGTGGAACAGACGGCGGCCGCTGCCGGGTTGCTGAACGACAGCGCGCACGGCCTGACTGGCGAGGTGGCGCAATTCAGGCTGCCCGCTGGTGCGCGGCCCGGCGTGAGCTGACGGCCGCCGACGTGCTGTGCGTGTGAACACCCACCCGGCCCCAGCGCAGTCAGCGCCGCCCGCGCCGTCAGCGCAGTTAGCGCAGTTAGCCTCTTCAGCGCCGACGCAGCCTGCAGGCCGTGGCCACTGGCTGGGCACGTTGAAGGCGCGCTTGATGATCGCCAGCGTGCTGGTCATCGCCTGCAGCGTGCTGGGGTCGGCCAGCGTGCTGCTGGCGCGGGTGGAAACGCGCGCCGTGCAGGCCGTGCAGGACCTGGAAGCCGACCACATCGAGCAGCTGGCCAGCCTGGTAGGGCAGCGCGTGGTGGTGATGCAGAACATGCTGCGTGTCACGGCCGACGCCATGCCGCCTGCGGCCCGTGGCGATGTGGAAGCGGCCCTCGCCTTCCTGGTTGACAAGCCGGCATTGCGGGTCTCCTTCGACACCGTCTTTGTGGCCGACGCCGCCGGACACGTGCTGGCGCTGGGCGAAGGCAACCGCACGCTGCGATCGGACATCAACCTGGCCGGCCGCGACTACTTCATCCGCACCGTCAGCCAGGGCGTGCCGGTGGTGTCGTCGCCCATCGTTGGCCGCGTGTCGCGCAGCCACGTCATCATGTTCACCGTGCCCGTCTTCGATGCCCGACGCGATGTCAAGGCCGTGCTGGGCGGGTCGATCCGGCTGGCCCACCGCAACCTGCTGGACGACCTGACCTTCTCTGCGCGCGGCGCCGAAAAGGGCGAACTGACCGTGGTCACCGACGCCAACGGCACGGTGGTCTCGCACCCCAATCGCGACCGCATCGGCGGCAGCGTGGAAGCCGAACCGCTGCTGACTGACGCCGCGTCGCGCTGGGTGTCCCAAGGGCGGCCGATCGAGCCTTCACCGCTGGTGACGCACCAGAGCGGCGCCTTCGTGTCGATGGCTGGCGTGCCAGGCGCCGACTGGATGCTGTTCCGCGTCACCCCCGACGCGCAGTTGCTGGGGGGCATGGCGCAGGCCCGGCGCGAAGCGTGGCAATGGGCCGGCGGCGTGGCGCTTGGCGGTGGCCTCTTCATTGCCGGGCTGCTGGCCTTTTTGCTGGGGCCGCTGACGCGCTTGCGCCAACGCGCCCGGCGGCTGCATGAAACCGACCTGGCGCTTGAAGCAGGCTGGCCCACCGCGCGCGGGGAAATTGGTGAACTCAGCCACGCGCTGCGCCTGGCGCTGCTGCAAGGCGCCAGCGTGGCGCGCACCCAAGAGGCGCTGATGAAACGTCTGCACTCGATCATGGCCGCGGCGCCCATCGGCATCGCGTTTTCACGCGACCGCCGCTTTGAACTGGTGAGCGCCGAATTTGCAGCGCTGCTGGGCTGGACCGAAGGCACGCTGGAGGGCCGCGAGGCGCGCACCATCTACGCGTCGGAACTGGACTACGACGCGTTGGGGCCGCAGGTGGCGCTGGCCTTTGCCGCCGGCCGCGCCTTTGTCGGCGAACGCCAGTTCTGCCGCCGCGACGGCAGCGTGTTCTGGGGCCGCTTGCAAGGCAGCGCGGTGGACGCCAAAGACCCGGCTGCTGGCGCGATCTGGCTGCTGGAGGACGTGACGACACAGCGCGCCGCGCACGAGCGGCTGTCGTGGTCAGCCGAGCACGACCCGTTGACGCGCCTGCTCAACCGCAGCGCCTTTGACGACAGGCTGGCGCGCGCACTGCAAGCCCAGGCGGCCGGCACGCCGGCCGCGCTGATGTTTCTGGATCTGGACCGCTTCAAGCGTGTCAACGACAACGCCGGCCATGCCGCAGGCGACGGCGTGTTGAAGCAGGTGGCCGATCTGCTGCATGAACAGGTGCGGGGTGGCGACGCTGCGGCCCGACTGGGCGGGGATGAATTTGCACTGCTGCTGAGCCACTGTTCGGGCGCAGGCGCCATGGCGCGCGCCGAGCAGCTGTGCCAGGCCATCCAGGCCCTGGGTGTGGACCATGGTGGCCAGTGGTTGGGCATTGGCGTCAGCATCGGCGTGGTTCAGCTTGACGCCGCGCTGGCGCCGCAGCCGGCAGACTGGATCGCCTGCACCGACGCGGCCTGCTACAGCGCCAAGAGCGCGGGGCGGGGACAAGCGTGCACCGGCCAGATGCAGCGGCCTGCGGCCCTGCGGAGCGCGCAAGTGAGTGCGCAGGTGAGTGCGAAAGTGACTGCGCAAGTGACCGCGCCGACCTTTGAGCAGTCCCCCGCGCACTTGACCGATTAGGCACACCGTGCATTCAGCCCCGGCCCCCGCAGTCGATATCCCGTCAGCAAAGGTCGGCATGCCGCCGCAGGCCCGCGCGAGACGACAAGAACACCCAAGCCATGGCAATCCCTGCGGCTGAAGCCCCGTCGCTATCGCGTCAGCACTCGCCTTGGCGCCGGCAGTGGCCTGCCCGGCTGCCGGCTCAATTGCCGCTGGGCGCTGGCGATGTGGCCCTGCAGCGCCGCGTGCGCGGCTGGCTCTATGCCGCCTTCCTGGCCCTTGCGCTGGCTGTGTCCCTGCACGGCGCTTTTGCGCTGGGCCTGGTGCTGATGCTGCTGTCCGTCGCCGTGGCGGAGCCCATCGTTCGTGCCATGGCGCAACAGGCGCGGGGTCAGTCCGACCAGCACGCTGATTGGCAACGCCGGGCCGCCGTGGCCGAGCACACCGGCGCGATGGTTTTGATCAGCAATGCCGAAGACCGCATCGAATGGGTCAACGCCGCTTTTACGCAGCTGTCGGGTTGGCGGCTGGATGAAGTGACCGGCCGATTGACTGCCGAGTGCCTGCACAGCCCCGCCGCAGAACCCGACCACGCCATCAACCTGCGCCACGCGGTGCAGCGCGGCGCGGGCCTGCGCCAGCAAGGCCCGCACCGAACGCGCGCCGGGCGCGACCTTTGGCTGGACGTGGACCTGCGCCCGCTGCGTGACCGCCACGGCGTGCTCAGCGGCTTTGTGCGCGTGTGCATCGACACCCGTGAATGCCACCCGCTGCAGATTCAGCCTGAAGGCCCATCCGGCATCGACGTGCTGACCCAGCTGCCCAACCGCCATGTGGTGCTGACGCGCCTGCAGCAGGTGTTGGCCCATGCCAGCCGCCACCCGGGCTACGGCTTTGCGGTGCTGTTCATGGACATCGACCGCTTCAAGCAGGTCAACGACAGCCTGGGCCACGCCGCTGGTGACGAACTGCTGCGCCAGGTCGCGCAGCGCCTGCAGTTGGCGCTGCGGCCCGGTGACGCGCTGGCGCGGCTGGTGCCGGGCGCAGACAGCGGCATCCCACCCGGCTGCGAAGTGGCGGCACGCATGGGCGGCGACGAGTTCGCCGTCGTGCTGGAAGGGGTGAACAGCGCCGGCCGCGTTGGCGCCATCGCCGACCGGGTGCTGCGAGAACTGAGCGAGCCCTACCTGATCGGTTGCACACCGCTGCACACCAGCGCCAGCATTGGCGTGGTGCTGCACCTGGGTTTGGTCGATGGAAAGACCGATGGCAGGGTCGAGGAAACGAAGAGCGATGAATTCGCCCCGCCCGCCAGCGCCGAGGACGTGCTGCGCAACGCCGACACTGCCATGTACGAAGCCAAGCGTGCTGGGCGCGGGCGCTGGGTGATGTTTGACAACTCCATGCAAGAACGCGTGGCGCGAGCAATGGCGATTGAAAACGACCTTCGCCGCGCGCTCAAGGCCGACGAACTCTTCGTCGTCTACCAGCCGGTGGTGGACTTGCAAAGCCGCGCGCTGACGGGGGTTGAAGCGCTGGTGCGCTGGCGCCACCCAGAACGCGGCCTGGTGAACCCGGTGGACTTCATCGGCGTCGCCGAAGAGTGCGGCCTCATCGACGCGTTAGGCGCCTTCGTCCTGCAACGCGCCTGCACGCAGTTTGTGCGCTGGCGCGAGACGCTCGCAGACAGCGCACCGCTGCGGCTGGCGGTGAACGTGTCGCGCGCGCAGCTCAAGCGCGCGGGCGTGGTGGAAGAACTGGTGGCGCTGCTGCAAGCCTGCGCCATGCAGCCTGAATGGTTGCAGCTTGAAGTCACGGAAAGCCTGGCCGCGCAAGATGAGCCGGTGCAGGCCACGCTGCGGAGAATCAAGGCGTTGGGCGTGCAGCTGGCGCTGGACGACTTTGGCACCGGCTATTCGTCGCTGGCCTGCCTGCACCAGTTGCCGGTGGACACGGTCAAGGTGGACCGCAGCTTCGTCCAGCATGCGCAGACGGTGGAATACCACCGCGTGTTGATCGAAGCCACCATCCGCGTCGCCGGAGCGCTCCGGATGACCACGGTGGCCGAAGGCATCGAGACCGAAGGCCAGGCTGCGCTGATGCTGGCGCTGCAGTGCGACCACGGTCAGGGCTTCCTGTTCGGCCTGCCGATGGAGGCGGCGGCGCTGGAAGCGTGGCTGCGGGCGAAAGCGCTGCAGAGCGCCTGAAAGTCTTGGCGAAAGTGGCCGAGAAAGTGGCCGAGAAAGTGGCCGAGAAAGTGCCCGCGAATTCGCCGAGAAAGTAGCCGCCAAACTGGAAGCTTATGTGTGGCATCGCACAGACTCTTTTTAGCCGCGCTGAGACGATGTCAAGTGTTCCGAAGAAGCGCAGGGTCGGTTGCTATCGCCCGCGATCTTCTGTTGGTAGCGCTGCATGCGCAGTTCCCATTCCGGATCGTCGACCGTTTCCCAGGGAACTCGTTCATGCCCACCACTGGCAGTGGATACACCCCTGCCGATTCTGCAGGCGAACATTCCGGCGAGCACCCAGGCCTGGCCGAGACTCAGCGGCAAAAGGCGTTGCTCAAGACCGGGGCTTTGCAGAGCGCGATCTTCAACAGCGCCAACTTTTCAAGCATTGCCACCGACGCAAGCGGCGTCATTCAGATCTTCAACGTCGGCGCAGAACGCATGCTGGGCTATGCCTCTGCGGAAGTGACCAACAAGATCACGCCCGCCGACATCTCTGAACCGCAAGAACTGATTACGCGCGCCAAGGCCTTGAGTTTCGAGCTGGGGACGGAAATCAAGCCCGGCTTCGAGGCGCTGGTGTTCAAGGCCTCGCGTGGCATTGAAGACATCTATGAACTGACGTACATCCGCAAGGACGGCAGCCGCTTCCCGGCTGTGGTGTCGGTCACTGCGCTTCGCGATGTGCGCGAAACCATCATCGGCTACCTGCTGATCGGTACCGACAACACCGCGCGCAAAAAAGCCGAAGCCGCGCTGCTGCAAGTGGGGGCTTTGCAGAGCGCCATTTTCAACAGTGCCAACTTCTCAAGCATTGCCACGGATGCAAACGGCGTCATTCAGATTTTCAATGTCGGTGCCGAGCGCATGCTGGGTTATGCGGCAGCCGAAGTGATGAACAAGATCACCCCGGCCGACATCTCCGACCCGCAGGAGTTGATCACGCGGGCCAGAGCCCTGAGCTTCGAGCTGGGCACCGAGATCAAGCCCGGCTTTGAGGCCCTGGTGTTCAAGGCATCGCGCGGCATTGAAGACATCTACGAGCTGACATATTTCCGAAAGGGCGGCACCCGCTTCCCGGCGGTGGTGTCGGTCACGGCCTTGCGCGACGTGCGCGAGTCCATCATCGGCTACCTCTTGATCGGCACCGACAACACCGCGCGCAAGCAGGCAGAAGCGGCCCGGCAGGAAATGAACGCCGAACTGGAGCGCGCCAAGTTGGTAGCCGAAAAGGCCAACCTCGCGAAGTCTGACTTCTTGTCCAGCATGAGCCACGAGTTGCGTTCACCGCTGAATGCGATTCTCGGTTTTGCCCAGCTGATCGAATCAAGCACGCCGCCACCGCTGCCGAGCCAGAAGGAAAACGTCGACCAGATCCTCCAGGCGGGCTGGTACCTGCTGGAACTGATCAATGAGATTCTTGACTTGTCGTTGATCGAGTCGGGCAAGCTGTCGTTGTCGCCAGAATCCATTTCGCTGGACGACGTGCTGAACGACTGCCGCGCCATGATCGAACCGCAGGCGCAGCAGCACGACATTCGGCTGCAGTTTGCGGCCGTCAGCGGCCAATATTTCATCCGTGCCGACCGCACGCGGTTGAAGCAAGTCTTCATCAACCTGCTCTCCAACGCCATCAAGTACAACCGCGTCGGCGGGATGGTCGAGGTCAGCTGCGTCATCCATCAGCCGGGGCGCATCCGCATCAGTTTTCGCGACACCGGTGAAGGCCTGTCGCCCGAAAAGCGCGAGCAATTGTTCCAGCCCTTCAACCGCCTTGGGCAGGAGTCGGGCGTCGAAGAGGGCACCGGCATCGGCCTGGTGGTCAGCAAGCGTCTTGCCGAATTGATGGGGGGCGAAATCGGGGTTGAAAGTACCGTGGGGGTCGGGAGTGTGTTCTGGGTCGATCTGAATTCGACGACCGCCCCGGAACTGATCTTCGACGCTGCTGACGCAGTGGCCCCGGTGGCGGCCGAGTCGCGCAGCGACACCCAGATTTACACCTTGCTCTATGTGGAAGACAACCCGGCCAATCTGATGCTGATTGAAAGGCTCATCGCGCGCCGACCCGATATCCGTTTGTTGATTGCGAACGACGGCAACCGCGGCATTGAGATTGCCCGCGCGGAAAAGCCCGATGTCATCCTGATGGACATCAATTTGCCTGGCATCAGTGGCATCACCGCACTCAGAATTTTGGCTGACGCCCCTGCCACGGCCCGCATCCCCGTGATCGCGCTCAGTGCAAACGCCATGCCGCGCGACATTGAAAAAGGACTGGAGGCGGGTTTCTTCAGCTACCTCACCAAGCCCGTCCGGGTGAGCGAGTTGCTGGAGACGCTGGACGCGGCGCTGAAGCGTTCCGAGTCGGCAGCGGCTGCTGCACATGCCGAGGAGATTGAATGATGCTGAGCGTGCCGGACATCCTGAGCGCCCGCATCCTGATCGTGGACGATCAAGATGCCAACGTGCTGCTGCTTGAGCGCTTGCTGACAGACGCCGGTTACACCCACGTCGCGTCGACCACGCACCCGGAGGAGGTTTCTGCGCTGCATCGGGACAACCGCTATGACCTGATCCTGCTGGACCTGCAGATGCCGCTCATGGACGGCTTCGAGGTGATGCAGGCACTGAAGGGGGACGCAGCCGAGAGCTACCTGCCCGTGGTCGTGCTCACGGCCCAGCCTGCCCACAAGTTGCGTGCGCTTCAGGCCGGCGCCAAGGACTTCATCAGCAAGCCCTTTGATCTGATCGAGGTCAAGACGCGCATCCACAACATGCTTGAAGTTCGGCTGCTGTACAAGCGGCTGGAGAGCTACAGCGCCATGCTCGAACTGACGGTGCGTGAACGCACCACCGAACTGCAGCTCAGCGAGCATCGCTATCAGCGCCTGTCCGAGCGGGCTGCCGACTGGTACTGGGAACAGAATGAAACCGGCAGCTTCACCCAGGTTTCCGGGCCCGCGTCCGAGATGGTGGGGGTCGGCATGCCGGCGTTTGTGGGTGGTGCACACGGCGACGCTGCCACCGGCTGGAATGAGGTTGAGCGCGCGCTGCTGCAGGCAAAGATCGCCAGCAGAACGCCCTTTCTCGGCTTTGCTTTCAGCCGCGTGAATGCCGACGGCTCGGAGCAACAGTTCCGCATCAGCGGTGAGCCGATGTTCAACGAAGCCTGCCGCTTCACCGGCTACCGCGGGATCGGTGTTGAAGTCACCGCGCCAAAGGGTGCGGACGCGTAGAGCTGCTCGCTGCAGCGCTGCAGCGGCTGGGGTCCGGTTGCGCCATCCAGGGCGGCTGCAGTTCATCGCCCGCTTCCCGCGCTTCATCGCAACCCTGTCCACCGGCGCGACACGTTGCCTACACTTGTGCCCGGTATTGGCCCACAAGAGTGTGGCTGGCCGGACACGAGGGGATCCAGCATGAAGAAAAAGTGGCTGTTCAGCGGCGCGGCGGTGGTGGTGCTGGCGGGGGCCGGTGTTGCGGTGATGACGGGCGCGGTGAGTTTGCCCGGCGCCATGGCCAGAAACGACAGCGCCGTGAAGCCGGACTCCAAGGCTGCCGACGGCAAGGGCAAGAAGCCCGACGTGCCGCTGGAATTTGTGCCGCGCGAAGTCGTGCAACCGAGCATGGCGCGGCTGCCCGGTATGGTGGAGTTTTCCGGCCCGCTGGTGGCGCCGCAGACGGCGATGGTGCGCGCCAAGGCCAGCGGCACCCTGCTGAGCCTGACCGTCAGCGAAGGCAGCCGCGTGCAGGCCGGTCAGGTGCTGGGCCGCATCGAACTGGCTGAACTGAACACCCGGGTGGCTGAGCGCAACGCGATGCTCGAATCTGCGCGCGTGACACTCATCCAGGCCGAACGCACGCACGCCAGCAACGAAAGGCTGGCGGCGCAGCAGTTCATCAGCGCCATCGCCCTGGAAAATTCGCGCGGCACGATGGATACCGCGCGCGCCAACCTGAATGCGGCGCAAGCTTCACTCGACACGGCCCGCGTCGGTCTGCGTGAAGCGTCGCTGCTGGCGCCGATCTCGGGCATCGTCGCCAGGCGCCATGCGCTGCCGGGTGAGAAGGTCAGCGTCGAGCAGCAGTTGCTGACCATCGTCGATCTGTCCAGGCTTGAACTGGCCGGCAACATCGGCACGCACGAAGTCGCCCGCTTGAGCCCCGGCATGGCGGTGCAGGTGCAGGTGGAAGGTGTGGACGCGCCAGTGGCCGGGCGCGTGGCGCGCATTGCGCCGGCGGCCGAGCCGGGCACGCGCAGCATCGGCGTGACGATTGAACTGGCCAACCCCAAAGAGCAACTGCGTGCCGGCCAGTACGCGCTGGCGCGGGCCCTGCTTGCCGACGACACCGACCGGCTGACGCTGCCGGCGTCGGCCATCGGCAAGACCAGCGGGCAGGACCATGTCTGGGTGATCGAAACCGGTGTGCTGGCGCGGCGCGCCGTCACCGTGGGCCGGCGTGACGAACGCGCGGGCCGCGTCGAAGTGCTGCAGGGCGTGTCGCCCGCCAGCCAAGTGCTGGCGGCGCGCTTCGACAACCTGCGCGAAGGGGCCAAGGCCACCATCGTGGCGGTGAAGTCGGCGCCCGTGGCTTCGGCTGCGGCTTCAACCCCGCTCACCCGGTAGGAGGCCGCGATGTGGATCACACGCGTCTCGATCAACAACCCGGTCTTCGCTGCCATGGTGATGGTGGCGCTGTGCGTGCTGGGCCTTTTCAGCTACAGCAAGCTCGGCGTCGAGCAGATGCCCGACATCAGCTTCCCCGGCGCCTGGATGGAAGTGCGCTACCCGGGCGCGTCACCCGAGGCGGTGGAACGCGAGGTCATCAAGCCCATCGAAGAAGCCGTCAACAGCATCGCCGGTGTCAAGCGCATCACGTCGCGCAGCGGTGAAGGGCAGGGCACCATGAGCGTGGAATTTGCGCTCGACGCCGACATGGGCCGTGCCATGCAGGAAGTGCGCGACCGCGTGGCCGCCGTGCAGGCAGGCTTTCCGCGTGACGTGAAGCAGCCCACCATTGCACGCTGGAACAACGACAACAACCAGCCCGTCGTCAACATGGCGCTGGTCTCCAAGAGCCGTTCTGCGCGTGAGCTGTCGCTGATTGGCGACCAGGCTGTCGGCAAGCGCCTGCAGCGTGTGGAAGGCGTGGCGCGGGTTGAGATTCAAGGCCTGACGGTGCGCGAAGTGCGCGTCAATCTGGACCCCGTGCGCCTGCGCGCCTATGGCGTGACGCCGGCCGAGATTGCCACTGCACTGGGCGCGGCCAATGCCGACCAGCCGGTGGGCGTGATCAGCGACAACACGCAAGACGCCCTGTTGCGCGTGGAAGGCCGCGTGCGCGACCCCCGGCAATTCGAGGGCCTTGTCGTGGCGCGGCGCGGCAACCTGGCATTGACGCTGGCTGACCTGGGCACGCTGGTTGAACGTGAACGAGAACCCGAATCAATGGCGCGCATCAACGGCCAGCGCGCCATCAACTTCAACGTCTTCAAGCAGCAGGACGCCAACATCGTGGCCGTCGGCGAAGCGACCAAGAAGGCGATGGACGAAATTCGCAAGACGCTGCCGCCTGACGTGGAACTGCGCCTCATCAACGCCAGCAGCGACTACGTGAAGGACTCGCTGACTGGCCTGCGGCACACGCTGATCGAAGGTGCGTTGCTCACGGTGGCCATCGTCTTCCTGTTCCTGCACAGCTGGCGCAGCACCATCATCACGGCCCTCACGCTGCCCATCGCCGTCATCAGCAGCTTCATTGCGGTGTATGCATTCGGCTTCACGCTGAACTTCATGACGATGATGGCGCTGAGCCTGTGCATCGG
>JANMKK010000462.1:0-6525 GCA_031372005.1 Rubrivivax sp.
CTTGTCGTGCGGGAAGTTGTGCGGCACGTAGGCCGTCAGGCTGACGCTGGCAAAGGGCACGCTCTTGTCGGTGCCGGCGACCTTGAAGACGCCGTCTTCAAAGAGCACGTCGGTGTCGGCCGCTTCCATCAAGTGCGCGGCAATCTTCTTGCCCTTGGCGATGACCTTGTCCAGCGCCTTGACGATGGCCGTGCCACCCACGGCGAGCGAACGGCTGCCGTAAGTGCCCATGCCGAAGAGGATCTTGCCGGTGTCGCCGTGCTCGATGTTGATGTCTTCGAGCGGGATGCCCAGCTTGTCGGCCACCACCTGTGCAAAGGTCGTCTCGTGGCCCTGGCCATGGCTGTGGCTGCCGGTGAAGACAGTGACCTTGCCGGTGGGGTGCACCCGCACTTCACCGGCTTCAAACAGCCCCGCCCGCGCACCGAGCGCACCCGCCACGCTGGAAGGCGCAATGCCGCAGGCTTCGATGTACGCGCTGTAGCCCAGCCCGCGTTTCAGACCTTTTGCGGCGGATGCCGCCTTGCGCGCTTCGAAGCCGCTGACCTCGGCCAGCTCGATGGCGCGGCTCATGGTGGCTTCGTAGTCGCCGGTGTCATACGTAAGGCCGACCGGAGTGGCGTAGGGGAAGGTCTTGATGAAGTTGCGGCGGCGCAGTTCTGCCGGGTCGATGCCAAGTTCACGCGCTGCCGTCTCCACGATGCGCTCCACCGTGTAGGTGGCCTCGGGCCGGCCGGCGCCGCGGTAGGCATCGACGGGTGAGGTGTTGGTGAACACCGACGTCACCGTGGCCACGATCTTCGGCGTGGCGTACTGTCCGGCCAGCAGCGTGGCGTACAGGATGGTTGGCACCGCGCTGCCAAAGGTGCTGAGGTAAGCGCCCAGGTTGGCCGTGGTGTCGACCTTGAAGGCGATGAACTTGCCGTCCTTGTCCAGGCCGAGCTTGGCGGTGGTGAGGTGGTCGCGGCCATGGGCGTCCGACAAGAAGGCCTCACTGCGGTCGGCCGTCCACTTGATGGGCCGCTTGATGTGCTTGGATGCAAAGACCAGCGCCGTCTCTTCGCCGTACAGGAAGATCTTGCTGCCGAAGCCACCGCCGACGTCGGGTGCAACGACGCGCATCTTGTGCTCGGGAATGCCCAGCACAAAAGCGCACATCAAGAGCCGCTCGACGTGCGGGTTCTGGTTGGACACGTACAGCGTGTAGCTGTCGTCGGCCGGGCTGTACACCGCATTGGCGGCGCGCGGTTCAATCGCATTCGGCACCAGGCGGTTGTTGCGGAAGGTCAGCGTGGTGACGTGCGCGGCCTGGGTCAAGGCTTCATCGACACCGGCAGCGTCGCCAATCTGCCACTGGAAGCAGCGGTTGCCCGGCGCGTCGTCGTGCACGTTGGCGCCGGTGCCGGTGATGTTGCCGATGTCGATGACGGCGGGCAGCACCTCGTAGTCCACCTCGATCAAGGTCGCTGCGGCCTTGGCCTGCTCCAGTGATTCGGCGACGATCAGCGCCACGCGGTCACCGACATAACGCACCTTGCCGTCGGCAATGACGGGGTGCTTGGGCTCTTTCATCGGCGTGCCGTCGATGTTGTTGATGAGCCAGCCGCACGGCAGGCCGCCGACGGCCTTGAAGTGCTCGCCGGTGAAGATGCCCAGCACGCCGTCTGCCTTGGCCGCAGCACCGGTGTTCAGCGACGTGATCCTGGCGTGTGCATGCGGGCTGCGCAGAAAGTAGCCGTAGGTCTGGCCCTGCAGCGAGATGTCGTCGGTGTACTGGCCGACGCCCGTCAGAAAGCGCTGGTCTTCGCGGCGCACCACGCTCTGGCCGATGAATCCTTGTCTTGCGTTCATGTTTGTACTGCTCCTGTTAGGCCATGGCCTTGGCGCCCTGCTGGACCGCCTTGACGATGTTTTGATAACCCGTGCAACGGCACATATTGCCTTCCAGCCCTTCGCGCACTTGCGCTTCGGTGCTGCAGGCGTGGTTCTTCACGAGGTCTACCGCGCTCATCACCATGCCCGGGGTGCAAAAGCCGCACTGCAGGCCGTGGCACTGGTTGAAAGCGGTCTGCATCGGGTGCAGGCTACCGTCCGCATTCGCCAGGCCTTCGATGGTGGTGACGGCCGTGCCCGCTGAGTGCATCGCCAGCATCGAGCAGCTCTTCATCGCCTTGCCGTCCACATGCACGGTGCAGGCGCCGCACTGGCCGGTGTCGCAGCCCACATGGGTGCCGGTCAGGCGCAGGGTTTCGCGGATGAACTCGGACAGCAGCGTCTGCGGCGGCACGTCGCGCGAGATGCTCTTGCCGTTGACGGTGAGGGTGAGCATGGCCATGCGCTTTATCTCCTTGGGGTGTGTGGGTTTCAGCCGGGCGGCTGCCAGGACAGCGTGGCGCAGCGACTTGTCAGCCGCTGGCCACCAACTCTTGGGCAGCGCAGCATAGGCTTCTGCCGTTGCCGTGCATCAGGGAAACCGCGAACATGGCGCACGGCCCGCAGCCGCGCGTGAAGGCGGCTGTTCAGTCCGCGCCGGCGCGGCGCTGCAGGCGCCGGTACAGCAGCCCGCGCGAGACGCCCAGTTGGCGCGCCGCTTGCGCGATGTTGCCCTGGCAGTCGCGCAGGGTGTCGCTGATGAGCTGGTCGCTGGTGGCGCGAAGCGACGCTGCGGGCCTCGGGTTGGCCCCAAGCGACGCTGCCGGCGTCGCGCTGCCCAGCCTGCGCACAGCCGCTGCCGGCTCGGCATGACGCCAGGCACGCAGCCAGACGCGCAGGCCGCTGGGCAGGTGGTGGGCCTGTGGCTGCTGAACTTGAGACCGGCTGCGCAGGCGGTCGATTGCCGCTGGCGTCAGGCCCAGCAGCGTGTGGACATCGTTGCCGCTGGCCACGCCGTCCAGCTGCAACAGCCGGCTCGCGGCTGCGTTCATGCCCAGCAACCTGCCGCCGCCCGAGACCACGGCGCGGCCCTCCAGTGGCGTGCCCAGCAACGCCGCATCGGTCTGGAAACACAACACCACGTCGGCCCCGGCCTGCAGCGACAACAGCCGGTTTTCAATGCCCGCCGTGCACAGCCGCACCAGGGCCAGCGCGTCGAAGGCGAAGGGCCGGCCTTCGATCGACACGTCCAGCACGCCGACCACGCGGCCCAGCGGGTCGCGCACCGGTGCTGCGGCGCAGTACAGCGACTGCAGCACGCCGAAGTAGTGCTCTGCACCGGCCACCGCGCAGTCCTGAGCCGCGCTCAGGCTGATGCCCGGCGCGGTGCTGCCGAAGTTGGGCTCACCCAGGTAGACGCCGACCCGGCCGATGCTGTCCAGCAGCGCGCCGGCGCCGGCGTTGGCCGGTGTGGCGCGCAGCACGATGCCGTCGCGGTCGGTCAGCAGCGTCTTGCAACCGGTGCTGGCGAGCATG
The DNA here is from genome assembly GCA_031372005.1 of Rubrivivax sp. GTDB lineage: Bacteria > Pseudomonadota > Gammaproteobacteria > Burkholderiales > Burkholderiaceae_C > Rubrivivax. Next base: position 3,409 of record JANMKK010000462.1, read on the forward strand.
GCGTCCAGCTGGTCCAGCTCGGGTGCGGCCGATTGCAGCAGCGGCTGGCCGCGCTCTTGAACGGCCTTGGCGCGGGCACGGGTGACGGGTTCGAATTCAGGCCGCTGCTGCGGTTGCAGCCCGTCCGCCAGGCAGCGCGTCCAGCTCTGGATCACCGCTTCCGGCACCATGCCGGTGGGCCGCTGGCCCTGTTCAAAAAACCTTTCGCGCGCGAGTTGGGTGCGCTGCAGCGGGGTGTTGAAGAAAGGGCCGACAGAGGCGGGGTTTTGAGCTGGGGCGGAGTGTTTCATTCCGGAACAGTATGGCCGGACATTCAACAGCCGACACGATCAGCTGCAACGCGCGTGCCCAGCTCAGTAGGACTTTGACCGCTCTGCGCGAACACATGACGCCGCCCGATCCGCCCAAGCGGCCAATCGGGTTCATCAACCCGTGGACAAAGACACGAAGGTACACGCCTGGCGCAAGGGCTGAGCAGCGCGCCAGACGACAGGGTCAGTGATTGAATGAAAGGAGTGACCTTCGCCCCTCCGAGCGCCTGTACCGGTGTGATCACGGCGACCGGACTAGCCGAGCCTCCTTCAGTGCAATTAGGCCATTTGAATAAAACGCGGGCCTTACCGCTCCCGTATCGAGTTCAAATTGACCTTGCTCCACTAACGCGCCGTTGTATTGCGCATAGATGCCACATTGAAATAGTCTCCCCGCCGACTTCACACAATCGATCCAAACGCCCCCGTCCGGGCCGCCGGCCCAAAGTGCCGAGGCAGCCACGTTTGCGGGTCGCATCGGAGTAGGAGAATCATCCCGGCCAAGCAGACCTTTCACGGACCAGCCGAGAAACGCAGCTACCGCAAGAAAAGCAGCGCAGACTAGAGCAAGCCAAAAAAAGCGAACTGGTCTCATCTTGACAACTCTCTGTCAAGTCGCCTTGACTCAATTCGACCACTAACGCGAAAGACGCCTTGGAATCCCCCGCCTCCAAAGCCGAATGACTGCGCGCCTGGAGCGCCTTGAAGCTCCTTAATGTACGAATTCGGTCGAGGATCGACCATGCTTGGCGTGTCAACCCCGCCTTCTCGCAGGATGTCTCTTTGGAAAGTGTTGCAACTGCATAGCGGACTCCACTCACCATACCCGCCATTGCCTACTGTTTTGCCAACCAAACCTTGTGCGTAGCTATTCATTGCTGAGAAATTCGCTCCAGAGAAATAGGCCCCATCAATTCTTCCGCCATTTCCGGCGAGTTTAGAAACTTCGGTCAAAACCTGCGCTAGCGAGGCGGTGGTGGGCACACCTCCACTCATCACTACATTGCTGGATAGAGGCAGGTTTCTCACGATGCCGGTCGTCCCGCCATATCGACCAAAATCGTAGTACCTTGTGACACCGTTCGCCGGATTGATAAGTAAAGCACCGGCATGTCCCAAGTTGCTCCATGTTGTTCCGCCAAACGAAATTCTGTAGTCGGGAAAAGTCACCGCGACAGCGTCTCTGCCATCAGGATCAACATAGCGGTACGGATTGTTCTCAGCGTAGTGATACCTGCCGAAGTGCCCTCCGCTCTTGGCATCGGTCGTGACCGGATCAACGCTCAAGAACCTCCCGGCGATCGGGTCGTAATACCGCTGCTGCATGTAAACCAGCCCCGTATCCGCATCATTCACATGTCCTGTGAACCCGATCCCTACCGGATTGGTCCCCGCCGCCGTCGCCCCATACGGCTCATACCTTGTGCGAGGGCTGATCACCTGCCCGCCGAGGTTGGTCTTGGCCACCGGGCTACCCAGCATGTCGGTGTGGCTGAAGCTCGTGCCTGTCAGCGTGTTGTACTCACCGATCAGCTTGTCGCCCAGGTAGACGTACCGCGTGTCGCCGCGCATGTTGTGGCTGCCGAGAAGCAATCGCCCGGCCTGGCTGTAAACCTGCCACTCGGCACTTCCGTCCGGTCCACCGCCCTTCCAAGAGCGCCTGCCGTGCCCGTCGTAGGTGTAGTTGGCTTTGCCCGGCGCAGACAGAAGCCGGTTGCCGATGTCGAAGACAAAGCCCTGGACCCCGCGCTGCGTGATGTTGCCGTTGGTGTCGTAGGCGATGCTGATGTTCTGGCTGCCCGTGAGGCTGACCAAGCGGTTGGTGGCGGCGTCGATGTTGTGGCTGAGCGTGCGGCCACCCATCGTGCTGCTACGCAGGTTGTCCAGCGTGTCGTAGCCGAAGCTGCCGGTGCCCCATACGCCAGCACTGTTGGCTTGCGTCAGCCGGTCCAGGCCGTCGTAGCCCATGGCGCGGCTCGACACGCCTTCCTGTTCATCGGTGATGGACGCCACATTCCCGTTGGGGTCATAGACGTAACGATCCTGGACGACTCCAACGGCCCCGGCATCACGCCACAGTTCGGGCAAGCCACGCAGGTTCTGGCTGACCGTGTGGGTGATGCCGTTGACCAAGGTGTAGCTGGCCACGGCACCGTTGGGGTGGTGGGTGATGTTGTTGGCGACGCCCGCCACTTGCGTAGGGTGGCCCAGCGCGTCGGGGCCATAGGCAATGGCGCCCCAGGGGTCGGCAAACGAGCTTACGTTGCCATGGGCATCCACGCCCCAAGTGAAGTTCCAGCCCTGGCCAGGGCTCTGCCCAGGCAGTGAGAACAACTCCTGGTTGAGCAGGCGGCGGTTGTTGTAGCCGTAGGTCCAGGTGATGCCACTGGACTCGACCGTAAGCGGCAGGCCATCGGGCGTGTAGCTGCGGGACACACCTGGGCTGCCGTCGCCGTACACCGTGCTGGTGAGCCGATCACGCGCGTCGTAGCCGAAGCTGATCTTGCTTGCGCAGGCCACGCTCTCTTGGTCGCAGGCGGAGAGGCCCGTAAGGGCCGAGCCGCTGGCTCGCCCTTCCTGAGCAGCCCCGCGCGCCATCGAAGTGTCGGTGTACGCGCTGGCGATGAACCACGACATCTTCAGCCGCAACACCCGCGCCCAGGTCAAGCAGGTCTTCGACGCTCTGCGCGAACTCGTAACGCCGCCCGATCCGCCCAAGCGGCCTATCGGGTTCATCAGCCCCGAGGACAAGGGCAAGAAGGCGCAGGTCGCACGCAAGGGGTGAGCGTCACGCCAGGTCGGCCGG
>JANMKK010000013.1:0-3843 GCA_031372005.1 Rubrivivax sp.
TTTGCCGAAGACGTTCGCCGAAGGCCTTGAATTGGGTCTCTCTGGTGGAGGAGGGTGGATTCGAACCACCGTAGGCGTAAGCCAACAGATTTACAGTCTGCCCCCTTTAGCCACTCGGGCACCCCTCCGGAGAGCCTGTGACTATAACACGGCCGGCGCTCAGGGTAGCTGCCAGTCAATGGCCCCGTAGCCGCTGGCGGTCAGGAATTGGTTGGCCGCGCTGAAGTGTCCGCAGCCGATGAAAGGCAGGGGCGGCCGGGCGGCTGACAGCGGCGACGGATGATTGCTTTGCAGCACCCGATGCAGGCCAACGCCCTGCCCTTGCGGCAATCGCGCCTGCGCGTGCGCGCCCCACAGCATGAAGACCTTCGGTGATGGATCCAGCCATAAAAACTGGCATATGGCGTCAGTGAGCGCATGCCAACCTAACTGGGCGTGGCTGGCGGGCTGGCCGTCTTCGACCGTGAGCGAAGTGTTCAGCAGCAGCACCCCGCGCTCGGCCCACGGCAGCAGCGACGCGCTGCCCTGCGGCGCCAGCGCCAGGTCGCGCTGCAACTCTTTGAAGATGTTGCGCAGGCTGGGCGGCACTCTTTGCCCAGCCGGCACCGAAAACGCCAGCCCTTCGGCCTGCCCCGGTCCGTGGTACGGATCCTGGCCCAGGATTAGGACCTTTGTGGCCGCAAGGGGCGTGACTTCCAGGGCGCGAAAGACCTGCGCCGGGTAGACCGTGGCACCGGCTTCGACACGCGCATCCACCGCAGCCAGCGTGGCCTGCCCCGACTCGCTCTTGCCCCAGCGCTGCAACAGCGGTTGCCAATCTGACGAAACACAGTCCAGTTGCGCCTGCAGCGGCGCGGCCAGCCGGTTCAAGCGAAGAGTTCCGCCAGCGCCACGCCGGGGTCGGGCGCGCGCATGAAGGCTTCACCGACCAAAAAGGCATGCACGCCGGCCGCGCGCATGCGCAGCACGTCGGCGCGGGCGAGGATGCCGGACTCGGTGACCAGCAGCCGGTCCGCCGGCACCTGGGCCATGAGCGTCAGCGTGGTCTCCAGCGTGACTTCGAAGGTCTTCAGGTTGCGGTTGTTGATGCCCAGCAGCGGTGTCTTCAAGCGCAGCGCACGCTCCAGTTCCGCTGCGTCGTGCACTTCCACCAGCACGCCCATGCCCAGCGAATGGGCGCATGCTTCCAGATCGGCCATCTGCCCGTCGTCCAGGCAGGCGGCAATGAGCAGGGCGCAGTCGGCCCCCAGCGCACGAGCTTCCACCAGCTGGTATTCATCGACCATGAAGTCCTTGCGCAGCACCGGCAACGTGCACGCCGCGCGCGCGTGCTGCAGGAAGGCAGCAGAACCCTGGAAGAAACGCTCGTCGGTAAGAACGCTCAGGCAGGCCGCGCCGCCCGCCGCGTAGCTGGCGGCGATCTCGGCCGGCACAAAGTGTTCGCGCAGCACGCCTTTGCTTGGGCTGGCTTTCTTGACCTCGGCAATCACGGCCGCGCCGCCCGTCGCCATCCGCGTGCGCAGAGCAGCTTCGAAGCCGCGCACATCACCCCGCGCTTCGGCTTCAACACGCCAGCTCGCCAGGCTGCGCAGCGCCTTGGCCGCCGCCACCTCAATGTGTTTGACGGCGACTATTTCCTGCAGGATGTCGCCCATCAAGCCGCCCTAAAGCGGTTGCTGACGCTGACGAACTGACTCAGTTTGGCCATCGCCTTGCCCGAGGCCACCGCTTCACGTGCCCGCTTGACGCCATCGCTCACCGAAGCAGCCACGCCAGCGCAATACAACGCCGCGCCTGCATTGAGCAGCACGACATCGCGCACCGGCCCGTCCTCATTGGCCAGCGCGCGCTGGATGCACAGCACCGACTCTTCCTTGTTGGCCACCTTCAGCACCCGCGAGTCGTACACCGGCAGCCCGAAGTCGCTGGGGTGGACCACGTATTCGCGCACCTCGCCATCCTTCAATTCACCCACCGCCGATTCACCCGACAGCGACAGCTCGTCCATGCCGTTCATGCCGTAGACCACCATCACGTGGTCGCTGCCCAGGCGCTGCAGCACCCGCACCAGGATGCCGACCAGGTCGGGGTGGAAGACACCCAGCAGCTGGTTCGGCGCGCCAGCCGGGTTGGTCAGCGGGCCCAGGATGTTGAAGATCGTGCGCACGCCCAGTTCCTTGCGCACGGGTGCGGCGTGTTTCATTGCCGCGTGGTGGTTGGGCGCAAACATGTAGGCCACACCGGTCTCGTTCAGGCAGGTGGCAACCTGCTCTGGCGTCAACATGATGTTGGCGCCCAGCGCTTCCATGACGTCGGCAGACCCGCTGGTGGACGACACACTGCGCCCTGCATGTTTGGCCACCCGCGCACCGGCTGCCGCAGCGACGAAGACCGACGCCGTGCTGATGTTGAAGGTGTGCGAGCCGTCGCCGCCCGTGCCCACGATGTCCACGAGATTCGTGCGGTCGGCCACCGCCACTGGCGTGGCGAATTCGCGCATCACCTGCGCGGCGGCCGCGATCTCGCCCACCGTTTCCTTCTTCACGCGCAGGCCCATGCACAGCGCCGCGATCATCACCGGCGACATCTCGCCGCTCATGATGCGGCGCATCAGCGCCAACATCTCGTCGTGGAAGATCTCGCGGTGTTCGATGACACGGGTAAGGGCTTCGGTGTTGGTCATGCTCATCAAGATCCTCCTACAAGGTTGCACGAAGGATGGCCAGCGCGCGTTGAATGTCGTCGGCATTCACGTCCAGGTGGGTGACGAAACGCAGCCGATACAGGCCCGTGCACAGCACGCCCGCCGCGCACAGGCGCTCGACGACGCCCGCCGCCTTTTCAGGCATCAGGTCAACAAAGAGGATGTTGGTTTGCGGCGGCTGCACCGTGACCCCGCTCAAACCCTGCAGGCCTTCAGCCAACGCGCGGGCATTCGCGTGGTCTTCCGCCAGGCGATCGACATGGTGGTCCAGCGCGTGCAGCGCCGCAGCCGCCAGCACGCCGGCCTGCCGCATGCCACCGCCCAGCATCTTGCGGATGCGGTGCGCGCGCGCGATCAATTCCCGCGAGCCCACCAGCGCCGAACCCACTGGCGCCCCCAGGCCCTTGCTGAAGCAGACCGACACGCTGTCGAAGTGGCCGGCGATTTGCTGCACTGGCATTGCGCTGGCCACTGCCGCGTTGAACAGTCGAGCGCCGTCCAGGTGCGTGGCCAGGCCGCGCTCTCGCGCCAGCGCCGTGGCGGCTTCGATGTAGCCTAGCGGCAGTACCTGCCCACCCCACGTGTTTTCCAGCGCCAGCAAGCGGCTCTTCGCAAAGTGCGCGTCATCGGGCTTGATGGCCGCTTCAATGTCGGCCAGCAGGATCGACCCGTCGGCCTGGTTCGGCAGCGGCTGCGGCTGGATGCTGCCCAGCACCGCTGCGCCACCGCCTTCCCAGCGGTAGGTGTGCGCCATCTGGCCGACGATGTACTCGTCACCGCGCTGGCAGTGCGCCATCAGCGCGCACAGGTTGCTCTGCGTGCCGGTGGGCACGAAGAGCGCAGCCTCCTTGCCCAACATGGCGGCGATGCGTGCCTGCAGCGCATTGACGCTGGGGTCGTCGCCGAAGACATCGTCGCCGACTTCGGCCGCCGCCATGGCCGCCAGCATGGCGGGTGTGGGGCGGGTGACGGTGTCACTGCGCAGGTCGATCAAGGTGGCAGTCATGCCCGCTCCAGGAAGTTCTTGAGCAACGCGTGCCCGTGTTCACTCAAGATGGATTCGGGGTGGAACTGCACCCCTTCGATCGCCAGCGCACGGTGCCGCACGCCCATGATCTCGCCGTCCTCCGAGGTGGCCG
>JANMKK010000028.1:0-21803 GCA_031372005.1 Rubrivivax sp.
TCACCGCCCGCCGCGCGCAACACCGCGTGGCCGGCGGCCGTGTCCCATTCCATCGTGCGGCCCAGACGCGGGTAGATGTCAGCCTGGCCCGCCGCCAGCAAGCCGAACTTGAGCGACGAGCCCACCGCCACACGCCGCAATACCGTGCGCGTGCCGAGCCAGGCCATGAGCCAACGTTGAAGTGCCGCTTCGTCGCCGTGCGACCGGCTGCACGCCAGCACCAGGCCGTCGGCGCCCGGTTGTCGGCAGGCGATGGCGCGCCGCCTTGCGCTTTGATCGCCCTGCTCGCCCTGCTCTTCCAGCCATGCGCCCAGCCCCACGGCACCGGCATAGAGACGGCCGGCCACCGGCTCGAAGACCACACCCAGCACTGCCGCGCCGTCTTCGATGAGTGCGATGTTGACCGTGAACTCACCATTGCGCGACACGAATTCGCGGGTGCCATCCAGCGGGTCCACCAGCCAGAAGCGGCTGCCAACAGCGGGCGTCTCGCCACGCGAAGCTGCTTCCTCGGCTACCACTGGCACGGCCGCGTCCAGCGCCTGCAGCGCAGCGACGATGCAGCGCTCTGCGCGCTCATCCGCTTCGGTCACGGGCGAGGTGTCGGCCTTGCCGCGCACCTCGAAGTTGCCCGCATAAACCTGCAAGATCAGCGCACCGGCTTCGCGCGCTATTGCTTCGACCTGACTCAACAGCTCCAGGCTCGCCATCACGGCAGCGCAGCGGCCGGGCGCCTACGCACGAGGCCGAAGCCGCGCACCAGCAGCCGCCAGACGAAGCGCACAAACACAAGCGTCAGCACGCCTTCCAGCAGCGTCACCACAAAGGCGAAGAAGGGATTCCAGCGCTGTTCGCGGGCGTGGAACTTGGCCAGGGCACGGTCGCGCGAGGTTTCGATGCTGTCGTAAAAGCTCGGGATCACCAGCAGCGTCAGCACCGTGCTCGTGATCGTGCCACCGATGATCGCCACCGCCATGGGCCGGTAGAACTCGCCGCCTTCACCGACGCCAATCGCCACCGGCAACATGCCGGCAATGAGTGCAAAGGTCGTCATCAGAATGGGTCGCAAGCGCTTGCGGCCTGCCGCCATCAGCGCCTCTTCACGGTCCACACCTTCGGCCTCTTGCGCACGCGCAGCGTCCAGCAGCAGGATCGCGTTCTTGGCCACCAGCCCCATCAGCATGATGACCCCGATGAAGCTCATCAGGTTCAGCGTGCCGCCTGTCAACAGCAGCGCCAGCACCACGCCGATCAACGACAGCGGCAGCGACACCATCACCGCCAGCGGCGCCGTGAAGCTGCTGAACTGCACCACCAGGATGAGGTACATCAGCGCCACGCCACTGACCAGCGCAATGCCCATCTGCTTGAACACCTCCTGCTGGTCGCGCGACGCACCGGCCAGCTCCAGCCCGTAGCCCGGCGGGTAGTCCACGGCCTTGGCGATCTTCAGCGCGTCGGCCGTCACCTCGCCGGATGAACGGCCCGGCGCGTTGGCGGCCACGCTGAGGGTGCGCGTGCCGTCGGCATGCTGGATCTGGCTGGGCCCCTGGCCCATGGTGACGGTGGCAATCTGCTCCAGCGGCACCATGCGGTTGCTGCCACTCACCGCGATGGGCAGGCGTTCGATGTTGCTGGCATCGACGCGGTCGTCAGGGTGCAGGCGCACCGCGACGTCGCGCGTTTCACCGGCCGGGTCCACCCAGTCGCCGACCTCGACACCCGCAAACGCCACGCGCAGCGCCTGCGCCGCGTCGTTGACGGAAATGCCCAGCGTGTTGGCCAGCCCGCGGTCAAGTTCGATCTTCATCTCGGCCTGCGGGTCTTGTTCCGACAGGCCCACGTCCACCGCACCGGGCACCCGCCGCAGCTTGTCCATGAAGTCGTTGGTGATGGCCAGCAGCTTGCGCGAATCGGCGCCCGTGAAGCGGATCTGCACCGGTTTCTGCGCACCGTTGTTGAGGTCGTCGAGCACGACATATTCAGCGCCCACCAGGCGTGCGGTGAGCGTGCGCAATTCCGTGGCGATCTCGCCCGATGAGCGCTTGCGCTGCGTGCTCTTGCCCACATCGACATAGATGCGGCCACCACCCGGGTTGACGTAGCTGTTGGTGGCCTTGGTCTCTGGCAGCTGGCGCGCCAGCGCCGCTGCCGCTTCGACTTTCAGGCGGCCATATTCCAGGCTGCTGCTGGACGGCGTGCGCACCTCGATGGCCACCACACCGGCGTCGGAGGCGGGCAGGAAGCTGGAGCCACCCAGCTTGCTCTGCAGCACCAGCGCACCCACCAGGCTGACCACCGCAAACACCACCATCCAGCGCCGGTGGTGCAGCGCCCAGGCGATGACGCGGCCGTAGTGGTCGGCCTGGTGGTCAAACCATTCGTTGAAGCGCGCCAGCACTTTGCTGATGCCGCGCTTGGGTTGCTGGTGGTGCCCGGGCGGGTCACCCCAATAGGCCGACAGCATGGGGTCGAGCGTGAAGCTGATGAACAGGCTGACCAGCACCGAAGCCACCACCGTCACGCCGAAGGGCCTGAACCACTCGCCCGACACCCCGGGCATGAAAGCCACCGGCACAAACACCGCGACGATGGAGAAGGTGGTGGCCGCCACCGCCAGGCCGATCTCGGCCGTGCCGCGGCGCGCCGCCGTCACGCGGTCCTCACCGCGTTCCATGTGGCGCACGATGTTTTCGCGCACGACGATGGCGTCGTCGATCAACACCCCAATGGCCAGCGACAACCCCAGGAGGCTCATGAAATTGAGCGTGAAGCCGCACAGCCACACCGCAATGAAGGCCGCCACCACCGACGTCGGCAAACTCAGTGCCGTGATCAAGGTCGACCGCCAGGAATTCAGGAACACGTAGACCACCAGCACCGTCAAGCCGGCGCCAAACACCAGCGCGTGGATGACGTTGTTCAGGCTGTTGCTGGCGTTTTCGCCGCCGTCCTGCGTCACTTCCAGCCGCGTGCCTTCGGGCAGCGTCTTGTTGATGTCCGCCGTCAGCTTGCGGATGGCGTCGGCCACGCTCACGGTGCTGGCTTCGCGCGTGCGCGTCACCGACAAGCCCACGTTCGGGTTGCCACTGCGCACCGAAAAACCGCTCAGCTCGGCAAAGCCGTCCTTGACCGTTGCCACCTGCGCCAGCCGCACCAGTTCACTGCCGCGGCGCTTGATGACGATTTGCTCAAATTCCGCCGGCGACTCGATGCGCCCGATAAGCCGGATGCTCTGGTCTTCCAGCGCGCCGCGCACCTTGCCCACCGGCGCGGTGGCGTTCTGCGCGCGCAGCGCAGACACCACATCGGTCACCGAGACGGCGTACTCGCGCAGCTTCTCGGCCCGCAGCAGCACGCTCAGTTCCCGCCGCAGCGCGCCGTTGATGTTGACGACTGCCACACCCGCGATGCCCCTGAACTTGTCGGCCAGCTGGTCTTCCGCCACACGCGAAATCTCGGCATGGCTCTGGCGTGTGGACGACAGCGCCAGCTGCATGATGGGCTGCGCCGCCGGGTCCAGACGCTGCAGAACGGGTTCGCGCATCTCCGTCGGCAGTTTGTGGCGCACCGAGCCGATGGCGTTGCGCACCTCGTCCGCCGCTTCGATCATGTTCTTGCCGAAGTTGAAGATCAGCACCAGCCGCGCATAGCCTTCGCTGGCGGTGGACTGCACGCGGTCCACACCCGATATGCCCTGCAGCGACTTTTCGATGCGGTTGATGAGCTCGCGCTCCACCGTGTCAGGCGAGGCGCCGGGGTAGGTGATGCCCACCGTCAACACGGGCTGTTCGACATCGGGAATCTGGTTGACGCGCAGCTTGGACAGCGCCATGAGACCCAGGGCCATCAGCGAGATGATGATGACCACCGTCGCCACGGGCCGCTTGATGCTGAATTCTGAGAGGAACATGGTGTGCCCCTTATTTGCTGGCTGCGGCTGAAGCAGAAGACGCAGCAGACGCAGCCGGCGCAGCGGCAGAAGACGCAGGCGATGCGGCCGTCGCAGACACCGGCTTTGCAAACTCCACCTGCTGCCCGTCCACCAGCGCACTGCCGGGGCTGCGCAGCACCTTGTCACCGGCGGCAAGACCGGACAGCACCGGGTAGTTACCGCTGCGCGCATCGCGCTCGCCCAGCTTCACAGCGACCTTGTTGATGACGTTGCCGTTGACGCGCCAGACCCGCGTGTCCTCTCCGGAGCGCACCACCGACGCGTCGGCCAGCATCAATGCCTGCGCGCCGCCCGTCTCCACGCGCCCTTCTGCAAACAACCCCGCCACACGCGGCGCCGACGCAGGGTCGGTGAAGGCAACGATCACTTCCACCTGGCGCGTGGTGGCGTTGGCTGCCGCGTCGATGCGGCGCACGCTGCCGGCGAAGTCGTTTTGCGGGTAGCCGTTGACACGGAAGCCCACCACCTGCCCGGTCTTCAGTTCATGCATGCGGTCGGCCGACACGAGACCCTCAAACCTCATGCTGCGCGGGTCGATGACCTTGACCAGTTCCTTGCCGACTTGCGCCGTGTCGCCGGCCGACACCTTGCGTTCGCTGACCATGCCGTCAAAGGGCGCCCGCACCTCCGTGCGCCGCAGTTGCTGCCGTGCCGCCACAACGCGGGCGCGCGCCGCCACCAGGTCGCTCTGTGCGTTGTTGCGTCGCACCTCGGCGTCTTCCAGCGCCTGCATAGACGTCATGCCCTGGGCCTGCAAGGTCTTCAGCCGCTGCACCTGGCGTTCGGCCTGGTCGAAGGCCTGCGAAGAGGCCCGCACAGCTTCGTCGGCCGACGTCAGGCTGTCGCGGATGGCGGTGTCGTCCAGCCGCACCAGCAGGTCGCCGCCGCGCACGGCCTCGCCGTTTTCCTTCAGCACCTGCTGCACGACGGCGCCGACCTCGGCGCGCAGGTCGGCGCGGCGTTCAGGTTGCACCGACCCCGAGATGACGGGCCCGGTGGCCAGCAGGCCGAGCGACAGCGTGCGCAGGTCTTCGGGCGCCAGCAGCAGCACGGCAACGGTCTTGGTGGCGGTTGCGCCTGGCGCGGCCTTGTCCGGTGTGGACGCAGTGGACCTATCCGCCGTGCCAGGCTTGTCACAAGCGGCAAGCAGGAGAGCCAGAAGCGCCACAAGCGCCACAAGCGCCGTCGTGACGGCCAAGTTCAAAGGAGGCATGAGCAGGTGGGCCGGCAGACCAGCGCCGGCAGGCGGGTGTTTCAACAGGCGCGAGACTACAGCGCAGCCCGGCCCGCCGAAACACCCCTGCGACGAAAAGCGCTGGCGCGGCGCCAGTGGCGGTTGCGTGTGTTGACTGGCGGCGCCTCCGCGCTGCAGTCGCCTCACGCGGGGGGTACGCGCCGCACCAGCCTCAGGCGTCGCTTCTGCGCCGCAGCAGAGTGCGAAGGGTCTCGATCTCGTCCAGCAGGTCGATCACGATGGCGGCGCCCTCAAGGCCGATGTCCAGTTCACGGGCCAGGCGCAAGGCGCGCCGCGCCTGCAGCAGCGCAGGTCCGCTGAAGAGCCACACCTCGGGCCCGGCGCCAGTCGGCGCCAGCAGGCCTTCGTGCACCAGGGCCAGCAATTCATCGCGGGCGGCGCCGCTGGCGCGGCACAGCTCGGGCAGCGTGAACACCACGCGCTCGTCGATGACCACGCTGGCGACAGCCCAGCCTGCGTTTTCAGCCATGGTGTTCATCCTGCGGTGTCTGTCGGGGATTGAAGTCCGGGAAGGCGCGCGCCAATGCCCGCCAAGCTTCCTTGTCGGCTTCCGACGTGGCTGGCGGCAAGCTGATGCCCAGCACCGCATACAGGTCGCCCGGTGGTTCGCCGGGCAGCCCGCGCCCCTTCAGACGCAGCTTGCGGCCCGACCCCGACCCGGGCGGGATGCTGAGCTGCACATCGCCGTCGGGTGTGCTTGCGGTGACGGCAGCGCCCAGCGCGGCTTCGCTGGGCGTCAGGGCCAAGTCGAAGCTGACATCGCTGCCATCGAGCCTGAACACGGCATGCGGCTTGAAGCGGATTTCCAGGTACAGGTCGCCCGCGGCAGCACCACCCTGACCCATGCCGCCCTGGCCTGCCAGTCGCAGATGCTGCCCAGCGCGCACGCCCTTGGGAATCTGCACTTCCAGCTGTCGGTCGTGCAGGCTGGCACGGCCATCGGCGTCAAACACCGGCACCCGCAGCGACACCGTGCGCTGCGCCCCGCGGTAGGCGTCCAGCAGGTCGATGACGACTCGGGCGTGGTGGTCTTCGCCCTGCGCGTGCACACTGCCGCCGCCGGGGCGTGGCGCGCGCCGGCCCCCTTGGCTGCGGCCGAAAAGGGACTCGAAGAAGTCGCTGAAATCCGCGTCGCCACGCCCGCCCGGCGGCATCGCGCCGTTGCCGCTGAATTCAAAGCCGCTGTCCCAGCCGGGGGGCGGCTCAAAAGGTTGGCCGCGTGCATGGCGCTGGCCAATGTCGTCATAGGCCGCGCGGCGTTCGGGGTCGATCAGCGCTTCGTGCGCTTCGGCCACGTCCTTGAAGCGCGCTTCGGCGTTGGGCTCCTTGCTGACGTCGGGGTGAAACTTGCGCGCCAGTTTGCGGTAGGCGCGCTTGATTTCGTCTTGCGTGGCGCTGCGCTCTACACCGAGCGTGGCGTAGTAGTCCTTGAAGTCCATGCTTGTGGGTGTTCAAGGACGCCGACGATGCCTACAAGGCCTTGGCCGGCAGGGGCACGGCACCGGCACCGCCCACGCCACTCTCCCCGGGGCCCCAGTAACCGCTGCGGCCGTGGTGTTTGTAAAGCCCCATCTCGGTCAGACGGTTGAGTTCAGCGGTGGAATCAAAGGGCGGCGCTTCCTGGATCGACAGCCGCGTCAAGTCCACCAGCACGGTTTCGTCAGACCAGTGCACCGCCGTCACCCATTGCGGCGCCACCAGCACCTGGTGGCCCAGCCCCCAGTTGCTGGTGTTGACGATGAGGTAACGGATGGCCCAGGTCATCTCGTCCACCAGCATGCCTTCCACGTGGCCGATTTCGCCGTCGGTGGCATGCAGGTGGTAGCCCATCACCGCCTGGCAGCTGCGCAGGTGCGGGTCGTCATGGCGGTGGCGGGCACGCTTGGCTGCTGCATAGGCCTCTGCTTCACGGTCCTGCTCGGCACGGTCGGCGCGGTCGGCACCAAAACCCACGCTCTCTGGCACCAGGCCATACGGCACCAGGCCCTCGCCCCACAAGCCCATGCCACCCCAGTAGGCCGGGTAACCGTAGTAGCCCAGGTAGTCTTGTTCGTGCTGGCGCGACACCGGCTTGTCGGTGTCGATGTCGGGGCTGTGCCGGACCTGCGCCTGCGTGATGGACACCGGCAGCGTGCGGGCGGCCCAGTCGGGCTTCAAGAGCGAAATTGGCGAGATCAGCACCTGGCGGCTGTCCAGCCACGAGCCCGTGTCCACCACCAGGTAACGGACGGCCCATTCGTCGTCATCGAAGTAGAAGTCCTTGACCTTGCCGATGGTGCCGTCGGTGGCACCGCTGGTGCAGGTTTCCAGGTCTTTCATGCTGCGCAACATGGCTCATGTCCTCCGGGCTGCAGGCGGATTTGCCTGAGCCCACTGTGCGGGCTGCCGCGGCGCCGGGTCTGTGCGTTGGCGCACTTGGCACACTTGGCGCGGACGCTCAAGGCCCGTGCGATTCGAACAGCACTTCAGGGTATTGTTTTGCAGGGCCATCGAGCAGCGGTGTAGGGCGGCCCAAGAGGTGTCGGTCGAAGAACGCCAGCGAATAGGCATTGACGATGCCGTGCGCCCGCCGGTCATCGATCGGCCCGGCGATACCCAGAACGCGAGACAGCGGTGTCCAGCGCGCGATGTCGGTGAAGTTGCTGTGAAACATGCCGGGCACGCGCACGAAGTAGCCAGCGCCCGACAGGCCTTCATACACCGCGCGCATGCTGCTTTGATGGGCTTCGATCTCTGCGTCCGGCCAGCCGCCGGCTCGTTGACGTTCGAGCCGCATGCTGGCTGCATCGCGGGTGATCCACATGCCGGGCTGCTGCAGGCCCGCCTTGACCACGGCAGCGGACATCGGGGCGTCCATCACCAGACAGGCCCGAAACCGTGGATCAGTGCGGCAGGCCTCACCGACGACGATGCCGCCAAGGGAGACCCCGAACACGCCGACACGCTGCAAGTCCAGCCTGCCAGTCAGGACGCCGTGCGGGTCTGCCCGGTTCAGCGCGCCAAGCCGGTCCAGCGCGAACGCTGCATCCCTTGCCAGGTAGGGGACGATGCTGTGGTCATCCATTGGCCTTCCGCTCGGCAGCAGCAGGCCCTTGGGCGACGCGCCCGCGCCGCCGGGCATGTAGCTCGGAGCCACCGTGGCATGGAACTGCGCCAAGCTCAGACCGGCTGCCTGATGGCCATCCGGGAACACGACAGCCGCCGCTGCCCCTGGCTGGTCAAGGCCGACAACGATGTAGCCGTGCGAAACCAGGTGCTCGACCTGGAAAGTGTTCATTTGGCGGAAGCCGGTGGCGCCTTCCAGGAAGAGCAGCACCGGGTAGCGGGGTTGATCGACTGCCGAAGGTGCAGACACCCTGGCGTGGGTGGTGACGTACTTGAAGTGCCCGAAGAGAAACGCAGGCTTGTCGTGGATACGCGCAAAAGCCGTCGTGACGGCATCGGCATCCGGCATGTAGGCGGCAGGCAGTCCGGGCGAATGGGCCTGCGCCGGGTACCAGATTTGCACCATCAGTTGCCTGCGCGTTTTTGGATCTGCGACGAAAACCTCTGAGCGGGCTGCATCGACCCAGTGATAGACCAAGGTGCCGATCGCGTACGGCCCGGTCGGGGGATCAAAGCGGAACACGGGTGCCACCAAGGGCCATGCGACCGCGACAGCCAGCCCCAGCGCGCCGAGCCCGTTCGCCGCTGCAGCAACTGCCCGATGGCGCCCTTTCTGCTCAGGGCGTCTGCCCCGCGATGCGAAGTTCCGGTGCAACCACAGCAGCAATAGCACCACCGTCAACGCATACGCCGGCAGCATCTGCCAGCGTGGGCCTTCAGCCCACCATTGCGCGGCGGCCATCACCGATGCGATGGCCGGCAAGTGGCGCAACAAGAGCCCGCCGCGCAGCCGCGGAACCGACAACACGAGCAAGGCCATCACGTCAGCCAGCAACAACAACATCTCGAAGGGTCTCATCGCTCGCTTGCTCGCTCGCCCGCTTGCAGGCTCAGGCGCGCGCGTGCCGCGCCAGGGTTCTGGCTCCCCAGCCGACGGTGACGACAGTGGCAGCAAAGGCCATGACCAGGCCGCCGAGGCGCATGTCGAAATGCGAGCCGTAGACCGGAAACAGCACGTAGCTCAGGTTCAGCGTGGCATGAAACAAAGACACGGCGCACACGCTCCTGCCCGTGTTGTTGTACAGCCAGACGATCAGGACCCGGGCCGACACGGCGTACAGGCACCACCAGGCAATCCATGCCGGTGGCCGGTGCAGCAGAAGCAGCGGCACGAGATGCCACACGATCGCAACCAAGCCCAAAGTGACAGCGGCCCGCAAGGCACTCCAGCGGGCCTGCATCGGGTCAAGCACGTATCCCGACCAGCCCAGTTCTTCGCCCAGCGCGGCGGCAAAGAAAGCGATGAACATCCCCAGCGTTGGAACGACCGAAACCTGCGGCGCTGGCAAAGGAATGCCCACCCAGTGCATGAGCCCGTACACCACGGCGCTGACTCCAGGCATCAGAAGAAACATGGGCACGTACCAGCGCTTGGCCTTGATGCGCTTGAAGTCAAGTGATCTCGCCATCAGTTCAGTCAAGCCTGCGGCCTTGTTCTCTCGATAAACAAGAACCAAGGCCGCCGCCATTGGGCAGAACGCCATGAGCACGCTCACCGACAGCCCCGGCATCCATTGAAGATCGGTCGCGGCCCCCAGCAACCAGAAAGGAATGGACAGACCGAACACCAGCGCGAAGAAGGTCAGTGGCGATCTGCTCTTGAAAACGTCGGGCTTGGCGGCCGGAACGCTGGGCGTGAGTACGCCAGTCCCTGCCATCACCGGCTGACCGACGGCGCAAGCAACTTGACGATCTCGGCCATCACTTCATCGTTGTGCCCGACCCAGGTGTGCCCGCCTTCGTTGAAGCCGACGAAGTTCGCGCCGGCAATCTGGCCGGCGGTGTGTTGCGCGCTTGCGTACGTGCCGTAGCGGTCGTCGCGCGCACTGATGATGAGGGTTGGTGCGTGAACGGACGCAAGAGGCGCAGTCGCTTGAGCCATGAATCTGGCGCCTTTATTTGTCGTTCTCACTCTTTGTCGGGAAGAACCAGCCGAAGGCAAGGTCGCCCAGTCAGGCGGGAATAGCCGGATTGCCCGAGGCCACGCTGAACAAGCCGTCCCGGGTGCGCACCGCGTCCGGGCCGTTGAAACAGATCCAGGTCTTGAGTTCCTTGACGAAGGCCGCATCAGCCATCTGGGCAGCGTTGCCTTGCACCACGCAGTCGAGAACGCGTTCCATCGCGGCGCGTGCGGTCAACAACAGCATGCGCACACTGCTGGAAGAGCCAGCGCGCTCAAGCAGGCGAAGCGCCTCAACGGACAGCGGTTTGCCGTCGTAGTCACCCCGTGTGCGTTGCCGCTCGGCGATGGCCTCGAACAAGGGCGAGGCCGCAGCTTGCGTCGGTGCCAGCGGCACGCTGATGGCATCCATTGCAGCGTCGAAACGAGGCTCGGCCTTCAGCCCGTGTGCAAGCGCTGCTTGAACGAGGTTCTCGGCAGCGCAGCCCAGCGATACGAAAACATGGTGGTCGTCCGGGTCCACCGCCGGGCAGCGCCGCAAAGGGTCGGGCAGGATCATGACGGCCTTTTCTTCAAGCGCGAACCTCCAGCACTGGGTGTTGTGACTGGAAGGTGCCAGCGTTGCATAACGTACAAGTTCGCGGCCAATTTCACAACCAAATTCACAACCAAATTCACGGCCACATTCACGGCCAAATTCACGGCCAAATTCACCGCCAAGTTCGCACGCACGCCTGGGCGGAAGTATGCCGCCAGGCTTTCTGCCGGCCGCCGCACCATCAGCGCCGGGCAACCCGTCGGCGCGCCATGTTTGCGCGACGGCGGCCTCGTAACTGTTGGTGTCAGCCGGTCGTGAGCAAGCAGACAGACCCATGCCTGCCACGCCGCTGAGTGCAACCGATGTGACCGATGTGACCGATGCGACCGATTCCGATGATGCGAACTGTCTGCGCGTGATGCCGCTCATCGGAAGCTTCGGCGACTCAATCCAGCAAGACCAGGTGGCCCAGATCCTGCGCAGCCTGCACGGCCTCTGATGGCAAGGCCGCCGAACTCTGGCCCCGGGTGCCCCAAACGATGTCGGTGAGCGGGCCGCCCATGCGCTCAACCATGCACGGGCCCAGCGGGATGTTGGCCCTGCGGCCGTTTGCCGCAAGGTAAGTCACGGGGCCGGTGATGCGGGCGGTATGCGTCGTCATGGTCATGATCGAGCCAATCGTTTTGGCGCACTGGGCGCTGCAAGCCATCTTTGCAGAACCATCGGCGCCGTACCGTTCGCCTGCGTACAGACCCGGCCCGGCAACCTGCACAGGCTCTGCCGCTGCAACAACGTTGCGACCCCGTGCAGCGGCAGCCTCCAGGCTGTCGTCATGCCGGCCACTGCCAAGACGCGTCGATCTGGATGAAACACGATGAGCTCCAACCCGGTCCCGCAAGTGATGGTGAAGTGGATCGTTGTCCTGATCGCTGTCGGCGCGCTCTTGGCCATGGCAGTTCTTGCGATGCCGGTGCAGTTGTGGCGCACGGGTGAGATGGCGCAGCCCGAACTGCAGTACCTGCCGGTTTCGCAAGAGGCCGTGCGGCCCGGGCGCGTGTGGATCGACACCGACGCCGCATGTGGCAGCGGCAGACGCAGCGACCCAGACGACTGCCTCGCGGTGCTTTCGCTGGCAAGCGCAGCCCAGATCAACATCGCCGGCATTTCCACAGTCTTTGGCAACGCGCCGGTTTCCGAAACCTACCGGGTCATGCGCGCGCTGGTACTGAAACTGGGCGCTGATGCAGGCCGCCCGCCGTCAGCCCCTTTGCCGGTTTTCAAGGGCTGCGGCGGCGCCGCACACAGGTGCATGCAAGATGGCGGCAGCCTCGAAGCCCAGGCCGCCCTGCGGCAGGCTTTGCAGCGCGGCAGCCTGGACTACGTGGCGCTGGGGCCGCTGACCAATCTGGCTGCCGTGCTCGCCCATGATTCGGCCTTGGCTACTCGGGTCACTCGCGTCATCGCCGTCATGGGCCGCCGGCCAGGCCACCGCTTTCATCCCAGTGAAAACCGCGCCACCGGCGCCATGCTGTTTGGCCATGGGCCGATCTTTCGAGATCTGAATGCCGTGCTCGACCCGCAGGCCGTCTCGGTCGTCCTGGCTTCGGGCATCCCGCTGGTCCTGATTCCATACACGGCGGCGCGACAGGTGTCGGTGACCGGCCATGACCTCGACTTTGTCGCCCACACAGGCCCAGCCGGCCAATGGGTCGCCGAGCGAAGCCGGGAGTGGCTGGCTTTCTGGCGCAGCGAAGCGGGGCTGGAAGGCTTCTACCCCTTCGATCTGATGGCTGCCGCCTATGCGCGCGACCCCACCCACTTCGGCTGCGCACGTGTGACCGCGTGGGTGGGCAACGATGCGCTGCTGCCGTGGTTCGGCGGCGGCCCGGCGCTGCTGGTAGCCCAACAAGGCGGCTTGCCGGCGTTGCCAACGGCCACCGCACAGGCGCTCTACTGCGACGCGGTGCGTGTCAACGTCCGCAAACTGTTTCTTTAGCTTGATCTGAGCCTCCAGGCAGCCCCTGTGTCGCGCAGACCCGGCGCTTGAGATGCAGGTGCACGGGTCAGCCACCGGTCACTTCGTGCGTGGCCGCGTCACCTGCTTGTCGGGCTGGCTCAGCCGCCCGGCGCGCAAGGCCTTGACCGCTTGAACCACCGACCGGGCGACGTTGCGTGTTTCCTCCTGCACCGCCTTGTCCTTGTCCAGTGCGTCGTGGCTGTTGAAGTAGGGCTCGTAGTAGCCGATGTAGCGGTCAATCTTGGCCGCCGCGCCGGCGTCGATCAGCCCCATCCAGTCCAGCCAGTCGCTCAGGTTGCGCCGGTGCGATTCGACACCGGCCACGTCTCCATGCACCACCACACCATAGGCGCGGCCAGCCACATGCTTGGGGTAGTCCCAGCCCTGCTGCTCAATGCGTTTGGCCTCGGCCACATGCTTGCCGTGGGTGGTTGTCGGGTCGGGGTTGCCGCCGTCGGCACACACCATGCGGTCGATCATCAGCTTCAGTGGGCTTGGCGACTGGTACCAGTAGGTCGGCGCCAAAACGAGCACGGCGTGGGCCGCCACCCAGCGCTCGTAGATGTCGGCCATCCAGTCTGCCGCCTGGTCCAGCGCGTGGTTGGGGTAACAGCTGCAGGGCCAGTGGCACAACGGCATGGCACTGGACACACAACCCTTGCACGGGTGGATGTGGCGGCCGTATTCCGAAGTGACGAGACTGAGGTCCAACACATCGGCCTGCAGGCCGGCGCGCTCGACAACGTGCTGTGCGATCTGGGTCAGGCGCCAGGTTTTGGACGCCTCGCCCGGACAGGTGCCGTCGTTGCGGGCGCTGCCACAAATCAACAGCACACGAGACGGTGTGGTGCTGTCACTCCAGCGCTTCTGCGCGGCCTTCAGTCGCTTGCGGGTGTCCAGCCATTGCACCGAAACTTCGTAAGTGGGGTCCGCAAAACCGCGACCGGCAGGCCGGGTGATCGGCGCCTTGCGGCCCTCTTGCACGGCGTCCCACGCGATGGCTTCGAGGCGCGCGATGGCGACACGCTCAACTTCAAACGCTGGGTCGTAGAAGCGCAGGTTGAAACGCTCGCGAAACTGTGCACGCGTCAACGGCGGCGGTGCTTGTCCGGTACGGATCTTGGTCATGGCGGCTCCAATGCTCGGCTTCGAAGTCTGTGCCCCGATACCGGCGCAGCGTTTGAGACGGTGCCGCGCGTTCGCGCGCAGGCGCTGTCACTTTCTGGATGGGTATGAGCCCGTTCTGCGGCGATCAAGTTCATGCGCAGACTGGATCGCGGCTTCCAGACCTTGCAAGCCGAAGGACACATCGACCACGGCGCCGTTGAGGAAAAAAGCCGGAGTGGCCCTGATCCCGGTTTGTTCCGCCGCGCGGCGGTGCTCTTGCACGCGCTGGGTGTAGATGCGGTCAGACATCTCACCATTGAAGCGAAGCATGTCCAGGCCCAGGGACTCGGCATAACCGGTCAAAGCGGCCAGTTTCAGGTGGTGTGGCTGAGTGAACAGCAGGTGGTGCATCGCCCAGAACTGGCTCTGCGCAGCAGCCGCTTCCGCAGCCTCAGCCGCCAGTTGCGCGTGCGGGTGAACCTCGACCAGCGGATAGTGGCGGAACACGAAACACAAGCGCTCACCGAACGTCTCCACGAGATGCCGGGTCAGCGGTTCGGCCTGAATGCAGGCGGAACATTCGTAGTCGCCGTATTCCAGCAGGGTCAGCGCTGCGTTCTTGTCACCTTGTCGGTGGTCTGCGCCACGCAGGGCGAGCACCTGCGTTTCAGACTGCGGTGGGGCGTGGGCTGCGTGGGTCGTCACGGATGCTCCTTGGCTGACGAAAAAGGTTTACAGGCACGCACACCTGCGCGCGCAAAAGCATCTGCCAATGTGGCGCCTCGTTCCCGCACGGGTCTGTCTGACGGCGCACAGTGGGCTGAGAAAAAAAGCCAGACCGAGCTTCCACGCTGCGTTGGGTCGGGTCATCTACTTGTCCTTCCGCCGCAACTGCAGCCGGGCGTGCCAACCACGTGCCAGCGACAGCAGGTCGTCCATGGCCGGCACACCCGCCAGGCTGACCAGAACCAGCGCCAATGGAACGGTTGAGAGGTAGCCCACTTGCTTGAACCCCAGCGCACCGACCACACCGCCGACGAAGAACGACAGTGCCAGCCGGATCAACGTGTCCAGATGCGTTTTGTTGAACTGTGCGCTGCCAACCAGCAGCCGCCCCAGTTCGATGCCGATGTCCGTGACCACGCCCGTGATGTGGGTGGTGCGGATCACCGCGCCGGACAACTTGGTGATGACGGCGTTTTGCAAGCCCATGATGAAACACAGCAACATCACCGTCACCGGCACGAACAACCCGCGCACTTCTGCCAGCCGGGCACCCAGCACCCCAAAGGCCAGCAGCAGCAAGGCTTCCAGCAACAGTGGGAATGCGTACTCGCTGTTCAATTGCCGTTGGCGTGCAGCGTTCACCATGACAGTCGAGCACACCGCCCCGGTCAGAAAGCTCAAGAGCCCCCCTGCGCCGACCCCGACGAGTTCGTAGGCGCCGAGCGCCAGGTTGTCGGCCATGGCCGAGACAATGCCCGTCATGTGCGAGGTGTATTGCTGAACAGCCAGGAAGCCGCCTGCATTGATGGCACCCGCCACAAAGGCCAGACCGAAGCCCAGTTGCCGGTCGGCTTTGGCCGTTCTTCGCCGACCTGTCAGGCGGCGGGCGAATTCGATCGGCATGCTGCAGCGACATCGGCACAAATCTCGGTGCCTGCACGCCCGGTCAGCATCTTTTGCCTGCCGCTATTCGCGGCGAAAAAGCTTCTCAAGGACATGCCGGGTGTTCTTGCTGCATTGAACTGCGGTCAAGCCTGGACACGAAAATTGATCATCATTCCAGCGTCTTCGTGCTCGAGGTTGTGGCAGTGGAAAACGTAGGTCTGGCTGCCCGGGAAGTCGTGAGCAAAGTCGATGGCAATGCGCACGGTCTCACCCGGCCACACCAACACCGTGTCCTTCCACCCCAGGTCGCTGACGGCCCGGCCTTTGCCGAAGCGCGCAGCAGCCGCCCACTGCGGGGGGCTGTTCAAGCGCTCGAGAACCTGGAACGAAAAGCCGTGGATGTGCATCGGGTGCGGCATGCCCGCTGTCGGGTTGCTGATGCTCCAGATTTCCACAGCGCCGCGTTTGACCTCGAAGGCGATCTCGTCCATGCGGAACGTGAGCCCGTTGATGACGAAGCGCATGTGTTGCATCGACAGTTCGATCTTTCTCTCGGCGGCGCCTTCGGTACGGATCGGCTTGATCTCGGACAGCATCGCCGGCAATGTGGCGGCGACGCGATCACCGGCCGCGACCGACAACTTCAACACGTTGAACGGTGCGCCCAGCGGCAGCCGCGACGAGCCCATGCCGGACATCATCTGGCTCATGCCCTGGCTGCCCATGCCGCCCCCGGCCCCCTCGTTCTCCATCGGGTCGAACGCCAGGCTCTTCAGGAACACCGTGTCACCTGGCTGCGCCTGAGCAGCGTCGAACAGCACATCGAGTCGTTCGCCGGGTGCCAGGAACGCTTCTGTCACCGTCTCTGGCCGCTCGATCAAGCCACCATCGGTGCCGATGACGGCGAAGGGCAACAGCGCATCGCTCTTGACGAAAGCGAGTCGGTAGATGCGAGCGTTCGATCCGTTCAGCAACCGCAGCCGGACCGTGCGCGGGGTGACGGTGTGGACCGCGTTCGCGGTCAGGTTGGCCAGCATGACGTCACCGAGCCAGCCCATCATCGATTCATGCGCGTTGGGCCGGTACACCAGCTTGCCGTGTGCGTCGAACTGCTTGTCCTGGATGACCACGGGAAGGTCGGTCACACCCAGTGTCAGGTCGAGCGCCTTGGCGAGCTTGCGCTGATCTTCGTCATCGACGAGGAAGAAGCTCGCCAGCCCGTTGTACGCCTGTTTCGCGGTCAGTTCGTGCGCGTGGGTGTGGTACCAGTAGGTGCCACCGCGGTTGCGCACCGTGAAGTCGTAGTCGTAGCGTGCGCCGGGGCCGATGGTGTCGCTCGGGTGCCCGTCCATCTTGGCGGGCGTGTGCAGGCCGTGCCAGTGAATGATGGTCGGTTCGGTCAACGCGTTGTCCAGGCTGGCGGTGAACCGCGCGCCTTTCTCGATGCGCAGGATCGGGTTCTGGTAGGCCTGCCCCGCGTGCTCGGTCTGGTACAGCAGGAACGGCGACGGGACTTGCGATGCGGGGCCCGGCAGCAGCGGGAAACTGGCCGCCATGGCGCGAATCTTCAGCGGCGCGGCAACGTCCAGCACGCCAAACGGCCCGCTGGAGCCCGGAATGAAGAGCTTGCGTTGAAAGTTCTCGGCGGCCACCGGATCGAAGGGATAGTGGCGAAACGGCCCACCGCTCAACGCTTGCGAAGCGCGCGTGCGGAAGTACAGCCACGCAGCCCCGCCGACGCCGGCGAGCACCACGCCGCTGGCCAACAGTTGCCTCCTTTTCAACACGCCGATCCCCCTGGCGCTGAGCGCACTCGTTCAAGCTGTTGGCGAACTTCATGGGCGACGCTTGCGACCTCGGGATTGGGGGTCATCTGCATCACCGCGACCGGGTCCATGAAGCCGACGACGAGGCGGCCATCGGCCTCCTCGCGCACGACGACGTTTGGCGCCGTCAAACAAGACGTGACTCACAGAAACAAAGTCCTGTGGCGAAGACTGCGACGGTTGGCAGAAGATGTCTGTGCGTTGCAGCACCAAACACCCAACGTTTGCTCGGTCTGCGCCAACCCGCCATGGGGATCGCATCACGGATTCGCCACCCGGTCGTCCCAGCGCCATCGACATGCTCAACAGCGCGTGCTTCTGTTTCAGCCTTGACGTGAAAGCGCTGGCGCGTGCCCTCGATTCCGAACTGGGGCAGCCAGGTCTCTCGGACATGAGCTCCCAGCGGCCGTGTTGTTCTTGCGGGGGAAGACGCGCAGGCCGTCGGTCCAGCAACGCCGTCGTCATCTTCGCGTCGCCGAACACCTTGGACCGTTCGGCATGACGCCGCACGGAGCGTGCCGGCGAGCGAGGCCGGCAAGTCCGCGCGCCACATTCGCAGTTCTGCGGGCATCGCCATCTTTGCGGGCCAGGCTGCCGACAAGGCCCACTGCGTGGACTTGATCGTCACAACTCGAACCGATTGGCAATCTCTTGCAGTTGGCGCGAAATCTGGTCGGGCGGCAGGACAAAATCGACACAATCCGCAGCTTGAGCGCTGAGAGGCATGTCGCGGACATCGGCCGATGTGTCTTGGGCGAAGGTGATTCCGCCCTTCGCCTTGATCTGCCTGCATCCCTCAGTGCC
Source organism: Rubrivivax sp. (assembly GCA_031372005.1). Classification (GTDB taxonomy): domain Bacteria; phylum Pseudomonadota; class Gammaproteobacteria; order Burkholderiales; family Burkholderiaceae_C; genus Rubrivivax. The sequence goes on from JANMKK010000028.1 coordinate 18,179, forward strand.
ATCACCGCCGTAGCCAGACAGGATGATGCCGACCGCCCTCGCACCTACTGTCTCGGCCAGCGAAGTAAACAGCAGATCAACAGCGACATTCCGTCGGGTGCGTGGCGCAACAATCTTGAAGTTGTAGTCTGCAACCAGCAGATCGGCGTTTGGAGGGCACACGTAAACGTGGTTGGGCAACACGGGCATCGCTGCGCGGGCCACGCTGACTGGCATCTTGGTGTGACGCGAGAGAATCTCTGCCAATTGGCTGTTCGCTGTTGGCAGTATGTGCGACACGATCACAAACGCCATTCCTGAATTGGGCGACATGGTGTCCAGCAGCGCCTTGTAAGCGTTGAGACCACCCGCTGAACCGCCAATGCCGACAACGAACTTGGGGCGCAGTGTTCTCATGGGCGCGAGGCGTTTTCAGCCAGCTCTGAAGCAGAGACAGAGGTGCTTCGATGGCGCAGTCAGCGCACGTCGCCTCCGGCTTGCGGACCGTTCAGTCATTGCTGCGACCCCGCAGGACTCTTGCCGGTCATCTTCTTCTGTTTGGCGCTCGCGGTAGCGTCTGCGTCCATCGGCTCCAGATTAATGCCCTCGTTACTCAACACCAATTTATGGACATCACTTGAATGGTTCATACCGCGCGACTTCACCACATAGAGGCCTCGAATGCGGCGCTTGCCCTGATCCTCTTCCAGTTCGCGGACAATTATCCAGGTATCAATCAACGACGAAACCCCGATCTCGCCACTGGTGTCGTTTCTTGCCGTCGACGAAACCAAGCTGGTGAAAAATCCGGTGATGCCTTTGGACTTCAGGAGGTCGATCATCCGGGTGATCATCGACTGAAGCTCTCGCGGACTTCCCTCGGCAAGCAGACTTGTGAGGGGATCAATAACAACCGCTGCCGGCTTGAATTCCGTGATGGTCTTGTACAAATCGAGCAGGTGCTTCTCCAGACCAAAGAGCGAAGGTCTTGTCGAAGTGACACGCAAGAGGCCCGTTTTGATCCACGGCCCCAGATGAATACCGATCGAACCCATGTTTTGGACGAGTTGACCTGAAGACTCCTCGTAGGACAGAAACAAACACCGCTCGCCGCGTTTGCACGTCTCGCGAGCGAAAGCGGCCGCGAGGCTGGTTTTGCCTGTACCGGCCGTACCGGAGGCGAGCACGGTACTTCCCTTGGTGTAGCCGCCACCGACAAACAGTCGGTCCAGCGACGCGACGCCTGTCGAAACTCGCTTGCTGGGTGCCCGGCTGATCAAGGGCTGCGGAAGTGATTGGAATGACTGAAAGCCCGGCTTGATCAATGACGAATGGATATTCGTTCGTTCCGTGGTTCGAGCCCCGATACTTCACGACTCGAATTCTGCGGACCGAGATCTGCTCACTGACCCGGTTGTCCAAGAAGATGATGCAGTCGGAGATGTATTCTTCCAGGCCATGCCGCGAATAGGAGTCCTTCCCGGGCTCACCGGTCACGATGGCCGTGACATGCTTCTTCTTCAGCCATTGGAACAAGCGTTTCACTTCCAGTCGCAGCATACCGGGGTCGGTGATGCTCGCAAATGGCGACTCGATCGAGTCCAGGACAACACGTTTCGCGCCGATTGAGTCGATGGCGTGTTCCAGTCGGATGAACAGGCCTTCCAGGTTGAAGTCGCTCCCCTGAATGTCTCGGTGTTCCAAGACGACATGGTCCAGGAAAATCTTCTTTTTTGAGACCAGTCCTTTCAGATTCAGGTTGAGCGACGCCACGTCTTGATAAAGCTCATCCTTGGTTTCTTCAAAGGACATGAAGACGCCAGGTTCTCCATAGTGGGTCGCGCCGTTGATGAGGAAGTCAAGACCCAGGAGGGTTTTTCCAGAGCCAGCGCCGCCACAGATCAAGGTGGTCCGGTTTTTGGGCAGGCCGCCTTCCGTCACTTCGTCCAGGCCTTTGACTCCGGTCGGGCACTTGTGCAGTTGATCGCGCTTTGGCGTTCGTGGGCTTTTGACCGCGTTAGGCATGGAAGTGGTTCCTGTGTCTGCTGATTTAGGTCGTGCGCCCGCAGCAGTGGATGCAGGCACAAACGCGCTCACGCGCGACCGGGCTGACACTGAGCTTCTGCCTGCTCGCTTGTGGTGTCTGTGCGGCGCCGATCAGAAGCGTGCGTGACGCCAGGGGGCCAAGTGCTTACCTTGCCGGCGCGATGTCGCTGTCCGAATCATTTCGGTGACTCAGGTCCTTTGTCACGCTGATGAGAAGCGGAATGAAGGCACCCACACACGTCGCGGCCAGCACGTCCGACGGCCAGTGCACGCCAAGCACGAGACGGGATACAGCCACCAGGCCTGTCCACAGCACAGCAAACGCCATGGCCAAGGTTGCGGCCCGGGGCCAGATCCGAGCCACACACAACGCGGCAGCGGTCGCGAAGGCTGCGGTGCTGAGCGTGTGCCCACTGGGGAAACTGGAACCCCAGGTCCACTGAGCCTCCCACAACGCAGGTCGAGCCCGGCCGATGAGGGCCTTCATGCCCCAGACAACCAGCGTCGCCGAGACCACCGATGCGCCCACGAGAAACGCCTCGAAGCGGCGCCGGGCGACCCGCAGTGCCACGGCGGCCGTGACTGCCACCGGCACCAGAAACGGCGCTGACCCGCTGAACGTGACCGCCGCAAAGAGACCGCTCAGCGCGGAAGGCACATGGTCTCGAACGAACCACAGAATGGCCTCGTCAACAGGCCCGGACTCTTTGGCGACGACATCCTCGATCAGTTTGATTCCACCCACGGCCAGCGTCAGCATGCCCAGTACAGCCAAACGGCGCTTCGTCAGATGCTCGGTCCATTGCGGCCTTCGCCGCCGTGCATAAGCACCCAGCAGCGCATAGGCGCAAAAGATGAAGAGGCTCAGTTTGGCGATGTCTGCCGCGATGTTGAAGAGCATGCTTCATCGACCCCAGCGGCGCCTCAGCAGCTTTTGCCCTTCGCTGTAGATCAACACCACGCTGGCCATCGCCGCGCATACCAGCCACTGGTCAAGTGCCAGCGGCGCCGTGCCGAAGGCGATGTTCATGAACGGGACGTGGACCACGGCCACCTGCAGCAGCAGCGAGAGTGCGATGGCACTCCAGAGCCAGGGGTTGGCGAACAGATTGGCGAATGCGCTTGTGGTGTCGGAGCGCGCGGTGAAGCAGGTGACGAGGCTCGTGAACACCAGCACCGTGAAACCTGCCGTGCGGGCCGTGGTCAGGTCGCCAGTGCCAGCGATCAATCCGCCAGGCAGGTAGAAGTCCATGGTGAGCAAGCTCACCAGCGCGATCACCACACCGGTCTGGATGACACTGGCCCACATGCGGGCGTCAATCAGCCGGTCATTCACATGCCGCGGCTTGCGGGCCATCAGGTCGTCGGTGGGTGGGTCCACGCCCATGGCGAGTGCCGGGCCTGAGTCGGTGATGAGGTTGATCCACAGCAGCTGTGTGGCAAGCAGCGGCAGCACGACAGCACCGCCCGCATTGCCACCATTGGCGGCATCGCTCGCATTCAGCCCGATCACGCCAGCCCCCACCACGCCCAGAAACACCGTCAGCACTTCGCCCATGTTGGACGACAGCAGATAGCGCAGGAACTTGCGGATGTTGTC
>JANMKK010000037.1:0-5335 GCA_031372005.1 Rubrivivax sp.
TGGCCACCGGCCGGCCGCAGTACCTGCTGTACGGTCTCTTGTGCGGTTATGGCTTTGCATGGCTCGGTCACTTCGTGTTCGAGAAGAACAGGCCCGCCAGCTTCAAGCGCCCGCTCTACAGCTTCATGGGCGACTGGGTCATGTACAGGGACATCTGGACCGGCAAGATCCCGTTCTGAACGCGGTTCGGTTCGGCACAGCCGCACACGGGCACAGTCCCGACGATTGCCGCGCCGGAGAACGGCCGCGCTTCAGCCGCGCAGCGCTGTTGCCAGCGTCAACCGCGCCATGCCGCTGGCCGCCAGGAATGGCGTGCTCGCGGGGCCCGCGTCCAGCAGCGTGCGCTGCAGCAGCGGGCCCATGGCGGTGCTGTCGGCATCGGCCAAGAGCACGTGGCGCGGGTCGTCGGGTTCATCAAGACGCGCGACCCAGCCGATCTCCACCAGCAGTTCAAGCAACGGCTCCAGCTGCAGCGGATCGGCGCGCAGGCGCTGCGACAGTGCGGCCTGCGACAAGCCGTGCGCCGGGCTTTGACGCGCCGCGTCCAGCTGCTTCAGCACGGCCAGCGCCAACTCGAAACGCCAGCCCGGTATTGCCGGCCGTGTGGTGACGTGCATCTGCAAGCTGGGTGCATACGCCGACACCACCGCACCCAGCAGCACCACCACCCACACCAGGTACACCCACAGCAGCATGATGGGCACGAAGGCAAAGGCCCCATACACCGCGCTGTAGGTGGGCACGCTGTCCAGGTACCAGCCCAGCAGCTTCTTCACCAGCTCGAAAGCAATCGCAACGAAGACACCACCCGCCCAGGCGTGGCGCCAACGCACTGCCGTGTTGGGCACGTAGTGGAAGAGGCCCGCTGCGGCTGTCGCCAGCAGCATGAACTGAATCAGTTCCAGCACCAGGGTCACACCGCCCGGCAGCGCCGACACCCAGCCGCGTGAGGCCGATACCGCCAGGGATGTGAGTGTCAGGCTCATGCCCAGCGCCAAAGGCCCCAGCGTCAGCACCGCCCAGTACACCAGCAGACGCTGGCCCAGCGGCCGCGCCTGCCGCACACGCCAGATGGCGTTGAGCGTGCGATCAATCGTCAGCACCAGAGCCAGCGCCGTCACCACCAGCAGCACCAGGCCCAGTGTGCCCATGCCGCGCGCCTTGCCGGCAAACTGTGTCAGCGCGCGCAGCACGGGTTTGGCAATGCCGTCGGGCACCAGGTTCTGCAGGAAGTACTTTTCCAGCGCCACCTCAAAACCGGCAAAAAGCGGGAAGGCGGTGAACACCGCCAGCATCACGGTGACGAGTGGCACCAGCGCGATCAAGGTCGTGAAGGTCAGGCTGCCGGCGGTGAGGCCCAGGCGGTCGTCGCGGAAGCGTTCGCGCAGCGTGCGCAGCGTGTCGAACCAAGGCCAGGCGCGCAGGGTATGGGGCAGGTCCTTCAGCATCAGGCGCGCGCGGTCGGTGGGGCTCAAAACGTTGTCGCTCATGCTGGCTATGATGCCGCATGACCCTGAGCACCGAGCCCGACGCTGACGCCACACCGAACGAACCCGACGCCGTGGTGCGCCGCGCACGCACTGCGGCGCTGGCGGGGTTGATCGGCCTCATCGCGCTGGGTCTGGCCTGGGAGCTGTGGCTGGCGCCTACCGGCAGCGGCACGCTGGCCATCAAGGTGCTGCCGCTGGTCTTGTGCGGGCTGGGGTTGTGGCGCCACCGCATGGTGACCTTCCGCTGGCTCAGCCTCTTGCTGTGGCTGTACGTGCTGGAAGGGCTGGTGCGGGGTACGACGGAACGCGGCCTGTCGCAAGCCCTGGCATTGGCTGAGGTTGTGCTCTGCCTGTGGTTGTTTTCGGCCTGCACGTTGTACATCCGCTGGCGATTGCGCAACGGCCAGCGCAACGGTCACCGCGACGGCGATGGCAACGTCACGCAGCCAGCCGCATGATGCTGCTGGAAGCATTGCGTGCCACGGTTGGCGCGCACAACGTGCTGACCGAGGGCGACCTCTCGGCGTGGGAACAGGACTGGCGCCGACGCTGGCGCGGCAAGGCACTGGCCGTCGTGCGGCCTGGCAGCACGGACGAGGTGGCAGCCGTCGTTCGGCTGTGCGTGGCGCAGCGCGTCAGCATCGTGCCGCAAGGTGGCAACACCGGCCTGGTCGGCGGTGGTGTGCCGGATGCGTCCGGCACGCAGGTGCTGCTGAGCCTGCGGCGGCTGAACCGTGTGCGCAGCATCGACGCCGCCAACCTCACGCTGACGGCTGAGGCCGGCTGTGTGCTGCAGGCGGCGCAGGCCGCTGCCGCTGAACAAGGCCTGCTGCTGCCGCTGAGCCTGGCCGCAGAGGGCAGTTGCACGCTGGGCGGCAACCTGGCTACCAACGCCGGCGGCACGCAGGTGCTGCGCTGGGGCAACACGCGCGACCTCTGCCTGGGGCTGGAAGTGGTGACTGCGTCCGGCGATATCTGGCATGGCCTGAGCGGCCTGCGCAAGGACAACACCGGCTACGACCTGCGCGACCTCTACATCGGCAGTGAAGGCACGCTCGGCATCATCACCGCCGCCACCATGAAGCTGGCACCGCTGCCTGCGGCCACCACCACCGCGCTGGCTGCCTGCCACACGCTGGCCGACTGTGTGGCACTTTTGAATTTGGCGCGCACGCGCCTGGGTTCGGGCCTGACTGGCTTTGAGGTCATGGGCCGCTACGCGCTGGACCTGGTGGCGCGCCACTTCCCGACCCTGCCGCAGCCGCTGCCCACCGCGCCGTGGACGGTGCTGCTGGAGCAGAGCGACGTGGAGGGTGTTGCGCAGGCGCGCACCCGTTTTGAAGCTCTCCTGAGCGCGGCGCTCGAAGCCGGTACCGTGCAAGATGCCGTGGTGGCCGAGAGCCTGGCGCAGAGCCGCGCGCTGTGGCTCATGCGCGAATCAATCCCGCTGGCGCAGGCCGAAGAAGGCCTCAACATCAAGCACGACATCTCGCTGCCAGTGTCGTCCATTCCAGAATTCGTGGCGCGCACTGACGCCGCTCTGCGTGCGCGTTATGCCGGCGTGCAGCTGGTCAACTTCGGCCACCTGGGTGACGGCAACCTGCACTACAACGTGCAGGCGCCAGCCGGTGGGGACGGCGATGGTGACGGTGACGGCAAGCGCTTCCTGGCCGAGGAAGAGCACGCGGTGAACACCATCGTCTTCGATGCGGTGGCCGAATACGGCGGTTCGTTTTCGGCCGAGCACGGCATCGGCTTGCTCAAGCGCGACGAACTGGCTCTGCGCAAGTCACCGGTGGCGTTGCAACTGATGCGCAGCATCAAGACTGCGCTGGACCCGTTGCAGCTGATGAACCCGGGGCGGGTGCTCTAACGACGCAGTGTCAGTGCCTCACTGCACCGGCCCTTTGAGCGCGGCCGGCATCGGGATCGACAGGGTCTCGATGCCCTCTTCGCGCAGCGCAGCGCGCTCTTCGGCTGTGGCTTGGCCGCGGATGCCGCGGGCGGCTTCTTCGCCGTAGTGGATGCGGCGCGCCTCTTCGGCAAAACGCTCGCCCACGTCTTCGGTGCGGGCCACCAGTTCACGCACGGTCTTGAGCCACGCGGCCTGCAGGTCGGCGACTTGGGGCTTGGCCAGCGGTTCGCTGGCGCCGGACAGGTTCAGGCGCGGTGCCGACGGCAGGCGGCTGATGAGTTTGTCGCTGCACAGCGGGCACTCGATCTGCCCGCCGCCGTTCTGCGCCATGTAGTCGTCGTCAGAGGCAAACCAGCCTTCAAAGCCGTGGCCGTTGGCGCAACGCAGGTTCAGGACCTTCATAGATTAAAGATCATAGGGCCGCGCCAAACGGCGCGCTGCGCCAGGTGCACGTTTTGCGCCCTGCTCGCATCTGTTGCAGCCAGCGCAGGCCGATGAGCGTCTTCACGTCGGGCAAGTCGCCGCTGGCTTCCAGCACTTCCAGGTCGATGAGGTTCATCGACAGGGTTTCCACAAATTCACCGGCATCGGGCCGCGCCGGGCCGGCCTGCAGGCCGCGCGCAAACCAGAGCCAGATGCTCTCAGAAGAGTACGCGGCAGCGTTGTGGATCTCGCCCGCGTAGGCCCACTCCCGCGCGACGAAGCCCGTCTCTTCCTGCAGTTCTCGTTGGGCGCAGACCAGCTGGTCTTCACCGGCCTCAAGCTTGCCGGCAGGCCATTCCAGCAGGATCTTGGCAAGCGGATAGCGGTACTGGCGCACCAGCACCACCCGGCCGTCGTCCAGGACTGGAATCACCGCGACTGCGCCCGGATGCTGCACAAATTCGCGCGTCGCAGCACTGCCGTCGGGCAGCAGCACGTCGTCGCGCCGCACTTCCAGGAAACCGCCCGACAGCAGCGTCACGCCACCGGTGCGGCGTTCGGTCAAATGCGCGTCCTTCTCAGCGGCTGCACCTTCGCGCATGCGGCTTCAGCTTGCCAAGGCCTTGACGATGGCGTCGCGGCACATCGCCATCAGGCCACCCGAAAAGGGGCCGAACAGCAGCACGGCCACGCCGTTCAAGGCCAGCAACAGCGTGACACCTTGGGTGCGGTCGGTCAGCGCGCTGACAACGGGTTCGTCGAACCACATCACCTTGACGACTCGCAGATAGTAGAAGGCGCCCACCAGCGAGAACAGCACGGCCGCGACGGCCAGCACGATGTACAGCGTGACGTTGGTGCTGACCAGCGCCTGGATGATCGCCAGCTTGGCAAAGAAGCCCACCATCGGCGGCAGCCCCGCCAGCGAGAACATGAAGACCGTCATCACGCCGGCCACCCACGGGCTGCGGCGTGACAGGCCGGCCAAGTCGTCGATCTCTTCGCTCTCGAAGCCCTGGCGCGACAGGAACATGATCAGGCCGAAGGTACCGAGCGTGGTCAACACATAGGCGACAAGATAGAACATCGCCGAGCTGTAGGCATTGCCCGCCGACAGCGTGTTGCCGCTGACCACACCCGCCGACAGGCCCAGCACGATGAAGCCCATCTGCGCGATGGAACTGTAGGCCAGCATGCGCTTCAAGTTGCTTTGCGCAATGGCCGCGATGTTGCCCACCGCCAATGACGCCACCGCCAGCACGATGAACATCTGCTGCCAGTCCACCGCCAGGCCCAGCAGGCCTTCCACCAGCAGGCGGATGGTGATGGCGAAGGCTGCGAACTTGGGCGCTGCGCCAATCAGCAACGTGACGGCTGTCGGCGCGCCCTGGTAGACGTCGGGCACCCACATGTGGAAGGGTGCGGCGCCCAACTTGAAGGCCAGGCCGGCGACGATGAAGACGACGCCAAAGACCAGCACGTCCTTGTTGATGCGGCCGCTGGCGAT
>JANMKK010000096.1:0-15443 GCA_031372005.1 Rubrivivax sp.
CTTGTCGGCATTGACGACGATGATGAAATCACCGGTATCGACGTGAGGCGTGTAAATGGCTTTGTGCTTGCCGCGCAAACGGCGTGCTGCTTCGCTGGCAACACGTCCGAGCACCTTGTCGGTGGCGTCGATCACAAACCACTCGTGCACAACCTCAGCCGGTTTGGCGCTGAAGGTCTTCATGAGGGTCTTTCTGAGAGCGCGCGCCTGCAACGGGGCAGGGCAATCACGCAGGACTTTCGGGATCTTGTTCACCCCGCGTGCCCATCGGCGCCGCTTGTTGAGGCGGCCTCTCCGGTGCACTTTCCTTGGATCATTGGGGCTGACTCCCCCGGCCGAACCCAGGAGAGCCCGCGATCATACACTGACGGTCCCCGGGCGTTGCATCTGCCGGCCAGCGCTCAGTCGTGGAATACAAGCCATCGTCCTACATCTACTTTGAGGGTAAACCCTAAATCACTCGGGTACCATGCAGCGGTCGTACAGGGGAGACCCAGCTTGAAGTCACAAACCGATCACCTCGAAACCGCCCTGCCCGCAGGTGCACCCCCTGCGGGCAAGCCCTGGCACTGGCTGCCTGTGCGCACACTTGCCGAGCACCACCGGGGCCGCGTGCTCGACCACCTGCTGACCCTGAATGAGCAGGATCGCCACCTGCGTTTCGGCCATGTCGCCAGCGACGAGCAGATCGGACGCTACGTGGCGCATCTGGACTTTGGGCGCGACGAGATTTTCGGCGTCTTTGACGACCGCCTGACCCTCGTCGCCATGGCGCATCTGGCCTTTGACGGCGACGGCGCGCTGGCCGAGTTTGGCGTTTCGGTGTTCCCGCACCTGCGTGGCCGTGGCATGGGTGCGCGGCTCTTCAGCCACGCCGTGACGCACGCCCGCAACCGCGGCGCGCACTCGATGGCAATCCACATCGCGCGCGAAAACACCGCCATGCTGAGCATCGTGCGCCGCGCTGGCGCGCTGATCAGCTTTGACGGCGCCGACGCCGTGGCGCAACTGGGCTTGCCGGCCGACACCCTGGGTTCGCAGATCGAAGCCATCGTCGAACGTCAGGCAGCCGACATCGACTACCGCATCAAGCTGCAGGTGCTGCGGCTGGACAGACTGTGGCCCAACCTGCTGCCCAAACGCACGCTGTCATAGCTTTTTCGGATCGGCGCACTTTGGCATCATGGGCGGTATGAACCAGCGCAAATCCGATCTGCGCGGCCTTGGCAGCCTCGTCTATTCCACCGACAGCGGGCGCATGTGCCCCGACTGCCGCCGGCCGTTGGCGGCATGCAGCTGCGCGGCGCAGGCGCGCACCGCACCGCGCGGCAACGGCACGGTGCGCGTCAGCCGCGAAACCAAAGGCCGAGGTGGCAAGGCCGTCACGCTGGTGCGCGGCCTGGCGCTGGACGACGCGGCGCTGGCCGCACTGGGCCAGCGGTTGCGCACGGCCTGCGGCGCCGGCGGCACGTTGAAGGACGGCGTGCTGGAGGTTCAGGGCGACCACGTCGACCGTGTGCTGGCCTGGCTGCAGCAAGAAGGCATCGGCGCCAAACGCGCCGGCGGATGACTCAGGGGCCAGACGCGCGCCCAAAGGCCAGCAGCAGATTGTTGGCCGGCATCGAGATTTGCGCCTCCAACTTCAGGCCAGCGCGGACGCCTGTTTCGAGTACATCAGACAGCGGCCGCAGGCCCCAGGCCGGATTGCGCCGGCGCAGGTCGGCATCGAAGGCCAGGTTGCTGGTCGCCGTGCTTCCAGCCTCGACGATGAACGGGCCATACAGCACCAGCAGCCCCTGCGCCGTCAGGTGACGCGCGGCGCCTTGCATCAGCGCTGCACACACGGGCCAGGGTGCAATGTGGATCATGTTGGCGTTGAAGATCGCGTCCACCGGCGTCGGCACTGGCCAGTCTGCCGCCATCACATCAAGCAGCAAGGGCGGCATCACGTTCGGCAGGCCGTGGCACCAGGCGCCGATGCTGGCCAGCGCATCGCCGTCGGCATCGCTGGGCTGCCAGCGCCACGCCGGCATCTCCGCTGCAGCATGCGCGGCGTGCTGGCCCGTGCCACTGGCAATTTCAAGCAGCACGCCGCGCGCCGGCAGCAGGCGCTTCAACTGTGCCGTGATTGGCGCCTGGTTGCGCTCGGCGGCCGCGCTGTGCTGGCGTGCGTCGCTTTGCATGGCCGCTCAGGCCGCCGTCTGCATCCGCAGCCGGCGCATCGATTCTTCATCGCGCGCGTTGTCGATCTCACGCATCAGCGCAGACAGATCGACGGCGCCCTGCTGCCGTTCATAGCGGCCCGTCAGCGGCGTGTCCGACTGCAAGACACCGCGTTCATACAGGCCCCAGATCTCGGCGCCGTACTGCGTGGCCAGCAGTTCAGGCGCAAAGCCGCCAAAGAAATTGCGCAGGTTGCCCACGTCGCGCAGCAGCATGCGCGCAGCGTGGTTGTTGCCTGCTGCATCAACGGCCTGCGGCAGGTCGATGATCACCGGGCCGTCGGCCGCCAGCAGGATGTTGAATTCCGACAGGTCGCCGTGCACGACGCCAGCGCACAGCATGCGCACCACTTCTTGCAGCAACGTGGTGTGGTGGGCGCGGGCTTCTTCGGCCGTCAGCACCACGTCGTTGAGGCGCGGCGCGGCGTCACCGTGTTCGTCGGTCACCAGTTCCATCAACAGCACGCCTTCGGCAAAGTTGTAGGGCTTGGGCACACGCACACCCGCAGCGGCCAGGCGGTGCAGCGCATCGACCTCGGCGCTTTGCCACACCGCTTCCTGCTGCGCACGGCCGTAGCGTGTGCCTTTGGCCATGGCGCGGGCCTGGCGCGTGTTCTTGACCTTGCGGTTTTCGGTGTAGTCGACGGCCTGGCGAAAGCTGCGGTGCGTGGCTTCCTTGTAGATCTTGGCCGCACGCGTGTCGTCGCCGCAGCGCACGACATAGACGTTGGCTTCCTTGCCGCTCATCAGTTGGCGCACGACGCTGTCGATCAGCCCTTCGTCAACCAGGGCCTGCAGCCTTGCGGGGGTTTTCATGGGCGCATTGTCCCTTGACGTAGCGGCGAGGCTTTACAGCCGTTCACACGATGTGGGTGAACCGCATGGGCCAGCTCAGCGTTTCTTCAAGGGCGGGGCGCAGTCAGCGCCCTGCACCGCAACCGCAAGGAGTCTGATCCATGACCACACGCAAGTTTGCCTTCGCAGCCTTCGCCGCAACCGCAGCGTTGGCGGCAACCCTGGCCAGTGGCGCTGCCCAGGCACGCGGCGCTGTTGACGTGCAATGGCAAGTGACCATCGGCTCGTCGGCCGGGGGCTACCCGGTGCATGGCCCGGATTACGGCCCGGTTTACGGCCCGGTTTACCAGCCTGCGCCCGTCTACCAGCCTGCGCCTGTGTACCAGCCTGCGCCTGTCTACTACCCAGTGCCCGTGGTGGTGTTGCCCGGCCGTGAATACGCCCATGGCCCCGCATACCGCCAGCCGAGCCGATGGGACGTGGACGGCGACGGCATTCCCAATCGCCACGACCGCGTCTACAACCCGCGTTGGGACCGTGACGGCGACGGCGTCCCCAATCGCTATGACCACGGCGGGCGCTACGAGCATGGCCGAGATCACCGAGATCACCGAGAGTATCGCGGCGACCGGCGCGATGACCGGCGCGACGACCGGCGCGACTGGCGTCAAGACAACCGCCGCTGATCGCCACCTCCTCAGCCGGTGTGGCCTCAGCCAGACGGCGTGAAATCGCCGCTTGGCCAACGCCCGCCGTGCAAGTCCTTCCGGACTTGCACGCGCAGGCTCAGTGCCTTGCCCGCCGCACCTGCGCCAGCGGCCGCTTGCCCTTGAGCTGCCTTTCGATGCCGTCGTTGAGCGCACTGCGCAGCGCCTGCACTTCTTCGACGTGGCCATAGGCACCAGGGAAGCGCAGGTCCAGCCACAGCCACAGCGTGCAGCCGCGCAGCGCCTGTTCCATGCGTTCCAGCCGGCTGTGGCTGTCCACCGCGTCCAGGAACCAGGGCCTGCCGGCCTTGCCGGTCTGTGAATGGCGGTGGCTCCACGCCAGAAACTCTTGCACCAGCGCATCGGTGCGCATGTCCACCGGCGCCTGCGCGTAGGTGAAACGTTCCTTCAGCGTCAGGCGTGATGCACTCTTGTCCAGTTCGGCTGCCAGATCCAGCATCTGCTCAAGTTCGGCCACCGCAAAGTGCGCGTCGTCCAGCTTCAGCTGCTGCATGAACACACCCAGCACCTCGCTCAGTTGCGTCTTGTGCAGGCGCGATGAAATGGTGTCGACGTGCCAGCCGTTCGGCGCCACCGGCGCCTTGAAGTCGCGCGGTGCGCGTGGCACCTTGGCCAGCAGTTCCTTCAGCACGCGCAGCGCGGCCGGCTCGGCGTCCTTCAACACGCCGACAAAACCTTCTTCGTGGATGCCATAGCGCCCGGCGCGGCCCGCGATCTGGTGCACTTCCGATTCATCCAGCGTGCGGTCGGCCTGACCATCAAACTTGGTCAGCGTGCTGAAGAGCACCCGCCGTATCGGCAGGTTCAGCCCCATGCCAATCGCATCGGTCGCCACCAGGATGTGGCTCTCGCCGGTCGCAAAGCGTTCTGCCTCGCGCCGCCGCACTTCAGGCGGCAGGGCGCCGTAGATCACGCTCACCGGGTGGCCGTTGGCGGCGATGGCGTCGCGCAGCGTCAGCACGTCGCGGCGGCTGAAAGCCACCACCGCGTCCCCCAGCTTCAGCGACGACATCGCCACCGGCTGCGGCAGCAGTTCAACGTGCTGCTTGCGTTCGAATTCGCGCACCGTGCAGCGTTCACCGCACAGGCCCAGCAGGTTTTCGATGGCAGGCACTGCGAAGCCGCTGCAGATGATGATGACCTCTGACGCCGGCACCGCCACGATGGCCTGCGTCCAGGCCCAGCCTCGGCTGGCGTCAAAGATCATCTGCGCTTCGTCGATCACGGCGACGTCGATTTCGGTGTTGGTGCCCACCATCTCGATCGTGCTGCTGACCACGCGCGCACCGTCGGCCGGCACGTTCTCTTCACCGGTCAGCAGCGAACAGGGCACACCGCGCGCCACCAGGCGGTCCCGCCCTTCCAGTGCCAACAGGCGCAGCGGCGCCAGGTAGGCACCAATCATCGCCTGCGCCAGGCGCTCGAAGGCGGCATGCGTCTTGCCGCTGTTGGGGGGGCCGACATACAGCGAAATCTTGCGCTGCGCGCGGCGGGCTTTGGGGAAGGTGTCGGGGTAGCCCTGAAACGCCAGTTCGCGGTTCAGGCCCTGCAGCGTGTCGATTTCGGCCACCTGGTGTTCCCAGCGGTCCTGCGCGCGTGAACACGCGGCCAGCAGGTCGGCCAAGGGTTGCGGCGTGGCGCATTCCGACTGCAGCCGTGGCAGCAACGACGGCAGGTGGTGCGCCTGCAGCGCTTCGCTGCGCGCCACCAGCCGCGTCAGGTGCGCCTGCAGCTCGGTGGCGTGGGGGTAGGCCGGCACGGGGCCCAGCGCGGCCTGCAACGCAGCGCTGTCGCCCGTGCGGAAGAAGTCCCACACAGGTGCAGCTTCCACATCGACGCGGAACAGCACAGGCACCTGCCATGCCGGCTCTGCCAGCGCCAGCGTGTGGCTGACGAGACGCGTCCACTGGCCGGCCCGGCGCGTCAGGCCCAGGCCTTCGAGTGCGGCGGTGCGCTCGACCATCATCAAGCGCGCTTCAGGCGTGCTGGCCACGGAACCCAACGCATCCAGGTGCGCCACCGCGCTGCCCATCAGCGCCGGGTCGATCCAGCGGCTGGGTCGCGCGCCCGACACCGGCTTTTGCAGCAAGACGAAACCGAGCTTGTCCAGGTGCAGCTCAAAGCCCTTGCTGCCTTCGGCGACGTAGTCGGCGGGCTTGACCACCTGCGGCAATGCGAAGGCTGACTGCCGGATGCACGACAGCTGATCGGCGCTGATGTGCAGCGGCACGCGGCTCAGGTGCTTGGGGTTGGGCAGGTGCGCGGGGTCGGCAGTGGCAGGGGCAGGTTTGGTGTGCATCGAGACAGGCAACAAGACAAGGCAGCGAGCGGCTGCGCAACAGCCTCCGATAATCGCTCATGAACAGCCCGAATCCTGCGCCGTCCCTTTCGCCGGCAGAAAAAGCCGCCTTCAGCACCCTGCCGCTGCCACCGCACGTGCTGGCCAACCTGGTGCAGCTGGGCTACACCGCCATGACGCCGATCCAGGCCGCCGCCCTGCCGCTGGCGCTGGCGGGGCACGACCTGATCGCGCAGGCCAAGACCGGCAGCGGCAAGACCGCGGCATTTGCGCTGGCGCTGCTGGCCAACCTGAACCCGCGGCGTTTTGCGGTGCAGGCGCTGGTGTTGTGCCCCACGCGTGAACTCGCCGACCAGGTGACGCAAGAGCTGCGCCGCCTGGCGCGCACTGAGGACAACCTCAAGGTGCTCACACTCTGCGGCGGCGCCACGCTGCGTCCGCAACTGGCCAGCCTGGAGCACGGCGCGCACGTGGTCGTCGGCACCCCGGGCCGCATCATGGACCACCTGGACCGCGGCAGCCTGAAGCTGGACGCGCTGAACACGCTGGTGCTGGACGAAGCCGACCGCATGCTCGACATGGGCTTCTTCGACGACATCAGCGTCGTCGCCAAGCAATGCCCCAAAGACCGCCAGACGCTGCTGTTTTCAGCCACCTACCCCGAAGGCATCACCCGGCTCAGCGCCGCCTTCATGCGCGACCCATTGCAGGTGACGCTGCTGGCCACGCCGTCGGCGACGCAGATTCGCCAACTGTTCTTCGAAGTGACCGACTCGCAACGCCTGCACACCGTGGGCCTGCTGCTTAACCATTACCGCCCGGTCAGCACGCTGGCCTTCTGCAACACCAAGCAGCAATGCCGCGACCTTGTCGAAGTTTTGCGTGCACAAGGCTTTGAAGCGCTGGAATTGCATGGCGACCTCGACCAGCGCGACCGCGACCAGGTGCTGGTGCGCTTTGCCAACCGCAGCTGCAGCGTGCTGGTGGCCACCGACATCGCGGCGCGGGGGCTGGACATCGACCAGCTTGAAGCCGTCATCAACGTCGACATCACGCCCGACCCGGCCACCCACACCCACCGCATCGGCCGCACCGGCCGTGTCGATGCAGAAGGCTCGGCCTACAGCCTGGCCAGCATGGACGAGATGGGTGCGGTCGGCCGCATCGAAAAAGCGCAAGGCGCACCTTCAGCGTGGCAGCCGCTGACGTCATTGACACCCTCCGGCACAGGCCCGCTGCTGCCGCCGATGGCCACGCTGCAGATCATGGGCGGGCGCAAGGAAAAGATCCGCGCCGGGGACGTGCTGGGCGCGCTGACCAAGGACATGGGCTTCGCCGCCACGCAGATCGGCAAGATCAGCATCAACGAGTTTTCCACCTATGTGGCGGTGGACCGCCCGGTGGCGCAGCAGGTGCTGCGCAAGCTCTCGGTCGGCAGGGTCAAGGGCAAGAGCGTGCGGGTGCGGTTGCTTGAAGGTTCAATCGAAGGTTCAGCCGAAGGATCAGCCGAAAATTGAGGCGCTTCAGGCGGGCCGCGCCAGGCCCGCATCCACCCACGCACCCGCGCTGCGGGCGTTGAGCTTGTAACCCGGCGCGACGCGATAACGCGCAAGTTCCAGGCCTTCGGCATCCTGTGCAGACAGCCAGGCGTGCGGGTCGTCTTCGTCGGCCACCACGTCCAGCTTCACCAGCACCCGGCCACGGTCTGCATCCACCCATTCGGTCTTGTGGTGCAGCGCCTGCACATGCTGTTCATGCCGGCGCACGACTTCGGTTGCAGTCTTCACCAGCGTGTTGAACGCGTTCGTGTCCAGCGGCTTCGGGTTCTTCTTGTCGCGGCCCATGGTCCACGGGCCCACCAGGGCAGGCTCGGGCTGGCCGTCGCGGACCATCTCCACCGCCCAGCCTTCGTCGTCGTTGTTCTTGACAACCCGCGCGGTCCAGCCGTTGTCGCGCCACAGGCGCGGCTCTTTGACGGCATCCGCCGGGTCGTTCGCATTCAGGTTCATGCAGCGATTGTCGCTGCTCTGACAAAGGATCCTGGGCGCTATCGACAAAGACACAGATACCGCCGGCGCCCAGATCGGCAGTGCCGGTATCGACGGTTTCCCGGCGTTCGTGGTGCAGTCACTGGACGGCACCACGCTCGCAGGGCGCCGGCGGTCAGCCGGCCAGTTTCAGCGCTGCGGCAGCGTGCCGCAGCGTCCGTTTTCACTTCGGCTTGTGGTCCTTGGAAAACCAGCTCTCGCTGGCCGACCGCTGCCACGAGGCCAGCTGCTTTTCAGCTTCTTCCTTGGCCACGCCGTAGCGCTTTTCAATCAGGCCCGCGAGCTGGTCGCGCCGGCCGGCAACGACATCCAGGTCGTCATCGGTCAGCTTGCCCCATTGCTCCTTGGCCTTGCCGACAGCCTGTTTCCAGTTGCCTTCGATCTGTTCCCAGTTCATGGCGTGTCCTTTCAGCGTTGGCGCTTGTCCAGCGTCCATCAAGGACGAATTGCGATTTCGTTCTTGACCTGCTTCACGCCATTGACCTTCCAGGTCAGCGACTCGGCGGTGGTCTTCTCGGCGCTGTTCTTGGCGAAGCCCGACAGCATCACGGTGCCGTTGAGCGTTTCGACGTTGATCGAGATCGCGTCAACCAGCTTGTTCTCCACAAAGCGGGCTTTCACTGCGGTGGTGATGGCGGTGTCATCGACATACGCGCCCACCGATTCCTGGCCCCGCGTCACGGCGCAGCCAGAGGCGGTGACAAGCACGATGGAAGCCAGTGCGGCGGCGAAGGTGAAGCGGGTGTTGAAGCGCTTGGTCATGGTCTAACTCCGGTCTTGGTGGTTAAAAAGGCTGGGTCATCAGAGCCGGGTCCGGTGCGGTGCCGCGAATTTTTTGCGGGGGCACTGGGGCCTTGGCGACCCATGACCAGAACTGTAGGAATGTGGCGCCGCCGGCCCCGTCGGTGTGCAGGCCCGACGGCTGTAGGACAGCGCCCCGTTGCCCGGTTGTGTGGGTCAGCGCACGGACCCGCAGCGGCGCCTGCGCCACCGTGCCGGCACTGTCACACGCACGGCAGCGCAGGCCCTTGTCGCCTGGGCACCGCGCAGTGGCCCAACCGCCGCGAAAGGCCCTGCTGATGAACACCACCCCACACTCCCGCTGGTTCAACCCTGGCACCGCGTTGTTGGCCGCCGCCGTGCTGGCGTTAGGCGCCTGCGCCAGCGCCCCCGTGCCCACCGAACAGCTTGCGGTGACCACCGCCGCCGTGGCGCAAGCCGTCAGCGCCGGTGGCCAGGAACTGGCCCCCACCGAAATGGGCGCGGCACGCGACAAGCTGGTGCGCGCCCACTTGGCCGTGGCTGCCAAAGACAACGAACAGGCCTTGAGGCTGGCCCAGCAAGCCCAGCTGGACGCCCAACTGGCCGCAAGCAAGGCCGAAGCGGTGAAAGCCCGCAAGGCCCAGTCCGAGCTGGACGAAGCCGCCCGCGTGCTGCGCGAAGAAATGGCCCGCAAGAAGCCTTGAACCCAAGCCCTGCACGCCTTGCACGCCCTGCACGTTTCTTTAAAAGGACAAGCCCATGAACCGCTCCATCCGTTCCAATCGCTACGCCCCCGCGTTCAATCGCGCCGTGACACCTCCCAGCAAGCCTCTGGGCACCATGATCCCGCGCAGCCTGCTCGTGCTGGCCGCTGCAACCGCACTCATCACCCTGGCCGCCCTGGGCGCCTGCAGCACCGTGCCGCGTGACAACGCGCGTCTGGATGAAGCGCGCAGCAGCCTGCGCGTGGCCATGGCCAACCCGCAGGCCGGCAGCCTGGCCGGCGGCGAGGTCAAGCAAGCCAGTGACGCACTGGCCGTGGCCGAAGCGGCGCAGATGCGGGGTGCCGATGTGGGGACCGTGGACCACCTTTCGTACCTCGCACTGCAGCGCAGCGCCATCGTGCAGGAGGCGGCCAACCGCAAGGCTGCAGAAATGGCAGTGACGGCGGCCAACGCGGCGCGCGACAAGCTGCGCCTTGAAGCCCGCACCCAGGAAGCCAACACGGCGCAGCAGCAGGCAGCCGTGGCGCAGAGCAATGCGCAGGCTTCGCAAGCCGACGCCGAAGCGGCACAACGCGCAGCGCG
Source organism: Rubrivivax sp. (assembly GCA_031372005.1). GTDB lineage: Bacteria > Pseudomonadota > Gammaproteobacteria > Burkholderiales > Burkholderiaceae_C > Rubrivivax. The sequence goes on from JANMKK010000096.1 coordinate 10,162, forward strand.
TGATGCACAGCGTGGCACCGTGGCCGCGCAGCAGCAATCTGCCCTGTCGCAGCAGCAGGCGATGGACGCTGAGAGCCGCGCCACCGCGCTGCGCGCCGAACTGGCTGCGCAGTCGGCAGCCCTGGCTGCGCTGGACGCCAAGAAGACCGAACGCGGCATGGTCATCACCATGGGCGACGTGCTCTTTGACAGCGGCCGTGCAGAACTCAAGAGCGGTGGCGTGCGCAACGTGGAAAAGCTCTCCGGCTTCCTCAAGACCTACCCGCAGCGCAAGGTGTTGATCGAGGGCTACACCGACAGCGTCGGTGGCGACGAAATGAACCAGACGCTGTCCAGCCGCCGTGCCGACGCCGTGCGTGCTGCGCTGCTGAGCCAGGGCGTGGGCAGCGACCGCTTGGCCACCAGGGGCTACGGTGAATCGTTCCCGGTGGCCGGCAACGACAGTGCATCGGGCCGCCAGATGAACCGGCGCGTGGAGATCGTGCTGTCGGACGAAACGGGCGTCATCAAGCCGCGCTGAAGCGTTGTACAGCGCGGGGCTCGGCTCCGCGCTGCATCCCGCAGCCCTTCAGACTGCGGCGGGTTTGTCCTACAGCCCCACCGCAGCCACGCCGACACGCACTGCAGGGCCCACGGGGCACAGTGAAGACACTGAAATTGCAGGAGTGTCTCCATGTCCCGCCCAACGTTTCACAATCCGCGCCCGCTGAATTTGCTGTTGGCCTTGATGGCCTGCATCGCACCTTTTGCAGCAACTGCAGCGACCGCTTCAACATCATCCAGTGACCAGGCCGACCGCCGGGCCATCTACGAGCGTGACCGTGCCGCTTGCGAATCGGGAAAGTCCACGCAGGACCGCAGCCTGTGCCTGCACGACGTGACGGTGGCTTACCGCATGCCGCACACCAACAAGCCCTATGACCTGGACCCCGCCACTTACCAGCGCAACCAGGCGCTGCGTTGCGGCCCGCTGAAAGACAAAGACCTGGAAGCCTGCATGGCCCGCATGCGCGGCGCGGGCATCACCCGTGGCGGGGTTGAAACCGGGGGCATGCTGCGTGAGCTGACCACCATCGAAGTCGGCACGGTGGACACCGACACCAAGCCCGCGCCCAAGTCCACCGACAAGCCCTGAGCCATGCAGACCGCCAGCAGCCCTTGGCAGGCACCGACGCCACGCCGCCCGTTTGTCTCGGCAGCGCCGCCCGCCCCGCATGTCGCGCCCGCCCCGCTTGCCACGCGTGCCACGCCGGTGTCGCGCGTGCGGCCCCTAGCGACCCAGAATCCTGAAATCAACATGCCGACCGCGCCGCGTCAAAACCAGTTGCTCCGTGCCTTGCCAGATGCTGATTGGCAGCGTTGGCAGCCGCTGCTGGAATGGGTGGACATGCCGCTGGGTCAGGTGCTGTGCGAATCAGGCCATCAACACAGCCATGTCTACTTTCCCACTACCGCCATCGTCTCCTTGCACTACCTGCTGGAAAACGGCTCGACAGCGGAGTTTGCGGTGGTTGGCGCCGAAGGCGTGGTCGGGGTGTCGTTGTTCATGGGCGGTGGCTCCACGCCCAGCCGGGCGGTGGTGCAAAGCGCCGGGCAGGGCTGGCGGCTGCGGGCTTCTGTCATCCAGGACGAATTTGAACGCTCCAAAGCCGTGCTGCACCTGCTGCTGCGTTATACCCAGGCCCTGATCACGCAGATGGCGCAGAAGGCGGTGTGCAACCGCCACCATTCGCTGGACCAGCAGCTGTGCCGCTTTCTGCTGCTGACCCTGGACCGGCTGCAAGGGAACGAATTGATGCTGACGCAGGAGCTCATCGCCAACATGCTGGGTGTGCGCCGAGAAGGGGTTACCGAAGCCGCCCTGAAGCTGCAGCACCAGGGTGTGATGCGCTATGCCCGCGGCCGCATCACGGTGCTGAACCGACACGCCCTGGAACAACGCAGTTGCGAGTGTTATGCAGTCGTCAAACAGGAGTATCAGCGGCTGCTGCCAGACGCGCTGTTTGCCTGAAACAGCCGCAACGGTGCACGATGGGTCGGGTAGGGATTTCTACGTGCCATGCTGTGCACACTCAAGCCTTGCAAGCGCCTAAACTTTGGAGGCCTGACCCACAGTACGTCAGCCCCACTCCCCGCAGTCCACCACGCCCAGCAGGCGTTTCAAACTGAAACAAACCGCCCGATGTCCGCGCCTTCCGACCCACGCCTCAACTGGCTTCTGCGTGCACTGCCGGCACCGGAATGGCAGCGCTGGCAATCGCAGCTGGAATGGGTGGACCTGGAACTGGGCCAGGTGCTGTACGAATCGGGCCGCCAGTTGAGCCACGTCTACTTCCCCACCAGTTCCATCGTGTCGCTGCTGTACGTGATGCAAAACGGCGCCTCGGCCGAGATTGCAGTGGTGGGCTTCGAAGGCCTCGTCGGCATATCACTGTTCATGGGCGGAGGCAGCACGCCCAGCCGGGGCGTGGTGCAAAGCGCCGGGCGCGGCTGCCGAGTGCCGGCTGCCTTTGTGCAGCAGGAATTCAACAGTTCCCAACGGGTGATGCACCTGCTGCTGCGCTACACACAGGCGCTGATCACGCAGATGTCCCAAACCGCCGTCTGCAACCGCCACCATTCGCTTGACCAGCAACTGTGCCGCTGGCTGCTGCTGAGCCTGGACCGGCTGGCGGGGGCCGAACTGTTGATGACCCAGGAACTGATCGCCAACATGCTGGGCGTGCGGCGCGAAGGCGTCACCGAAGCCGCGCTCAAGTTGCAGCAATCTGGCCTGATCCGCTATGCGCGCGGCCGCATCAGCGTGCTGGACCGCCCGGCGCTGGAAAAGCGCAGCTGCGAGTGTTACGCCGTCGTCAAGCGCGAATACGACCGGTTGCTGCCGAACACCCTGGCAGTCTGAGCCCGCATTCTGTGTGGGGCCTGGTGCCGCACTGCCTGCATCTTGATTGTTATGTAGTCTGGCCGACAGTCAGGCCGGGCACCCCGGCCTCATGCTGCGGACCCAGACCGTGCCTCTGATGGCCGGCGCATTCAAACTGGCAGGAGCGTCCGTTGGCCAAGGCCGAGAACCATCTCATCGAATTGCTGCCCAAGGCAGACCGCGTTCGCCTCCAGGCCTGCTGCGAACCCGTGGACCTGGTGCTTGGCCAGGTGCTGTGCGACCGCAGCGCCACCATCGAACATGTTTACTTCCCGGTCCACGGCTTCATTTCGCTGCTGACCGGTGTGGACGACCACGCCAGCCTGGAAGTGGGCATGGTGGGCCGCGAAGGCATGTTTGGCGCTGAACTGGTGCTGGGCATGCTGCAGTCACCGTTGCGGGCGCTGGTGCAGGGGCCCGGCGCGGCTTGGCGGGTGGGCAGCGTGGCCTTCCGGCGCGAACTGGCGCGCAGCAACGCGCTGCGTGAAGGCCTGCAGCGCTACCTGCGGGTGGTGCTGGCGCAGATGGCGTCGTCGGCAGCCTGCCTGCGCTTTCACCTGATCCAGCCGCGCCTGGCACGCTGGCTGTTGATGAGTGCAGACCGCGCGCATGGGCCGCAATTTCACGTCACCCATGAATTTCTGGCCGGCATGCTGGGCGTGCGACGCGTGGGCATCACCATGGCCGCCGGCACGCTGCAGCAGGCCGGCTTCATCACCTATCGGCGCGGTGAAGTGATGGTCATTGACCGCCAGGGCCTGGAAGGTGCGGCCTGCTCGTGTTATGCCAGTGAGAGGCTGGCCTACCGGGCGGCGTTGGGCTGAGGATTGGCGTCTGGCGGCCGCCCAGCGGCGGTTTGGCGGACGTTTTGGCGGTGCCTCAGCCTTGTTTCTAAGTCAGGGTGCGCTATCGAACAGACGTTGACAGCGTGATGTCTTACAACGGCGCACCATGTCAACCGCAATCACCGCCTTGAACCCTATTGACGACAGGGATTTCACGGACGTGCAGCGCCTGCTGGCCAGCGCGGCGCAAATCGCCAAAGAACCCAATGCCGACTGGGACGTGCTTTTCAACGCCGTCACCGCCCGCCTGCGCGACATTGCTGGCGCTGTGGCGGCGCTGCCAGGCTTGGCCAGCATGCCGCAACAGGCCCGAAGCCGGGTGCTGGAATGCGCTGAAGCGCTGGACCAGTTGCACGCCACGATGTTGCAGCAGCAGGGCATTCAACGCGCCCTGCCCAACACCTCGCCCAGCGCACTGCACGACAGGCTGACCACACTGCCCAACCGAGACCACTTTTTCAACGTGCTGGGCCGTGCGCTGATGAATACCGAGCAGGCACGCCCGAGCAAGCACCCAAGCCTGGCCCTGCTGTACCTGGACCTGGACGGCTTCAAGCCCATCAATGACCAGCATGGCCATGCCGTGGGCGACGGCATGCTGCGGATCGTGGCCACGCGGCTTGCCCGTGCCGTCCGCGCCGGCGACTGCGTGGGCCGCATGGGCGGCGCCGAGTTTGCCTGCCTGCTGGGCGGCGTCGACAACCGCCAGCAGTTGAGCCACCTGGCCTGCAAGCTCTTCGACTCGGTGTCGGCGCCGCTGCAGATTGGCACGCTGCAATTGACAGTGCGGCCCAGCATCGGCATCGCCATCTGCCCCACAGACGGCGGCACCGCCGAAACGCTGCTTAAACGCGCCGACGCCGCGATGGTCCGCGCCAAGCATGCGCAGTCGGGCTACGCCTTCTTCGAGCGCCGCGCCGACCCGTCCGCTTAGTTTTCGTGCGCTGCGGGCGCCTGCGCAGCGTCGCGCACCACGCGCCCGTCCACGAGTTCAACCACGCGGTCGCAGCGCGCCGCCAGCCGCGGGTCGTGGGTGACGATGAGGAAGCTCGTGTGCAACTCGGCGTGCATGCGCCGCATGAGGCTGAAGACCTCGTCGGACGACGCCGTGTCCAGGTTGCCCGTGGGTTCATCGGCCAGCACCAGCGGCGGCTGCAGCACCAGCGCACGCGCGATGGCCACCCGCTGCTGCATGCCCCCCGACAACTGCCCCGGCCGCTTGGCCATGGCCTGCGCCAGGCCCATCGCGGCCAGCACCTCTTCGGCGCGCAACTGCTGCGTGGCAGTGACCCGGCCTTCACGCATCAGCGCCGGCAGGGTCACGTTTTCAAGCGCCGTGAATGCCGGCAGAAGATGGTGAAACTGGAACACGAAGCCCAGCGCCGTGCTGCGGCGCTGCGTCAGCGCGGCGTCGTCAACACCCGTGGTCTCCTGGCCCTCGATGCAGTAGCTGCCGGCGCTGGGCCGCTCCAGCAGGCCGCTGATTTTGAGCAGCGTGCTCTTGCCCGAGCCCG